>JACQEX010000032.1 GCA_016200345.1 Nitrospinota bacterium
GGTTTTGAACATGGAGGAAAAACTCGGCTACGTCCACAAAGGAATCGAAAAGAGGTTCGAGTCGTTAGGCTGGCCCAAAATGGCACGGCTTGCCGGAAGGGTCTCCGGCGACTCCACCGTGGCCCACGCGCTCGGCTTCTGCATGGCGTTTGAAAAACTTTCCGGCGCAAAATCCGCCGAACGCGCAAACTGGATAAGGGCGCTTTTATTGGAACGCGAACGGATGGCGAACCATCTGGCCGATTTGGCGGCGATAACGAACGACACATCATTCACGTTCTGCTTTTATCAATTCTGGAACCTGCGCGAACGGATGCTTAGGACAAACCAAAAACTTTTCGGACACAGACTGCTGATGGACGTCGTAACCCCGGGCGGAGTGGCGAATGATTTGGACCACGGAGGGGTCTCGGCCATTTTGGAGGAATTTAAGTTCATCCTCCCGGAGTTTGAAAGAATCGCCGAGATTTTTGACGGCAGGCCGTCGTTAAAAGACCGGCTGTATAACACCGGAGTCCTACTGCCGGCGGTGGCGGAAAACCTCGGGCTTGTCGGCTTTGCGGGGCGGGCAAGCGGACGGGATTTGGACGCTCGGAAACAGTGGCTCTTTTCGCCCTACGACGTCGTCGCGCCAAATACCCACGTCCTGCATTCGGGCGACGTCCACGCCCGCGCATGGATGAGGATAGAGGAGTTCCGCGACTCGGCCAGGATGATAAAGGAGTTTTTGGGATTAATGCCCAAGGGGGCCGTTGTCACCCCGCCGCTTGCCCCGCCGCCGAACACCGCCGGGTTCTCCGCCGTAGAGGGATGGCGCGGCGAGATAATCTACTGGTTAAAAACCGCGCCGGACGGCTCTTTGGGCAGGTGCATGGTGCGCGACCCGTCGAACGTAAACTGGCTGGCCCTCGAACAGTCGGTAAAGGCCGACATGGTGCCGGATTTTCCGGTTAACAACAAAAGTTGGAACAACTCTTACTCCGGGAACGACCTATGATAAAAATACTTCAACAGATTTTCCGCACCGGCATAGTCACCGAGCCGCTGGCCCCGGAGGACGACAAGGACATACTGCTCGTCGGCAAACAACTGGAAAAGGCGATTAAAAAACGGTTCTCGCGCAGTCTGACCATACGCATGGTGGACGCAGGCTCGTGCAACGCGTGCGAGCTGGAAATCCACGCGTTGAACAACGCCTTTTACGACTGCGAACGATTCGGCATAACATTCACGGCCTCGCCGCGCTTTGCCGACATGTTGCTCGTAACCGGCCCCGTGTCGCGCAACATGGAGGTCGCGCTGAAAAGGACGTACAACGCCACGCCGAACCCGAAGCTTGTGGTGGCGGTGGGCGACTGCGCATTCGACGGGGGCATTTTTGGAAGGAGCTACGCGTCGCTCGGCGGCGTGGCCGAGGCGGTAAAGGTGGACGCCTACATCAAGGGATGCCCCCCCACCCCCAACGCGCTGTTGACAGGCATTCTCCGCGCCGTAAACCCAAATAATTCGGAAAGAACATGAAGGAACTAAAAGCAATTCTTAACGGGCTTAAAAACGGCCCCCGCCTGCTTCGCGAGCTAATAACGTCGTGTCCGCCGGAACTTCTAAAAAAACACCGCATACCCGGCAAATGGTGCGCGCACGAACATGCCGTGCATTTTTCCACGGCTCAGGTCATGTTGAACGAGCGTATTCGGCGCTTTATCGCGGAAAAAAGCCCCGAGTTTGTCCCCTATAACCCGGTCACCACAACCCCCAAGGACGAACTTATGAAACTTGACTTAAAGGAATCCCTCAAAAACTTTGCAAGGGATCGAAGGAAGTTTTTGGGGATGGCAAAACAACTTTCCAAAAAAGACTGGCACAAAAACGCCAAACACCCGGAATATACGAGCTACACGCCGTACATCATGGCCCGCCACATTCTTCTGCACGACAGCACGCACATGTACCGCATAGAGGAATTGATGCTGTCAAAAGACCTCGGAGCGTAATCTCGTACGCAAACCTGGAACAACGTGAAATTGAAGCGACCTATTCCGTAAGTTGGAATTCCACGCCGCTTGTTTCAGTCACTCTACGCGAGGCGTCAAGTATTTCCATGGAAACCAGGTTGCCTTCGGCGTCAAAATCTAGGATAACCCCCGGCTTTTCCTCGTCGCTCTCCGCTATGACGGCGTTTTCCCTAAAAACCAAGCTCATGGTGTCCGTCTTTTTATCCAAAAAAACCTTCATGGCTCCCTCCAATATTTTTCGATTCTGGCGGTGCGGTACGCCGTAACCACCTCTGCCGGGTTTCTATCTACATCAACAAACACTCGGACGAGGCTCCGCTTTCCATCCGGAGGAAAGGCCAGGACAGACTGACAAACCATCCTTCCCGGCCTAACCTCAAACATTTGTCCAGGGTTATTCAAGACGCCTTCTATGACGGCGTTTGAAATACCGCGTCGTCTCATTTCAAATAGGGCGTGGGCCGTTATCCTGAAGCCACTTTCAAATCCATGCGTCAAGCCAGCCACTCCTTTTTCAAAGCCATTATACCCGAATAAACATTTTTTCCATTATCCCGCCTCACAGCGCCGTTTCCCCGGATTAGCTAGATTATCCGTGTTTTATTTTTACGTAGAGGATTAGGACCGCCTCCGCGAGTGTGATGGAGTTAAAAATGATGAGCGGAAAGGAATTTATCAAAAGCCCGTAAATCATCCACAGCACGATTCCAACCACCAGCAGTGGGAACATCGCCAGGGAGATGTCCTTGGCCGACTTGGTTCTCCAGCTTTTTAACGCCTGCGGAAAAAAGGCGACCGTCGTCAGCGTGCCGGCCACGAACCCCAAAACCTCGACGTAATTTTTTTCCATTATTTTCCCTTCAAAAACTGCTAACCGGGGATGATAAAGCGGATGGAGGTTCCCCTGCCAAGCTCGCTCTCAATCCTTATCGATCCGCCGTGCGCGATTAAAATATGTTTTACGATGGCAAGGCCCAGCCCCGTGCCGCCTCTCTCGCGGGACCTTGCGTTGTCCACCCTGTAAAAACGCTCCATCAGGCGCGGCAGTGATTGTTGCGGTATCCCCTCCCCCGTGTCCGAAACGCAAAACTCCGTGAAGGATTTTGTCCACCCGTCCTCCGTCTCCGGCAAAATGGCGTTTCCGTCCAGCGAGGGATATCCGAACCCCCCGGAGTTCTCGCCCGTCACGTCCAGCCGCTTGCACGATATTTCCACCCTGCCGCCGCGGGGGGTGTATTTGATGGCGTTGTCAACGAGGTTAATAAGTATCTGCGTCAGCTTGTCCCGATCCGCCCTCAACGCGATGAAATCGGGGCCGATGTTGCGCGAAATTGTTATGCCGGCGGAGGCGGCTCCGTTTTGAAAAAACTGCTCCACCCCTTTTATGACCATCTCGGGGTTAAGCTCGGCAAAATCCAGTTTTTCCCTGCCAAGCTCTATGTCGGAAAGGGTCAGCAAATCGTCCACCAACCTGGCGAGCCTCTCCACATGTTTTTGGATGATTGCCAAAAACTGTTTTGCCGTCTCGGGGTCGTCCACGGAACCGTCCGCCATCGTCTCCACAAACCCGCTGATGGCGGTCAGGGGGGTTTTAAGCTCGTGCGAGGCGTTCGCGACAAAATCGGCCCTCATCTGCTCTATCTTCTTTTGCTGTGTTATGTCGTGAAGAACAAGCAGGGTTCTTTTTTGCGGCAAATCCTGCCTGAAGGTCGTGACGGTAACCGCCATGTGCGACCCGCCGGACGCCGGGATTTCCCTCCTTATGACCGCGCCGGTGGCGGCGTATTTATCCATTACGTCTAGCAGGTGCGGGTTTCTAACAACCTCCCGCATCGGAAGCCCGGTCCAATCGGCCCCCGGCTTTGCGTCGAACATTTTCGTGAAGGCCTCGTTGTGAAGGAGTATTTCCATTCGCGAGTCCATCAAGGCCACCCCGTCGTCCATCTGATCGATTATCGCCCTGATTTTTTCCTTTTCGTCCCGCAACATGTTCATCGTTTCCATGATTCGCTCGGCGAGCGATTTTGCGCGTCCGTCTGCGCGTTCTATTTCGTCGTCAAAATGTCTGTCGGGCGGCGGTTCCTTCCAGAGCCTTTCGTGTAGCTGGCCGAGGTTGGAGGAAAGATTTTTAATCCTTCTCGCGAGGGATGCGGTTAGCAGATAGCTCGACAATGCCGCCAGCGCAAGGCTTAGGAGGAGCGCAAGGGCAAGCCCGTCAAAACTTCCGCCGGTCTCCCTTACGGTTTTTTCGGAGAAAAATGCAAGCGGAAGCAGGAGCGCCACGAAGGCTAGGAACACTTTCCAGGCGAACCCTCGCGGCATTTTAGTCGGTTGCCGTCTGAAGCGCGGTTTTTGTTTTATTCACGGGACGGCTTGGTGGAGTCGGGATTAAAGATGTATCCAAACCCGCGAACGGTCTTTATATATTCCGGCTTTGTGGAATCGGTCTCTATCAGCGTCCTGAGCCTCCGGATGTGTACGTCCACCGTGCGGGGCATCACGAACGCGTCCTCCTTCCATACGTTGTTCAGGATTTCGTCGCGCGAATAAGCGCGCCCCGGGTTGTTGACGAGGAAGGAAAGAATTTTAAACTCGTAGGGGCTCAGGTGCACGGTCTTGCCTTTTAACTTCACCGCCACCGAGTCAAAATCTATCTGGAGGTTTTTATATTGGAACGTCTGTTTTTTAGGGGCCGGGGCCGTCCGCCGAAGGACCGCTTTTATCCGCGACACAAGCTCCTTGACGCTGAAGGGCTTTAAAACGTAGTCGTCCGCGCCCATCTCCAGCCCCAGAACCTTGTCGGTCTCCGCAGTTTTCGCCGAGATGATTATCACCGGGACGTTTTTTGTGGCCACGTCCCCCTTTATGTGGCGCAGAACCTCCAGCCCCTGCATGGACGGCAACATCAGGTCCAGCGTTATCAAATCCGGCTTGAACGTCCTCAACTGCGCTATCGCGTCCTCGCCGTTTGCGGCGCTTCCGACTTTGTATCCGTCCCTCTCCAGGTTGAAACGAATAAGCCCGCTTATGTCGGTCTCGTCCTCCACCACGAACACGCGCGGCATTTGTCACTCCCCTTTGTCAGGCAGGTTCAGCGCCTCCGGCTCGGTGTGTCTCACAATCCGGCCTTCGACCATGTATATGACCATCTCTGATATGTTGGTGGCGTGGTCCGCCACGCGCTCGATGTATTTGGCTATGAACATAATCCGCGTCGCGCGGGAGATAGCCTTCGGATCCTCTATCATGTACGAAAGAAGCTCGCGGAATATCTGGTCCATCAGCGCGTCCACCATGTCGTCCTTTAGGCGCACTTTTTGGGCGAGCTCCGTGCTTCGCGTCACGAAGGCGTCCAGGCTGTCCTTGAGCATCTCCTTCGCAATGTCGGCCATTCTTGGAATGTCCAGATACGCCTTCAGGCGCGGCTCCGCCGCAATGTCTATGACCCTTTCGCAGATGTTGGCCGCCATGTCCCCCATTCGCTCCAGGTTGTCCACGATTTTCATCGCGGTCGTGACAAACCTTAAATCCGGCCCCATCGGCTGGCGAAGCGCGAGGAGGTCTATGCACCTTTCGTCTATCTCGACCTCCAGCTTGTTGATGGCGTGGTCGAGGTCTATGGTGGATTTGGCGAGGTCGAGGTTGCTGTCCATCAGTGACTGGATGGCGTTCGAGACCTGCTCCTCCACCATTCCGCCAAGACGCAGAACCGTCTCCTTAAGGTCCTGAAGCTCCTGGTCGAAATACTTATTGTAATGAGGCATTTTTTATAATCTCCATTTCATCCAAATTTTCCGGATATGTAATCCTCTGTTCTTTTCTGGGCCGGGTTTTGAAATATTCTGCTGGTCGCCCCCATCTCAACCAGTCGCCCCATGTAAAAAAACGCCGTGTGGTCGGAACACCGGGCGGCCTGCTGTAAATTATGCGTCACAATCACTATCGTGTAAAGGTTTCTTAGCTCTTGGATGGTCTCCTCGATCTTGGACGTCGAAATCGGATCCAACGCGCTTGCCGGCTCGTCCATCAAAATTATCTCCGGCTCGTTGGCAAGCGTCCGGGCGATGCAAAGCCTCTGCTGTTGCCCGCCGGAAAGCCCTTGCGCGTGGTTGTTAAGCCTGTCCTTTACCTCGTGCCAGAGGTCGGCCTGCTTTAATGAGCGCTCCACAACCTCCCCGAGCGTGCTTTTATCCTTTATCCCGCGCATCCTCGGCCCGAACGCGATGTTGTCGTAAATCGTCATCGGAAACGGGTTGGATTTTTGAAACACCATCCCCACCCTCTTCCTCAGGGTCTCAAGCCGCGTCCCCTCCCTGTATACGTCCGTGCCGTGGACCAGGATGTCTCCCTCCAATCTTGTGCCGAGCAAGACCTCGTTCATTCTGTTAAAGCACCTAAGAAGGGTTGACTTGCCGCACCCGGACGGGCCGATAAAGGCCGTTATCTGCTTCGGCTTAATCTCCAGGCTGACCCCGAAAAGGGCCTGCACGATTCCGTAATAAAAATTAACGTTTCTGGCGATGACCGCCGTCCCTTCCAATTCGTCTATTGCCTGTTCCATGCGGCTCATTATAACGCCGAGCCCATGTATTTTTTCCTAAGTTTATTCCTAAGAAGGATTGCCAGCGCGTTTAACGCCACCACGATGAGCAACAACAGTGCGGCGGTCGTGTAGACCATCGGCTTCGCCGCCTCCACGTTCGGCGACTGAAACCCGACGTCGTAAATGTGGAACCCGAGGTGCATGAACTTTCTATCCATGTGCACGTAGGGCCACACGGCGTCCACCGGCACGGCGGAGACAAGCTTTACCACGCCCGTAATCATAAGCGGAGCGACCTCGCCGGCGGCGCGGCTTACGGCCAAAATAACCCCGGTCAAAATCCCCGGGGCGGCGTTCGGCAAAACGACGTTCCATATCATCTGGAATTTTGACGAGCCAAGCGCGAGCGCGCCGTCGCGGTTCGCCCTTGGCACCGCGGAAAGCCCCTCCATGGTGGAAACTACAACCACCGGCACGGTAAGAAGCGCAAGCGTTAGCGAGGCCCACAAAATGCCGCCGGTGCCGTATGTCGGCTCCGGAAGCTTGTCCGCAAAAAACAGCCTGTCTATCCCCCCGCCCAGCATGTAAACAAAAAAGCCGAGTCCGAAGATGCCGTACACGATGGACGGCACGCCGGCGAGATTGTTCACGGCAAGCCTTATGGCGCTTAGCAAAAAGCCCTGCCTTGCGTATTCGTGCATATAGAGCGCCGCCAGGACTCCAAGCGGCGTGCAGATTAAAACCATTATGAAAACCATCATCACCGTGCCGAATATGGCCGGGTAAACGCCCCCTTCCGTGTTCGACTCGCGCGGCCAGTCCGTGATGAAGCTCGCCATATTTCCCATGTAATGGACGAATTTTGCGCCAAACCACATCGCGTTGGGGTTGAAGACCGCCAGGACCTTCCTCAGCTTTACCTTTGCAACGGAGCCGTCGGACAGCGTCACGTCCAGCCGGGGAGCCTCGACTTCCGCCTTCAACCTCTCCAATTCCTTCTCCTCGTCCGCCAGTTTTGTCCCGAGGTTTTCAAGCAAGACACCGCGGCGTTTTTCCAGCCCGGCCTTTTCCAGCAGAGTTTCCGGATCGTTGGCCTTCTCCCCCTCGTCGAGCCTTCTCAGCCTGACCTCCACCGCGGTGACCTCTTTTTTCTCGGAATCAATCGTCGCCTGTAATTTTTTAGCGGACGCGGTTTTCTCGCGCACTGTCCGGAGTTTTTCCCGAAGTACGTTTTGAAATTCCGGGCTCGAGGAGGCCACGGAGGATTCCCCTTCGGCAAGAGAGTTTATAAATCCGTACATCGGGCCGTATTCGTCCCTCTCCAATACGGAGACGGACTCCGGGTACTCGACCTTTGTTATGGCCGAGCTCTCCACCCATTTGAAGTCCAGCCCGTTCACGTCGCGGTTGGCGATCCTTAGGAGGATGCGGTCGCGCTCGGACGTTTTTTCCCTGTCCGACACGCTTCCGAGCAGGTATGAGCCGTTTTTAAGGGAGACCTTCGCGACGCTTGCCGGCCAAAACTGCGACATTCCGTTCGCAAGTATGAGCGACACAAGCCCCACGACCATCAGGACGAGCACCACGGCGGCAATGCCGCTGAACCAAATAAACGGCGTCCCCTCGGCCCAAAATCCCCTTACGTAATCTTTTTTTTCCCCCATCGGTTACAACCTAGAAAACTTCTTTTTCAGCCGCATTGTTATAAGCTCAGCGACAGTGTTGATGAGAAAAGTGAAAACGAATAGAAGCAGGCCAACAAGGAACAAAACCCGGTAAAGGCTCCCCCCCACGGGCGCCTCCGGCATTTCAACCGCTATGGCCGCGGACATTGTTCGCATTCCGTTAAAAATGCTTAGGTCCATTATCGGCGTGTTTCCGGTCGCCATCAGCACTATCATCGTCTCGCCGACGGCCCTGCCGAGACCGAGCATGACGGCGGCAAAAATTCCGGGGCTTGCGGCCGGGAGCGCCACAAAGATGGCGGTCTGCCACCTGCTCGCCGCCAGGGCGTAGGCGGCGGTCGTAAGCGACGGCGGAACCGCGGAAAGCGCGTCCTCCGAGATGGTAAAAATAATCGGCACCACGGCAAAACCAAGAGCAAGGCCCACCACGACGCTGTTGCGCGGGTCGTAAACAATCCCGAGCGTGGAATACATCCACTGCTTCAGGTCGCCGTGAAACAAAAGGCTCTCAACCCCCGGGGCCGCGAAATAACCGGCCGCAACGCTCGCCAAAACAATCGGCGTCAGAAAAAACAGTTCCCCGGCCCCGCTAGTGTCGGGACGTTTCTTTCGCGGAATGGCCCACCAAACAAGGACAAAAAAGAGCCAGCCCACCGGCACGGAAACAAGCATCATCAAAAAAGACATTGTGTGGTTGCTTATAATCGGGGAAAGCCAGAGGCCGGCCAAAAAGCCCACGACCACGCTCGGTATGGCGGCCATCAGCTCTATCATCGGCTTTATCGCGTTCCTAAGGCTGGACGGCGCGATTTGAGAAAGATAGACCGCCCCCAAAATTGCCAGCGGAACGGAAAAGAGCATCGCGTAAAGCGTTCCCTTAAGCGTTCCAAATATTAGCGGCATCAGCGAAAACTTCGGCTCGAAATCGTCCGTGCCGCCGCTGGACTGCCAGACGTACTGAGAGCCGGGGTATCCCACGTACCAAACTTTAGAGAAGAGAGTGCCCACGGTAATCTCCGGGTGTTTGGCGTCCAACGAGTAGTTGTAAAGCATTCCGTCGTTTCCCATGGACAAGAGGCCGTCCGCCTTCGGCGAGAACACCAGCAAGTCGGCCTTTTGACCAGGTTTCCAAACCTTGTAGGTTCGCCCGGATGTGGAATAATGATACGCGACCGTCCCGTCCCCGCCCGCCGTGGCAAACCCCAAATCGCGCGGCGACGCCGCGATTATTTCAACTCTTTCCTTATGGCTTTCGAAAGAGCGTATCTTCAGCAGTTTTTTGCCCCCGGACGCGAGGGTGAAGGCCTTGTCCAATCCGGCCTTTTTGTCCGAGTAGCCGGTGTCCGGCAGTTCAATCTCCTCGCCCGGTTTTACCGGAAGGCCCCCGGCGTACGCCGTTTGCGAGCCGTTGTTTTTAAGCCGCACGTGGCGCACGTCGAACCACTCGGAAATTTTGCCGTCGGCGTCCCCGACTATAAGTTGCTCGCCGCCGATTAAAAACGCCAGCGCCGTCACCGAGACGTCGGAGGCCTTGATTTTTTCCCTCAGCGCGTACACGTCGCCGGATTTCGAAAATATAAACACAAAACCGCTTTCGGTTCCGGCAAAGACCGCCGCGTCTTGCGAGCTAATCGCAAGCGACGTGACGATTTCGCCGGGCGCCTCCAGCTTTACAGCCTTCGGGTTGAAATCGGCCGACGGAGCCTCGTCCCCGGACAACCTGTACGACGCCGCGAAAAGCCCGGATTTTCGCGAGAACCCGGCCACCGTCACGTTGCCGTCGTCGTCCGCGTACCCGGCAATTTTTGATATCCCGCCGCCGTCTTTGTCCAATAAAAAAACCGGGCCGTATTTTACGGACGGATCAACAACGCGTTTTTTTCCGGCATAATTTGCAAGGTATTTTATCTCCGCCGTTCCGGCGCGCCCGCCCTCGGCGCCAAAAGTCACAAAGTTCCGCCTCGTCATCCGGTGGGATGAAACGACCCGGTCGTGCAACAACGGGTTCGAAAAGGTGGCCAGCTTGGCGCCGCTTTCGAGCGAGATGAAATCCAGGTTCCCTTTGTCGTCCAGCCTGTAGGACGTCTCCCTGTACTCGTCCGAGCCTATCTCCAACCCTTTGGCGGGGGAGATGCGGGATGCCAGCGCCCACTCGCCAGTTTTTTCAATGACCGGGGAGGCAAACAGAGGGTATGTTTCGTAAAGGATGAAGCCCACCAGGCCGACGACGGAAAAAATGATGACGGCTCCGCCGAGCGTGATGACCCTGCGCGCCCAGGCGTCCACCCGGGCGACCATCTTGTCGTGCCTGTCCAAACTCATCTTCTACCCGATCCCTCCGTTAATTTAAAAAGTCTTTAACCGCCAAGTCGCCAAGTCCGCCAAGGGGAAAGAGAAAAGAACTGGGTCTGTTCAACCCCTCCTATTTCCTCCCCTTTCAAAGGGGAGGATTAAGGTGGGGTGGCCAGCTAGTCTTCCCTCATTCCTTGGCGCATTGGCGGTAATTTTCCCGTTTTGCTATTTGAGTTTTTCCAGCTCCGCCTTCACGGCGTTGGAAAGCATCGGCATGAAACCGTCCTTTATGGTGATTTCCTGCCCTTCCTGGCTAAACACGAATTTCAAGAACTCCTTCACCAGCGGCTCCAGCCCTTTTTTCGGGTCTTTGGAAACGTACAGGTTCAAATATCTGGAGAGGGGATACTTGCCGGAGTAAACGTTCGCCGGGTCTTCTGCGGAATACGCCGGCTCGCCGTCCTTGCTGGAGAGGGATATCATCCTCACGCCCGAGGTGAGGTACCCCATGCCGCTGTAGCCGATGGCATATTTATCCTCGGTCACGCCCTGCACGACCGCGGCGGAACCTGGCTGTTCCTTGACCTCGTCCTTGTAATCACCTTTGTCCAAGGCGTGCTCCTTAAAGTATCCGTATGTGCCCGAGGCGGCGTTTCTTCCGAACATCGTAATCGGCTTGCCGGCAAAGTCGCCAGTCGCGCCGGCTTGATCCCACGTGGTGATGTTGGAAACCGCGCCGCGTTTCCTCTGCTTGCCAAATATCGCGTCCAACTGGACGATGGAAAGGCTCTTAATCGGATTGTCCTTGTTCACGTACACGCCAAGGCCGTCAACCGCAACTTTAAAGCGTGTCGGCTTAAAACCGTGCTTCGCCTCAAAATCGTCCGTCTCCTTCGGCTTCATCTCGCGTGACATCGGCCCAAGCTGTGAGGAGCCTTCGGTTAGCGCCGGGGGGGCGGTGGCCGAGCCTTTGCCCTCAACCTGAACCGTCACGCCGGAGTACACCTTTTTAAAGCCCTCGGCCCACAGCGTCATAAGATTTATCATCGTGTCGGAACCGACCGCGTTAAGGTTTCCCGAAATACCGGCCACTTTTTTATAGTGGGGAACGCCCTTGTCCACTTTCAAGACTTCCGCGGACGCAAGCGGCACGGATGCGACGAACCAGCCTAAGACGGCAGTGATAGACAAAACTTTAACCATGCTCTTCATATTTCGACCAACTCCTCTAAAAATGTTTTTTGCCCGTTAAACCTCTTTTCAAGGTGGTCGCATGATATAAAGAAGTGATTAAATCTGTATTAACCCAATGTTACAATTTGGTTAAACCCATCCCTTGGTGATTAAGCCAATGGATACAATGCGTTGCTCTGCTTTAAAAAGCGGACAATGGGGCCTATTTCTTGTAAAAACCTTCCATGGCGATTTGGCGAATCGCCTTTGGTGGACGGACTCCGAATCGTATAATTGCGAAAATTAAGATGGCGCGGGGCGGCGTTCGGTTTCCCTACCGTCCTCCCCGCGCCTTTTTTATATTCATGGGAACGCGGGCGGGACGCCCGGCCTCCGCCCGGTGGGAACGCACTCGGTAGGTACGGGCTTTAGCCTGTACATCGGGCCTGACAAGGCCGAAAAAATACCCCCGCCGGGGTGACAGAATGAGAGATTGGCGCTTGCGCGACAAAGTGCAGGCTAAAGCCCGTACCTACCAAAACAGCACATGAACTTACGCACTCCAAGTCAGAGCATGCATCACCGCAGTAAATGGTTGAGACTTTAAAATGTGAATCAGAGTGAGCGGTTTGAGACTGCACGATGGCTGACGAAGGCTACTTTGATGAAGGTTGCCGAAAAAAGCCCGCTAAAACTATTGTCGCTTCGCGACAAAGTGCAGGCTAAAGCCCGCACCTACCGAGCCCGCACCTACCGAGCCCGCACCTACCGAGCCCGCACCTACCGATGGAACGGGGGTGGAGTTTGCTATTGACCGGCCCCCCGATGTGGGGTTAAATCGAAGCCGATGATTTCCAAAATTTTCAGCGCCTACCACCTCGGGATAGAAGCGTTCACGGCGGAGGTGGAGGTGGATCTCACCCCCGGCACGTTCCACTACGTTACTGTCGGGCTTCCCGACGCCGCCGTAAAGGAAAGCCAGAACAGAATCCTCGCCGCCATGAAAAACTCCGGGTTCGAGCCGCCGATTAAAAAAGTGACCGTAAACCTCGCCCCGGCGGACGTGAAAAAAGAGGGGAGCGCGTTCGACCTCCCCATCGCGCTTGCCATGCTCTCCGCGCAGGGAATAATTAAAAAAGAAAAACTTAAAAACATATTCGTAATCGGCGAACTCGCGCTCGACGGAAGGGTAAAGCCGGTAAAGGGCATCCTCTCCGCCGCCATCTGCGCCAAAAAACACAAGGGCTCCGTTTTCCTCGTGCCGGCGGACAACGCCGGGGAAGCGGCCGTAGTGGACGGAGTTTCGGCGATTCCGGTTGAAAATCTCGCACAGGCTGTCGGCTGGCTGAACGGAGAGGTCTCCATCGCGAGGGCGCAGGCCCCCTCCCCCCTCGTAGAGATCGCCTCGGAGGACGAGCCGGATTTTTCGGAGGTCAAAGGCCAGCACCACGTCAAACGCGCCGTGGAGGTCGCCGCCGCCGGAGGGCACAACATCCTAATGGTGGGGCCCCCCGGTTCGGGCAAATCCATGATAGCAAGCAGGCTTGCGACTATACTCCCCGGCTGGACGATGGACGAGGCAATCGAAACCTCTCGAATACATTCCATCGCCGGACTGTTGAGCAAAGAGAGGCCGCTCCTTTCAAAAAGGCCGTTTCGTTTTCCGCACCACACCGTTTCGGACGCGGGGCTTGTGGGGGGCGGGCACAACCCGGTCATGCCGGGGGAGGCCTCGCTCGCCCACTACGGCGTGCTGTTTCTGGACGAGCTACCGGAGTTTCGCAGAAGCGCGCTGGAGGTGCTAAGACAGCCGCTGGAGGACGGAAAGGTTGTCATCGCCCGCGCCAACTCCACCGTGGCCTTTCCCGCGCGGTTTATGCTCGTGTGCGCCATGAACCCGTGCCCCTGCGGATATTCCACCGACCCGACAAAGGAATGCAAATGCTCCGCGCAGGAGGTTAGAAAATACAAACGGAAAATCTCCGGCCCACTGCTGGACAGGATGGATATCCAGGTGGAGGTGCCGGCCGTAAAATTCAGCGAGATAAGGTCCGGCGTAGCCGACGGCGAATCGTCCGCCGTAATAAAGGGGCGCGTCGAGTCGGCGCGGGAGAGGCAGTCCGCCAGATTCGCCAAAACCAGAATTTACAGAAACGCGGAGATGGGAAACAGCCACCTAAAGACGTTTTGCAAAATCGGCCCGGAGTCCGAGCGATTGATGAAACTCGCCATGGAACGCCTCGGCCTCTCCGCGCGGGCATGGACGCGCACGCTGAAAGTTGCGCGTACGATAGCCGATTTAGCCGGCGTAGACGCGATTGCGACCGAGCACGTTGCCGAGGCGATTCAATATCGCGCCATGGATCGCCAGCTTTAATCCTTCTCCCGGCGGGGCGAATTGACTATTAGCGCCGAATTATATACAATCCGCCAAGTGGTACGAGGGGGGCGGCCTAACTTTGGTCGCCAGTGGGAGAACGGTTTTTGCGTATGCAAGCGGGGTGAAGCTTGACAATTGAGGAGATTCGGCAGATTGCCCGACTAATAGGCGTTCAAATGCCCGAGAGGTATCCTGACAAGGATAGTTTAATCAAAACCATTCAGATGGCAATGGGTTTCGAGGACTGCTTTAGCGAGACGGAACCTTGCGACTGCCTAAGAATGGAGAAATGCATATGGTCGCATTTTTGCGTCAGCGGCCTGCGGCAAAAATCATCGAAAGTGGTGGAACAATATGACCGATAAACTTGTCTTGCTTGTTGATGACGAGATTTTTGTAACCAAAAGCCTGACTTATCTCCTCGAAAACAACGGGGTGAGGTGCGTGTCGAGGAATTTTCCCGAAAACTTGGCCGCCATTGCCGAGGCAGGTATGCCCGGCGTAGTCGTGTTGGACATAAATATGCCCGGCATGGACGGTTTTCAAGTGTGCAAGGAATTACGTTCAAATTCGAAGTTAAAGGACGTGGTTGTTATTTTCCTTTCCGGACGCGGGAGGGAGGACGACGTCACCAAGGCTTTTGAGGCCGGCGCCAACCATTACGTCAAAAAACCGTTCAGCCCGATGGAACTTTTGGATAAAATAAAGGAGCTATACCCGACCACCTGAGCGCCCCTCCCCTATTTAGGGCGAATTTTTCCCTTCCATTGCTTTTGGGCTGGAATCATTATTTTTAAAGACTGAATGATTCATGTTGTTAGACGGGGCAAATCCTTGTAAAATCTCACTGATGGTAACTGTTAGGCAACATGGTCAATACGTCCGAAAAGGGCGCAATGGTTGATTTAAGGAAGTCTTATTCCGAACCGACTCCGGGAATAAAGATTGGCACGCCCGAGGCCGACAAGCTCATCATCGAGTACGCACCCCTCATAAAATTTATCGCCCAGCGCATCGCCGTAAGGCTACCGCCGCACATAGAGCTGGACGACCTTACCAGCGCGGGCGTCATGGGATTGATAGACTCAATAAAAAAATTCGACCCGACCAAAGACACGCAGTTTAAGACATACGCCGAGATAAGAATCCGCGGCGCCATTTTGGACGAACTGCGCTCGCTCGACTGGGTTCCGCGCTCCGTAAGGCAAAAGGCCACGGAGCTTTCGCAGGCCTACACGTCCGTGGAGCAAAAGCTCGGCAGGGCCGCGTCCGACGAAGACGTGGCGAAAGAGATGGGCGTTCCCATTGAGGAACTGCACAAGACCATCGGAAACGTAAGAAGCGCCCCCATCCTCTCTTTCGAGGAACTGGGCGGCACCGGCAAGGACGGCGAAAAACGGGACATTATGAACATCCTGGCCGGCTCGCCCGACTCGGACCCGCAGATGCTTGCGAGGATTAACGAGGTCAGGGAAATAATCGGAGGGGCCATTGACGAACTGCCGGAGAAGGAGCGTCTGCTCGTCTCCCTCTACTACTACGAAGAGCTGACGATGAAGGAAATCGGCGAGGTTTTGGGCATCACCGAGTCGCGCGTGTCGCAACTCCACACCAGGGTCGTCGTCCGCCTGCGCGGCAAGCTCCTAAAGTTCATCCACGGCCAAGACGACATCACCGACTAACCGCCGCCCAATATGAGCCACAAGCGGCTTTACATCGTAGACGGGGCCGGTTATTACTACCGCGCCTTTTACGGCGTAAAACAAAACCTCACCTCACCGGACGGCAGGCCGACCAACGCCGTGTTCGGCATCGCAAAAATGTTCATGCAAATCATCAGGGACGAAAAGCCGGACTACCTCGCCATCGCGCTCGACTCGCCCGAAAAAAACTTCCGTCACGCCGCCTACCCGCAGTACAAGGAACACCGGCAGAAAATGCCGGAGGACCTTTCCCTGCAAATCCCTCTCATCGAACGCCTGATAACCGCCATGAACATACCAATACTAAAAAAACCGGGGACGGAGGCGGACGACCTCATAGCCTGCGCCGCCATGAAAGGGGTTGGCGAGGGGTTCGACGTCACGATCGTCAGCGGCGACAAAGACCTGATGCAACTCGTGGGCGGAAAAATAAAAATGCTGGAGCCGATGAAAAACGTCCGCTACGACGCCGCCGGCGTTAAGGAAAAAATGGGCGTGACCCCCGGACAGATTGTTGACCTGCTCGGACTGATGGGGGACGCGTCCGACAACATTCCCGGCGTGCCGGGGGTCGGCGAAAAAACGGCGCGCGACCTTTTGGAAAAATACTCCACGCTCGAGGGGGTTCTAAAGCACGCCACGGAAATTACGAAGCCAAAACTTCGGCAGGCGCTGACGGACAACGCCGACCTCGCCCGCCTAAGCGCAAAACTTGCGCGACTCGACGCGGACGTGGAGCCAAACCTTAACCCGACGCTTTGGAAACTGGGGGAGGCCGACTATCCAAAGCTAACCGCCCTCTACCAAGAGCTCGGCTTTAAATCGCTTTTGGAGGACGTTGCGGCGCCAAGAAAAAAAGAGGCGGAGCGCGACTTTAGGACAATCCTTTCGGAGGACGAGCTTTCGGAGCTTGTGAAAAAACTTAAGGGTTGCAAGGGGTTCGCGGTTGACGCCGAGACCACCTCCGCCGAGCCGGTGCGGGCGGAGTTGGTGGGAATTTCCATCTCTTACGCCGAGGGAACGGCCTACTACGTTCCCCTGGCGCACGATTACGAAGGTGCCCCGGCCCAAATAAAAAAAGAAAGGGCGATAAAAATCCTCAAGCCCGTTTTGGAGGACGCAAAAATAGAAAAATTCGGCCAGAACATAAAGTACGACATGATTGTTCTCGCCTCCGAAGGGGTGAAAATAAACCCGGCGGCGTTCGACACGATGCTCGCCTCCTACGTCCTCTCCACGGACGAAAGAAGGCACAACCTCTCACATCTGGCGGAAAAATATCTTGGCCGAACGATGAGGGAATATTCCGACGTGGCCGGAAAAGGCGCCAAGGAATTACCGTTCAACAAGGTCGGGGTCGCGGAGGCCACGGCATACTCCGGCGACGACGCGGAAACGACGCTGGCCCTGACCTCCCTTTTTAAAAAGGAGCTGGAGCAAAGCGGGCTTGCGCACCTTTACTACGACCTTGAGCTTCCGCTGGTTTCGGTGCTTGCAAAAATGGAGCAAAACGGAATATTGGTGGACGTGAAACGACTTGAGGTTTTTTCCAAAAAACTGGAACAACAACTGGCGGAGATGGAAAAGGAAATCCATTCCGCGGCGGGGGAGGAATTCAACATCTCGTCCCCCAAACAACTCTCCGTGATTTTGTTCGACAAACTCGGCCTTCCAAAGGTGCGAAAAACAAAAACGGGGCAGTCCACCGACCAGGACGTTTTGGAAACGCTCGCATTCAGGCATCCCCTCCCCGCCCTTGTGCTAAGGCACCGAATAGTCTCTAAATTAAAATCCACCTACCTCGACCCGATGCCGGGGATGGTCGCTCACTCCACGGGAAGGATACACACCTCCTTCAACCAAACCGTCGCGGCAACCGGGCGCCTAAGCTCCTCCAACCCGAACCTCCAAAACATTCCCGTGCGAACGGAGGAGGGGCGCGAGATAAGGCGCGCGTTTATCGCCGAAAAAGGAAACGTGCTAATTTCCGCCGATTACTCGCAGATGGAACTTCGCGTGCTGGCCCACATGAGCGGCGACAAACTGCTTACCGAGTCGTTCGTAAACGGCGAGGACGTGCACCTGCGAACGGCGAGGGAAATTTTTGGCAGAATCGGCGAGACCACCCCGGAGATGCGCGGCGTGGCAAAGGCGGTGAACTTTGGCATCATATACGGTCAGACGGCGTTCGGGCTTTCCAAGGAGCTCGGCGTGGGACGCAACGAGGCGCAGGGGTTCATTGACCGATATTTCGCGCGGTACGTGGGGGTGCAGGATTTCATCAAATCAACCATCGCGCGCGCCCACGAGGAGAAAAGCGTTAAAACCATGATGGGGCGCATGCGGAGGCTGGCCGACCTTGCCTCCGCCAACCGCACGGCGCGGGAGCTTGCGGAGCGCATGGCGGTTAACACCGTGGTGCAGGGAACGGCGGCGGACATAATTAAAAAAGCGATGATAGAGATAGACAAAAAAATCGAGGGGACGGATTTGAAGATGCTTCTTCAAATACACGACGAGCTAATTTTCGAGTGTCCCAAGGAGGCGCACGAAAAGCCGCTTAAACTCATCCAAAAAACCATGGAGACGGTGGTCAAGCTAAACGTGCCCCTGCTGGTTTCCGTCGGCGTGGCCGACAACTGGGGGGACGTGTAATATTTCGTCCCCCGCCCGCAACACGCCAGGGCATTTTAATTAATCAAAGATGAGCTCTCTTGAGCCGGCATAAAATCGGCGTCCAAAATTTCTACGGTGGGTACGCCCTTCAGGGTGTGCATCAGTCCCAAGGGTCGAGCGTTTGCCGCTGTCGCGGCAAGGTACACCATAAATGGCGTACCCACCAATAATGCTCTAGTTTGCCAAACGGACGCAGATTACGCGGGTTCCGGCTTGGGAGCCGGGGCGGGTTCCGCCACAACCGGGGCCGGGGTCGGAGTCACGACGGCGGCCTTGGGTTTTGCCTTTGGGTTCATTTTGGAAAACGCGTCCTCGGCGTCGTCCCTTACGATCTTTTTTGTGTTCGCGTCCAGCTCCGCGGCATACGACATCCGCGACAGCGTGAAACCGTAGATGGCGGCAAACGCGGTTATGAGAACAAATAATCTAGACTTTGCAACCCTCATGACAGAAATCCTCCCCGTTTAAAAACTCAAATGTATAGTCGCCAATTACTTTTTGTGTGTGTTGCTTCTTCCCGTCGCCAGATTCTGCGGACAGGCTATATTCGGGCCGCGCGAGTGTCAGGCAAATTTTTGTTAAGCTTTTGGAGGTGCAAACTTGGAAAGGCGGCGCGGCAAAAAACCCGCGCCGGTCAAATCAACGTGCCGTGTGACAAGGCGGTTTTTAGACCGCCTCGGCCACGACTTCGAGTTCCTCGCTGGAGAGCACCATGTCTATGTCCAGCAGGATTTTTACCTTGCCCTTGACCTTGCCCATGCCGAGTATGAAGTCCGTCTTAATCTGGCTTCCGAACGTCGGCGGCGGGTCTATGTCTTTTTCCATTATGTCGAGCACTTCCGCGACCGTGTCCACCACTATCCCCAGCAGAAGGTCGCGCACGTTGACGACGATTATGCAGGTCTCGCGCGTGTACTCTATGGCGGACATTCCGAATTTCAAACGCAGGTCAATGATGGGGATGACCTTTCCGCGAAGGTTGATGACGCCCTTGATGAACGGCGGCACCTGCGGAACCTCGGTTATCTCCATCACGCTGATTATTTCGCGAACCTTTAGAATCTCGAGGCCGTATTCCTCGTGTCCGAGGACGAACGTAAGATATTTGCCTTCCTTCGCCTTGGCGCCGGCCGCGCCGCCCTTTCTGCTTTCCGTTTCCACTGCCTGTGACATTTTCAAAACCTCCCAAACATATTAATGGGAAAATAACTTCACGGCCACAACGCCCTTAAGTTCACCCCGGCCGGCACTCTAATATTACCGGAGACCGCCCGGCCTAATTCTACACCAATTTTATGGATTAATACATCGGCTCTTTTTTGCGTCTTGTGAAAGCGTTAAAAGCCGCAAGTTTTCGTCGAGAATGCGCCGAAGTACATTTTTTGAGGGAGACGTACGAGTAAGTACGTTGACCGATAAAAATGTGAAGAGGCGCATAAATCGGCGAAAAATCGCGGCTTTTAGTTGGAGGCGAGGTCGAACACTCCGCCGACGTCCAAAATAAGCCCCACAAGCCCGTCGCCCAATATGGAACTGCCCGAAAAGCCCTTCATGCCGGTAAACCGCCGGTCCAGGTTTTTTATGACCACCTGTTGCTGGCCGAGAAGGTCGTCCACCATCAACCCGCGGTGCTCCTTTTCCGTGCCGACGATAATCACAAGCCCGTCAACGACCTCCTTCCGCGAGCCTTCCACCCCGAAAAGCTCGTGCAGGCGCACCAACGGGATGAGCTCGCCGCGCACGTTCATAACCTCACCTTTCTCAACCACGGTGCTAAGCTGTTCGGGCTTCGGCTTTATGGATTCGCTTATCGAAATGGTCGGGATTATGTATCTCTCGTCCCCGACCCTCACGAGCATTCCGTCCACTATAGCCATTGTCAGCGGCAGTTTAATTTGGAACGTGCTCCCCTGCCCCGGCGTTGAAAAAAGCAGAACTTTTCCGCCCAACGACTCGACGTTCCTTCGGACGACGTCCATGCCCACGCCCCGTCCGGAAAGGTCGGTGGCGACTTTATGCGTGGAAAAACCGGGGAGGAAAATCACGTCCCTGATTTCATCCTCGGTGTAGGTTCCGTTTTTGTCCAGTATCCCCCGCTCGAACGCGAGATTTTTTATCTTTTCAAGGTTCAGCCCCTTGCCGTCGTCCTTGACCTCTATTATGACGCTTCCACCCTTGTGGTACGCGGCCAGGGTAACGGTGCCCTCCGGCTCCTTTCCCTGCGCCATCCTGTCCTCCGCCGCCTCCACGCCGTGGTCAACGGCGTTTCTAAGAAGGTGGACAAGCGGGTCGTTCAACTGCTCCACGATGGTCTTGTCTATCTCCGTCTCCTCTCCCTGCATGGCGAAATTCACCTGCTTTCCGGTTTTACGCGACAAATCGCGCACGAGGCGGTTCATCTTTTGGAACGTGCCGTGCATCGGCACCATCCGCAGGGACATGATGTGGTCTTGTATGCCGTTTGTTATCTTCGCCATCTCGCCGATGTCCTTGGAGAGCTTTTGGTTCTCCTCCATGTCGAGCGAACTGCTCTGCGAGATAATCGCCTGCGCTATCACAAGCTCCCCGACAAGCTCCAAAAGCGTGTTCAGTTTCTTGGTGTCCACCTTTATCGCGGCGACGGGCGCGGCTTTTTTGCTCTGCTGTTCCTTTAGCGCGCTGTCTATGTTTGCCTTCGAGGTCGCCCCCATTTCGACGAGTATCTCGCCGAGCGGCTTTTCCCTCTTCTCCAACGCCTCCTGAAGCTGGTCGGCGGTTACAATCCTTTTCTCGACCAGGATGTCGCCGAGTTTCGGCGCGCCCTCGTCTCCGGAGGCTCCGAAAAGCTTGCGGTCTATGAGCTCAAGAATCGGCTCGATGGTCAGCTTCTTTATTTCGGAGGTGAAATTTGGCAGGTTCGCCTTTCCGACGCCGAGAGTTTCGCTAATCGCGGCAAGCCCTTTCTCCAAGGTGTCCCGAACCGCCATGATGATGTCGGAGCACTCGCGGTCCACCTTCATCTTCCCTTTGCGGATGTTGTCCAGCAGGTTCTCCGCGTCGTGGCAGAGCGTGTTGATCTCGTTCATGCCCAAAAATCCGGCGGCCCCCTTTAGGCTGTGGAACACGCGGAAAAGCGAGCTGATGATGTCGGCGTTGTTGGGGTTTTCCTCCAACGCCATGACGTATTCCTCTATCTTGTTGACCATGTCGGTGGATTCGTCCACGAACCCCTCGAAAATGACTATGTCGTTTTCGTCAATGAGCGTAAGGGACGAGCCTTTAACCTCGCCGCCATGACTGCCGGTGGCCTTCGCCGGGGCCGGGGTCGGTTTTGAAGATTCCGCCGATGGAGCCTGCTCCTCTTTTTTCGCGGCGGGCGGGGGCGCGGGAACGACGGAGAAAACTGTTTTGAGAGTTTCCAAGACCTTTTCGGCCCTGGGTTTTAGTTTTACAATGTCGAAACGGGCGTCCATCGCGTCGCGCGCAAGATTCACCGCCTCGGACAAAAGCTCCATCGCGGTGGCGGCCGAATCGGCGGGCGCGCCGCCCATCATAAACTGTTCCAACGCCGAGGCAAGTCCGGCGAAAAGAAGGGCAAGCTCCTCCGGTTTTTCGCCGGCAACCATCCCCTTAATCTCTTCCGCGCTTTGGCTAAGCTCCACCACGGTCTTAAGGTCTGTAAGAGTGGAGTCCGCCATCGCCATTTGCAACGAGAGGGATTCCAACTTCTCAAGCAGTTTTACGGAATCAATCGCCATCTTTTCTCCATCAATAAAAAACGCCAGCCAGCCAGTAGAGAATATCCGACAGTATGAACGAAGTCAACAAAACCCCATACTTCCCCCCCTTTCCGTTCCCCGCGCAAGCGGCAAATAAAAAATCTTTCGCGTCCTTTCGTGTTTTTCGTGGTTCTCCTCCCCCGCATTCTTCGCGCCCCCGGGTCGGCGCCCGGGGCAAGCTTCGCGACTTTCCCTCAGACCCAAGATGGGCGGGGATGACATCGCGTGAGCCGTCCCCCTCCCCGATTTTCCTCTCCTGGGAGCGCGAGCTTCCGGCCCGGCCCCCGCTCTCCCCGCGCCAGCGGGCAATAAAAAGTCTTTCGTGTCCTTTCGTGTTTTTCGTGGTTTTCCTCCGCATTCAATCTGCGTAATCTGCGTTAATCCGCGGATAGTTTCCTTCCCCCCTGTCGCGTTTGTCGCGATTTTTGCCTTTTTCGGGGGGTTTTGCCGTCTCCCAAACTCCCATCCCTGTCCAGTTTGCGCCGGAACGGGAATTTCGGGGTCAGGTCTTGCAATAGGAATTTCGGGGTCAGGTCTTGCAATAGCATATTTTAAGCTATTATTATTTTGCAAGACCTGACCCCCGCACCCAATGTACAGGCTAAAGCCCGTACCCACCCGGGGGGATTAGGCGGTTTTGGCGGCCTCGGCGCCCTCTTCGACGACGCGTTTGCGCCTGCGTTTCGGAGCCGCCGCTAAATCTCTTTCCACCATCTCGATTATGGCCATCTGGGCCGTGTCGCCGTTCCTAAGTCCGGCGCGGAAGATTCTGGTGTAGCCCTTGCAAGACCTGACCCCCGCACCCTTTATACCCCGTATCAGGGCGGAGGGCTTTTGCGTTTTTGGCCTTATTGACACTTTTTGCGTTTTGGTGATTTTTTGCGATTTTTGCGAATCACCGTGATCAGCGAGGTCAGCGGATGTGGATTTTACGCTAGCGGTATGCTTCCTTCCTGTACAGGAATTTGGGGTCAGAATTTGGGGTCAGGTCTTGCAATAGCATATTTTAAGATATTATTATTTTGCAAGACCTGACCCCCGCACCACTATTTTGCAAGACCTGACCCCCGCGCCCCCCCACCGCACCACGCCAATGTACAGGCTAAAGCCCGTACCTACCCGGGGGGATTAGGCGGTTTTTGCGGCCTCGGCGCCCTCTTCGACGACGCGTTTGCGCCTGCGTTTCGGAGCCGCCGCTAAATCTCTTTCCACCATCTCGATTATGGCCATCTGGGCCGTGTCGCCGTTCCTAAGTCCGGCGCGGAAGATTCTGGTGTAGCCC
>JACQEX010000033.1 GCA_016200345.1 Nitrospinota bacterium
CCCCTCTGTGTTCTCGCTGTCCGCGTCTTCCGCCGAGTAGAACCCGCCGTCCGCGTCCGTCATGTCCCTTGCCCCCGTAGGAACCCTCCGTTCACCGGGTCGAACGCCCCCTCCATGGAACGAAAGGCGCCCGCAAGGTTTTCCAAAACGGGCCTTTTGCCGGAGGCGGTTATAAAACCCTCTTGAAGCGCGGCCGTCAGTTTTTCGGCTGATTCGACGACGTCCTTTCTTCTTTCCCTCCAAAGCTTGGACACCTGCGGCACCAGCTCTGTCATCCCCATAAGTCCGTTTCGGGAATTTTTGGGTATGTATGTGGCGGCGAAAAACGGCTTCTTGTCGGCTGTCATTATCACGTTAAGCGGCCATCCGCACCCGTTTCTGTTGACGATGGCGCAGAACGCCATGTATACGCTGTCCAGGTCGGGCCGCTCCTCCCTGTCCACCTTTATTGAAACGAACGCGGAGTTCATAAGCACGCCGACCTCGGGGTCGTTGTAGCTTTCCTGTTCCATAACGTTGCACCAGTGGCAGGAGGAATAACCTATGGATACGAAAACCAGCTTGTCCTCTTTTTTTGCCGCCGCGAACGCCTCGTCCCCCCACGGGCGCCAGTCCACCGGGTTGTGGGCGTGTTTTAGGAGGTAGGGACTTTTTTCGTTTATCAAGCTATTGGTGTTTTCCATGGCCAGCGCCCCTTTCAGAAAATAAAAATTTCCCTTTGCGTTTGTCCCGGGGGAGACAAGAACCAACATTATTAAGAGCAAAAACCTTTTTATAACGACCTCGAATAAATATTGCCCGATGATTTAATTTTAACCCAATTTAAGGTTGATGGTGTTTAATAGGGCGGAAGTTTTTAACGCATATTTGGAAGGGATATTGATGGCAGACGACGGTTTGGATTTGGCCCCGCCTAGGGGAATGAGGGATTTTCCGCCAGACGCAATTTTATTGCGCGACAAGATTTTCAACGCGTGGACCAAGGCCTCGACGGAGGCCGGCTTTTTAAAATACGACGCGCCGGTGGTGGAAAATTTCGACCTGCTTGCCCGAAAGGCCGGCGAGGAGGTTGCCGACCAAATTTACGTCTTCAGCGACAAATCCGACCGCAGGCTCGCGCTAAGGCCGGAGGCGACCCCCTCGCTTGTCCGCATCATCACGGGGAACAAGCACAAGGTTTTGTTCCCTGCAAAGTGGTGGACGATAGCCCAGTGCTTTCGTTACGAACGAACCACAAAGGGGCGCAAGCGGGAGCATTATCAATGGAACCTCGACATAATCGGCGAGCCATCAATCATGGCCGAGGCGTGGATACTCGCCGCGGCCGTGAACGCGCTCAAACTGCTTGGGCTTGGGCCGGACGACGTTAAAATCCGCTTCAACCACAGAAAGTTGATAACGGCGTTGCTGACTGAAATCGGGATTGCCGAGGCGTCGCATCTCGACGTTTTGTTGATTCTGGACAAGCAGGGGAAGGTCGAGGTTCCGGCGCTTGTGCAGATGCTGGTAGAGAAGGGGATATCCAAAGAAATTGCCGAGACAATTTTTAATCGTTTGACCACGCTTCACACGGACGTGGCGAACGGGGAGAATTTGTCCGGCCCGCAAAAGGAGATAAGCGATTTCTTGAATTATGGCATGGCGCTGGGAATTGGGGACTATCTTTGTTTCGACCCCGGCGTGGTGCGCGGGCTTGCATACTACACGGGCATAGTCTTCGAGGCGTTCGACGCGGGGCGCGAGTTACGGGCGGTTTTTGGCGGCGGGCGGTACGACAACCTTTTTTCGGACATGACCGGCGAGGCCCGGTGCGCGGTCGGGCTGGGGTTTGGCGACGTGGTGCTGGGGGAACTGCTGGAGGCGAAAAAGCTGGCAGAGGTGAAAACGACGATTCCGGCCTGCGTGGGGTCGTTCGACAAATCGTTGGAGTCCGACGCCGCGGTTTTAGCCAAAAACATTATTTCAGCCGGTGTGTCCGCGGACGTACTTCTTTCCGCGGGCGGGCCGAAAAAATTCTTTCAGTACGCCGACAGAAGGGGGGCGCGGTTTGCCGTTCTTTTGGCGCCGGACGAGTTTAAGTCCGGCCTTGCGCTTATAAAGGAGCTTGGCACGGGGGAGCAGACAAAAGTTCCCATTGCCGAAGTCCCCGCCTGGCTCGCCGGTAAGGCCGTAAAACCGTAGCCGCCGCCATGGTGGAGCCAAAATCCAAAGAGCCGAACTGCTTTGAGTGCGCGCACCACCACATAACGTGGGACGCAAAGTTTCCGTACGGTTGCAAGGCCATCGGTTTTAAGAGCAGGGTGATGCCGTCGGCGGAGGTTCGGCAGAATTCCGGCGAGTCGTGCCTCGCCTTTACTCCCTCAAAAAAGGCGAGAGTTTCAGACCTATAGCGTAAAATTCAGGAGTTTTTTGGTGGGTACACGGCCTCTGCCGAGTACCTCATGCCAAAGGCATGAAAATTTCTTGCCCCTGCGGGGCAAAGTACACACTAAAGAGTGTGTACCCACCAATGAGGCGGGCAGGGCTATTTTTTCGCAGGTTTTTTTGCCCTGTAAACAACGGTCTCTTTGTAGACCAAAACGCCGTTGGGGTCCGACACCGAAAAATCGCTCATCAGGTTGTCGACGTCCATGTACCATTTGCCCGCCACGATTCGCTTATCGTCCCCTCCCTTGAAGGAGAGCAGGTATTGGTTGAGAATTTCTCCGGTGGGATATTCCGCTATCAAATCCATTTTTCCGTTGTAAATCATGTTTGCCGCGGATGTGGATGAGGACACAACCCTTATGATGACGTCCGGGTCGGATTTCCCCGTTATGTAGCTGGATATCGTGATGATTCTCACCGCCCCCTGCTCGGCGATTTTTATTCTGCTCTCAAACTTTTTTGTGGTCACGTGGTCCGCGGCGGCGGCGTCGTATTGAAACGCGGTGGCCTCGAAGTCGCGTTCCGAGCCGGCAAAGGCCGGGAAGGCTAAGGCGACGGCCGACAACAATAAAAAAACAACCGATTTCATTTTTAGGTCTCCGTTCATTTTTTCTCCGCTTTTGTGGCTTCCTCTGGTTTACTGATGGTATTATTACATAAACATAAAGGAAAGGTTTATTGAATGATTAAATTAAGCGTTAAGTCCTTCAAGCTTGCGGACGTCAAGGCGGACGTTTTTGCGGTTTTTCTTTTCGAGGGGGAGAACCCCCCGAAGGAACTCGACTCCAAACTCGGCGGCTACCTGTCCTCACTCGTGAAGGGCAAAAAGTTTTCGGGAAAAAAACTGTCCGTTCGCCAGGTGGACACCCTTGGAAAGCTAAAGGCGGAGTGCGTTCTTTTGGTCGGCCTCGGCAAAAAAGAGGACTTTAGCGCTGAGGTGCTTAGGGCGGCCTCCGCCAAGGCGGCTACGTCCGCCAGGTCGGCGCGTGGGACTGCGATGGCGCTTTCCATCGGCGCGTTGTCGTCCAAAAAACATACCGCCGAGGATCTGGCGCAGGCGGCGGGGGAGGGGATAATCCTTTCCCTATACAAATTCGACCAGTACAAAAAGAAACCCGAAGAAAATGGCGCGGAGCTTCGCTCCGTTGTGTTTGCCTGCGGCGACGAAAAGGCGGAGACCGCTTCGGGGCTGGACTCGGCGGAAAAAATTTGCAGGGCGGTTTATCTTGCGAGGGATTTGGGAAACCACCCCGGCAACACCGCAACGCCGACGTTTTTGGCCTCCAACGCACAGCGTGAGTGCCGAAAGGTCGGCGTGAAATGCAGGGTTCTTGAAAAACGGGAGATCGAAAAACTCGGCATGGGCTCCTTCCTCGCCGTCGCAAGGGGAAGCGCGGAGCCGCCAAAATTCATAATCATGGAATACCTCAACGGGCGAAAAAACGAGAAGCCCATCGTGCTCGTCGGGAAAGGGCTCACGTTCGACACGGGCGGAATATCCATCAAGCCGTCGGGAAACATGGAGGACATGAAGTTCGACATGAGCGGCGGCGGCGCGGTAATCGGCGCGATGGTCGCGGCGGCGTCCCTAAAAATTAAGAAAAATATCGTCGGTCTCGTGCCGTGCACGGAAAACATGCCGGGCGGCAGGGCCATAAAACCGGGTGACTTGGCGCGTAGCATGGTCGGCCTTACGGTCGAGATTATCAACACCGACGCCGAGGGGAGGCTCATCCTTGCCGACGCGCTCGGATACGCGAAAAAGTACAAGCCGAGGGCGGTGGTGGACCTTGCCACGCTTACCGGGGCGTGTATGGTGGCGCTTGGCACACACGCAAGCGGACTTTTCGGAACCGACCAAAAGCTGGTGGACGCGGTTCGCGCGGCGGGGGAGAATGCCGGCGAAAGGTGCTGGCAGTTGCCGCTGTGGGAGGAGTACGACGAGCAGATTAAAAGCTCCGTCGCGGACGTGAAAAACGTGGGCGACCGATACGGCGGAGCCATAACCGCCGCGGCGTTCCTTAAAAAATTCACCGATTATCCGTGGGCGCATATTGACATCGCCGGGACCGCCTACGGCGCCAAGCCGGGCGCGCCTTACCTGACCGCCGGGAGCGCGGGAATAGGAGTCAGGCTTCTCGTCGGGTTTTTGAAAAGCTTTTAATCATACGGGTCGGCGTTGAGAACTCCGGGCAAGGTCGCGGTATTTGTAAACCCGGCCTCCGGGCGTGGCGAGGGGCGCGCCTTGCATGCATCCTTTCGACGTCTCATTGACACGGACGAGTTTTTCAAAGGCCGTGACGTCTCGCTTCAATGGACGCAAAAAAAGGGTGGCGAGGCGGAGGTCGAAAAGGCAATGGGAGACGCCGAAACCGTTTTGATTTGCGGCGGCGACGGCACGATTCACCAGATGGCGAACATCATAAAGAAATCCGGGTGCGACAAGGCCATAAGCGTTATCCCGATTGGGACGGGAAACGACTTTTCCAGAAATTTCACAAACCGGGCGAAGGAGCCTACGGAGCACTTGAAAAACATTATCGCAGACCCAAAGGTCGTGCCGTTGGACGTTTTTTCAATTAACCGCCGTGCGTATTTCAGCAATTATGCGGGGATCGGGCTGGACGCGGCGATTCTCTCCACGCACCAGCGCATGCTCTCGAACCTTTCCGCGTTTTCAAAAATTCCGTTTTTCAACACGTTGCTTTACGTTCCCGCCGGTGTATGGACCATAGCGACATTTGTAGGCTCGGTGGCCGGGGCGGACGGACTTCAATACAAAAACATCATTGTCGGCAATTTAAGGACTTTTGCGGGGGGCGGCCTGTTCTGCGCCGATTCAAGCCCCGGCGACGGGGTGGCGGAGGTCGTAAAAATTCGGCGGAATTTCGAGCTGTTTAAATTCGGCTTAAGCAGGTTTTTTCCGTCCCTGACTTTTAAAAACGAGGCCCTTGCGCGTCCGGCGGGGGTAAAAATAGCCTCGTCGCCGGGGGACGCGCCGGTGGAATTGGACGGCGAGGACTACTGCAAGTTTTTCGAGGGGACGCGCGATTTCCACCTCTTCCACGAGGGAACATTGAGGGTGTGCGTTTAGCCCCCTTTTGGTCATTCCCGCGAAAGCGGGGATGCGGCCTGGATTCCCGCTTTCGCGGGAATGACAAACGAAGGTTAACTTTTTTCTTTGTACGCCGAGGACAGCTCCTTAAAATCCGTAAGCACCGGCGCGGGCGGAAGCGAGGCGAGGAACGTCTTCCCGTACCCCTTTTTTCGCAGGCGGGCGTCGGCTATCATTATTATCCCCTTGTCGTTTCTATGCCGAACCAGACGGCCAATTCCCTGTCTTAACGCCAGCACCGCCTCTGGCACCTGGTATTCCATGAACGGTTTGCCGCCGAGCTTTTTTATTCTGTCTATCCGCGCCGATGTTATCGGGTCGCCCGGCGAGGAGAACGGGAGCTTGTCTATAATCACGCAACTGAGCGACTCCCCTTTGACGTCCACCCCCTGCCAAAAGCTGGAGGATGCGAGCAGAACAGAATCCACGTCATCCCTGAACTGCCCCAAAAGCGTGTGGCGAGGCGCCTCCCCCTGCGTCAATATTTTATACGGAATTTTTCCCTCAAGCCGTTTTCTAACCTCGTACATCACCTTGAAAGAGGTGAAAAGAAAAAGGGTCCTTCCCCTCACAAGTTTGATGAGCCGTTCCCCCTCCTTGGCAAGCGCGTCGACGAACCCGTGGTCCGCCGGATCCGGCATCGGGGGAAGGTAGATTTTTACCTGCTTTTCGAAGTCGAACGGCGATGCGAGCGCGAGCGTTTGAGCGCCCTCCAGTCCGAGGCGCGAAAGGAAAAAGGCGAAGTCTCCCGCCGTGGCGAGGGTCGCGGATGTGAACACGACCGCACCCTGGCCGTAAAGCGCGTTTTGCAGAGTGTTTGCCACGTTCATGCTGGACGCGTTCAGGTAAACCCCGCCGCCACGCGCCTCGCCCCAAAATATGTAGCCGTCGTCGTTCGCCGAAAGAATTTTTTCCGCCTCCTCCGTCATCGAGCGAAACCTGTGGGCGACCATTCTCAATTCGTCGGGCAACGGCGTCTGTGAACTCGTTTTCTGTTCGAGGGTGCGGAGCGAGTCCAAAAATAGCTCCGCGCTCTCCGGGTCGGGCTTTACGTCCTTAAGGCCGAAGCGCCTTTCCTCGCCGTCCGCGTTGCGGAACCTGTAGAAAAAGTTTTTAGAGCGCATCTCGAGCTTGTCCAGCCCCTCGATTATGTCCCGCCTGTTTTCGGTGGACGCGGAGTCCGCCGCACGGAGAGAGTCGCGAACAAGCTCCTCTATGCGGTAGTTGCCTATGGAGAAACCGAAGTAGCGCGAGGCGATTTCCTCCACCGAGTGGGCCTCGTCAAAAATCACCGCATGGTAGTCCGGCAGGACGGTGCCGGCCCTTTTTTCCCTTAAGGCCAGATCGGCAAAGAAGAGGTGGTGGTTTACAACTATGATTTGCGCCTGTTCCGCCTCCCTCCTAAGCCTGCTTATCGAGCAGTCGGTGGAACGCGGACATTTTCTGGCCGAGCAGAAATCAATGGTGGAGCAAATTTGAGCCCAAAGCCCGTCGTCCTCCCCCATGTCCTCCAACTCGGCGCGGTCGCCGGTTTTTGTTTTTTGCGCCCACTCGAAGACGTTGTTAAGCATTTTTGCGTCGCCGTCGTCCTTGAACAACGGGGCCTGGATGAATTTGTTCAGCCGGGCGGAGCAAAGGTAGTTGGACCGCCCCTTCACCATCACGGAGGAAAAATTTTTGCCCAGATATTCCCGAAGAAGCGGGATGTCGCGAAAAAATATCTGCTCTTGAAGGTTCTTTGTGCCGGTGGAAACCACCACGCGAAGGCCCGACAAAATTGCGGGCACGAGGTACGACATTGTCTTGCCGGTTCCGGTGCCGGCCTCCACCACTAGTTTGCCGCCGCTCGATAGCGCGTCCGCCACGGCGCGGGCCATCTTGGCCTGTTCGGGGCGGTGTTCGTAGTCGTCCAGCTTGAGCGAGAGGATTCCGCCGGGCGAAAAGATTTCGTCAATCTCCGGCATTACGCCGCCTCCGTCGGGCGCGGCCCGTCCGGGCCGAACCCCGTCTTATATTGTTCTGCCAACGGCCACGGCTACGGGGCGAAGTTCCTTCATCATCTGGTCGAACTTTTTGGGTTTGAGCGACTGGGCGCCGTCCGAGAACGCGACCTCCGGCCTGTTGTGGACCTCTATCATAAGCCCGTCGGTGCCGGCGGCCACGGAGGCCTTCGACATGGAGGAGACGAACTGCCAGTATCCGGTGCCGTGCGAGGGGTCGGTTATTATCGGAAGGTGCGTGAGCTCCTTCAACACCGGTATGCAACTCAGGTCGAGCGTGTTTCTGGTGGCGGTCTCGAAGGTTCGTATTCCGCGCTCGCAGAGCATGACCTCTTTGTTACCCTCGGAAAGAATGTATTCGGCGGACATGAGGAACTCCTGAACTGTGTTGGCGAGCCCGCGTTTGAGCAGAACCGGTTTTTTCACCTGTCCGACTAATTTTAGCAACGAGAAGTTTTGCATGTTTCTCGCGCCAATCTGGAGGATGTCCGAGTATTTGCAAATCAGGTCGATCTCCCGCGAGTCCATAATCTCCGTGACTATCGGGAGGCCGGTCGCGTCCTTGGCCTTTTTAAGCAATTCAAGGCCTTCCTTCTCCATCCCCTGAAAGGAGTAGGGGGACGTGCGCGGCTTGTACGCGCCGCCGCGAAGGATTCCGGCTCCCGCGGCCTTAACGTCGCGCGCGATTGACGTTATCTGTTCCTCCCCCTCGACCGAGCAGGGGCCGGCCATGACCGCGATGTGTTTGCCGCCGATTGAAACGTCGCCGACCTTAATGATTGTGTCTTCCTTCTTGACCTCCCGCGAGGCGAGTTTGTAGGGCCTAAGAATGGGGACGACCTTCTCCACGTATTTTAGGGACTCCATGGATTCGAGCCGCGATTTGTCCCTGCCGTCGCCCACGGCGGCGATGACTGTTCTCATTTCTCCGGAAAGGTCGTGGGGCGTATAGCCCGCCTCGCGTACGATTTTCTTAACCTCTTCTATGGCCTCCGGCGTGGCGCCCTGCTTCATCACTATAATCATATTGGCAATATTCTCCTTTAATGTCCCCTAAACATATATAAAATAAGGCCCCGCGTCAATCTCGCCTTTAAAAACCTTTCTTGCTTGACATCTTGTCCCGGTTATTTTAGTATCGTGGCGTTAATAAGGGTGTGGTTAAATTATTTTGGTTTAGAGGAACATCATTTACTTTATTTACTTAATTTATTTTTAGGGAGGATTTGAGAAGTGAAATTGAAAGGATTAGTATTCGCGATGTTGATGGGCCTTGCCCTGACTTTCGGAGCGACCGCGGCTTTTGCCGGTGACGCCGCAAAGGGCAAGACTTTGTTCGAGTCAACCGGCAAGTGCAAAACCTGCCACAAGACTGACTCCACCAAGCTCGTCGGCCCCGGCCTTGCCGGCGTCAAGAGCAGGCACTCCGAGGCTTGGATGAAGAAGTGGGTTGGCGGACCGCAGGCCGTTTGGGACGCAAACGACCCGGAAGTCCAAGAGTTGAAGAAGCGCGTTGGCAAAGAAGGCAAGCCGAAAACCGCAATGGCTCCCGGCAAGCTGACTGACGCCGAGATCGACGACGTAGTGGCCTTCATCACCTCGCTGTAATTTTTTTCTGATTCCGCGGGGATGCGGGAGACCGCATCCCTTTTTTTTTGGCCGGAACGGCGGCTTTCCATCGAACCCCTTTACGCCTTTCATAGTTTAATCATTTTCCAAAACGGGTATAATCCAACGTATGGCGACCACCCGTCTTCTCGAAACCAAATCGTTAAAAGTCCATTTCCCCGTTATTAGCGGCATGATGTCGCGAAAAACCGGCTCCGTTCGGGCGGTGGACGACGTCTCAATCACCGTCGAGCGCGACGAAACGCTTGGCCTCGTGGGCGAAAGCGGTTGTGGAAAAACCACGCTGGGCAGGTCGGTGCTGAGGCTTATAGAGCCGACTTCGGGCGGTCTGCTTTTCGAGGGGCAAGATTTGCTAAAGATGTCCGGC
>JACQEX010000036.1 GCA_016200345.1 Nitrospinota bacterium
GCGGCCTGCCTTGCGCCCCGCCTTCGTCAACCCTCATAAAGTCTCAAACCGCCGTCGGCAACCTTCATCAAAGTAGCGGTGATGCACGCTCTGACTTGGAGCGCACAAGAAAATAAATGTTTACTGCTCGCTCTGATTCACATTTTAAAGTCTCAACCATTTACTGCGGGCGCAGAAACAGGATGAATCCCGTTGCTACCAGTTCGTGTTGGTGCATGCACCGCCTGTAAAGGAGATGCTGGAACACTACACTAGAGGCGGGCCTCCCTGCTTTTTACCTCCACAAGCCCCGGAGGGGTTGCTCTTCCGGGGCGCCTCTAACCCGCACCCTCCGCCGGTTCAAACTTGCGGGCGCGACCCCCGTTTATGTGCGATAATCAACGCAGGACGCTTAAAAAAACGGAGGCAGAAATGAATAAAAAAGCTTTGGTCACGGGGGCCAGCGAGGGGATTGGGTATGTTCTGGCCAAGCGGCTCGCGAACGATGGGTACGCGATCACCGCCGTGGCGAGAAATGAAAGTCATCTTCAAAGGCTTGTTTCGGAAATCGGCCCGGAACATTCCTACCTAGTCGCCGACTTGTTGACCGAGGCGGGACAGAACGTCGTAATCAAAGCGGTGGCCGACAAGCATTTCGACCTGTTTGTGAACAACGCCGGAATCGCCGCGCTCGGAAAATTCACGGAAATATCCGTCGAAAGGCACGTCAACGTGCTTAGGCTAAACTGCGAGGCGGTCGTAAGGCTGGCCCACGCGTATCTGAAAAGCGCCAAGGACGGCGACGCGCTTATAAACGTCTCGTCCGCCCTCGCCTTCATGCCCATGCCCGCCCTGGGGGTTTACTCCGCGACCAAGGCGTTCGTAACCTCCTTTTCGGAGTCGCTTTGGTACGAGCAGAGGCAACGCGGCGTTTACGTCATGGGGCTTTGCCCGGGAATGACCTCCACGAACTTCGGCAAAAATAACGGGGCAAACGACCTTGCCGCCCCGAGTTTTATGACGCAGACCCCGGAGGAGTTGGTCGAAAACGCGCTTTGCGCGCTGAAGGCGAGAAAGAAGCCGACAGTCATATCCGGGCTGGTCAACAAAATATTCACCTTCGTGGCAAGGCTTAGAACCAGAAAGGGAGTGGTCGCCACCATGGGCGGAAGGGGCTGACGGTTAGCCTGTTTATTTTTTTGGCGTCATGTTGTACAATCCCCACAAAAAGGGGTGTGTACCATGAAAAATGCCGTTTTTTCCCTCCTGTTTTGCGCGATGTTTGTCGCCGCGTCGTTTGCCGATGAGTTTATGTATCCCGATTCCAAGTTGACGCCCGGCTCCGTCGACGCCTCCGCCACGACGGAAACCCTTTGCGCCATCACCCAGTTTAAGGCTATAAACGCCGTGGATCCGGCGATGGAGGCGGAGGTTTTTAAAAGGTACGAGATGAATCCCAAGAGGTGGCCCTGTCCGTGCGAGGTTGACCACTTCATCCCTCTGGAGCTTGGCGGCTCGGGAGATTTGGACAACCTTTGGCCCCAGCCGTACCACACGGACGTGGGGGCAAGAATGAAGGACAGCGTGGAAAAACGACTTCACCGGGAGTTGTGCGCCGGCTCCGTATCGCTGGAACGCGCCCAGGAAATAATAAAGGACGACTGGTACGCGTGTTATCTAAAGTTGAACGACGGGGATCTTTGCCAGTAGTTTCGTTAAAAATGCTGGCCCCGGTAGGACAGATATTTTCCCTTGGCTGTCGCGAGCCATTCAAGCCATAAGTTTTCCGCCACCCCGTCCTCGGGCCAGTTGATTAGTCGAATGGAAATATGGTTTTCGGGGGCGTCCTTTGACTCCTCCCGCTGGACAACGATGCAGTCGCATCGGTTGACAGATTCTTTACCCCTGCCGTAGGAAGGAAATCTTAGCGACCTGACCTCCAACGCCAGCGGGTTGTGGCATTCCACCCTTACGCCGAGCGGGCTTATGTCCAAAACCTCGGCGTTTTTTCTTTCGCCGTTTGCAAACTCCAGTTCCACGGTCATTTTAACGGCCGACCCTGCGGGATATCTTTCCACGCTTCTTCTGCTTTTTTTCCTGGCTATTTTAATCATTGACCAATGCCTGCGAATCAACGGGTTCATCCTCTTGCGCAGGTCGTCCGTTAAAAACGGCTTTAGAAGGTAGTTGTCCACCCCGGAAAAAATCGCCTCGTTTACGTCCCCGATGTTCGCCTCCCCCGTTATCATTATGACAGGGACGTCCCTTACAAACCCGAACTTGGAGGTTCTAATCGCCTTTATGACCTCTATGCCCGGCATTGTCGGCATGTTCCAATCAAGCAGTACAAGGTCAATCTTGTGCGGCAGTCTGGGCGGCTGGCCGTTGAGTATTTCCAGCGCATCCCCCCCGTCGTCGGCCCTAAAAATGGACTCGGATTTTTTCTTGAACAAGCAGACGCCGACGAGCATATTCTCGATGGTTTTGACCATGTTTTTTTGGTCGTCTACTATAAGAACCTTCATGGTGGAAAGTTTGCGCAGAAAGACTAAATCGCTGATTAGCGGGCGAGATTCCTCCTCGGATTCGCCCTGCGGCGGCAGTTCAACATCGTTCATAAGGGGCTATTTTACCATATCGGTAATTATCGGTCAGTTCCAAGTGTAAACAAACCCGACGTCGGCGCTCCCTCCCCGGTAAACGGCGGCAACCGGCTCAAGCCAATCGGTTCCGTTCCAAAGCTGGAACAAATTTAGGTTGACCGTCCAACTTAGTTTGGTCGAGACGGATTTGGTGAAGCCACAGCCGACGTAGACTTTTTGATATCCGGGGTCGTAAAGGGCGTCCGCTTTGTCGTAGCCGTTTGCAACCACGGTCTTTAATCCCGCCGACCCGTTGAGATAAAAAGTTTTGGAAATCTGGCGAAGGCCGATTATTTGCCCCTCCCATGTGTTGCCGTTCGTGTTGCTGTCCTCCGTGGTCATTTTTGCTCCGTCATACGACTGGTTTTTCTCCTGCCATCCGTACGACGCCCCGAACGTCAGCCTGGTAACTTCGAACGTGCGGATAAAATGCCAGTTGGCGGAATAAGCCGTTCCCTGTAAAAAAACCTCCTTGCCCCCCTGCTTGTCGCGTGTGGAAAAGATTGCGGATAAGTCAAGTAGCGTCTGGGCGCGCTCCGAGTGGTTGTACAACATGGAGGCAAAATAAGTGGCCGTGTCGCCCGGATCGTATGTGCTGTTGGGAACGTCGGGGGTCGGGTTGTACGCCCCGGTAATTTCATACCTTATTCCCAGGCCGGTTGAAAGTTTTCCCACGTCCGCGCTTACGACCACGTTTGGTATTATGTTCAGCCCCCTGCCAAACGAGGGGACCGGCACCAACTCCCTTATCACATTGTCAACAAACAACGAGGAAACCTCGCGGTTGCTAAGACCCGCATGGCCGGTCGGAAGGTTGGCGTCCACCCCCAGCCGCGTCTCAAAATAAGCCAACTTGGGCAGTTTATAATAGGTGGAGACACTGCTGTCCAGAAACGAGGCCAAATGGAAATCATTGGTTATTCCCGGGTTGCCATAGTTATATGTTGTGTCCGCATAAGACCCCAATAAGGTTATTCCCCAGTCTTTCGTCACGTACGCCAAGGACGAATATGCCAGGTTCTGGCCCCCGCTCTTTCTCGGGCTTAAATCGTTGGAGTAATAGGCTCCGTTGTCATTCAACTGTAAAATCCACTGGGTTGGCGGATCCGGGGGGCCGGCAAGAGCCGCGTTGGACGGAATCAAGAGGCCGATAAGTGCGCCCAAAATTATAACGTAACGCCGAGGCAGGCCGTTTACGCCCCGTTGGGCGCCTTTTTTATTTGACGCAATCGTCATTTTTTTCCGAGGCTGATTGTGATGTTTACGTGGGAGGCGTTTGGGAGGGCGTTCAAGTTGGCCCCGGATATTTTCGAGACTCCGGATTTGTCGCCCGTGGCGTCGGGGGTTGTGGCGCCCGTTTGGCCAAGCGAGACGTTGTTGGCAATATGATCGGCCACCGAGGTGGCGGCTCCGGCCACGTCGCCTTTAGAGCTGTCGCTCGAACCGGAGGTCTGGGCCGGAGCATCCGTTTTCGACTTGTCTGCCTTTTCAGTGGTGGTGGATTTGTCCCCTGACTGTGCGCCCTTTTCCGTCTTTTTATCGGTCTTTTTGTCAAGCTCCTGCATTTTTTTCTGTTGCACCTCGGGCGGGGTGGTTTTCGGCATCGCCGTCTGCAACTGCTGTAGGCGGGCGGGGGCTATCGGGATTGGCGAAAACGGCGGCATTCCCGGCATCGCCGTGGTTCTTGTTCCCGGCAAAAGATTTACGGTTGTTCCGGCCCTGTCGGTTCCTTTAACAAACACCCCCTTTGTAGGGACGCCGCCGTTTTTTCCAACGAGCAGGTCCACCTCGACCCTTTGTTGACCGCCAGTGGTGTTGAAAGCCCCCACCACCCACGGCGGGGTGCCAGTGACGCCAGCCACCGCGGTCTTGGTGTGAACCTCGAATTTCGACCCCGGACCGTCCAACTTGGAGACATAATTCTTCACCTTCCCGACCGCCAATTCTAATATCGTCGCCTTATTTTTATTTTCGTCCACCGAAAGCGTATGGATTGTGAGGGTTGTTTTTTCTGCCAGCCTGCTGACGTTGCCGTCGTCGTAAAGCAATTCCACTTCCGCGTCGGGCTTTGTCTCTATCACGTCCCCCGGAAAAAGTTTCATCCCTTTTGTAGCCTGCACCTGTTTGCCGGTCGCTTTTTGTAGAATCGTCGCCTGTCCGTCCAAGTCGGCAATCTCGGCGGAAAAATCCAGAGCCTGCGATGCCGGGACGAAGACCGCGAGCAAACAAACCGCCGACAAGAAAAGCCTAGCAAAACTCATTAAGGTTCCCCCAAAATTCCCGCATGGACACTACGGCGGCGTGATGAATTCTTCAACGGTGCTGAATCCGCTACCGTTGTTCCCGCCGATGGCGTAAATGGCGCCGCTTACAATCTCCGACGCCAGCCCGTACCTAAGGGTCGGCATGGCGGCTCTTGTCGTCCATGCATTCGCAACCGGGTCGTACGACTCGTTGGTGGCAAGAGGGGTTCCTCCGGCAAACCCTCCGACCACGTACACAATCCCGTTTATTACGGAAGACGTGAGGTACTGCCGCGCCGTCGGCATGGAAGTTTTAGTGGACCATGTGTTGGCAACCGGGTCGTAAGCCTCCACGGTTGAAAGGTAAGTGCCGCCTGTTGCATTTCCACCTATGGCATAAATAATTCCATTAACAGCGGAGGCTGTGAGGTAATATCTCGCCGTAGGCATCACCGTTTTTGTCGTCCAGAGGTCGTTCACCGGGTCATACGCCTCCACGGTGCCTACCCCGCATCCGCAACCGGGGTGGACTCCGCCGATGGCGTAAATTAATCCGTTCGCAACGGCGACGCCGAGGGCGTGACGCGGGGTCGGCATGGCGGTTTTGGTGGACCAGGTGTTGGAGGACGGATCGTAGGCCTCCACGGTGGTCACACCGTAGGCGCCGGCTCCCCCGTAGCCGCCAATGGCGTAAATTATTCCGTTCACAACGGCGATGCCAAAGCGGAAACCTCGTCGCCAAAAGTTGTTTCTCCCGCCGACGTCACGGCGGTCACGACATAACTGTAGGTTTTTCCGCTTGTCAGCCCTGAATGGACGTATCCCGACGACACCCCGGAAAATTTCCCGCCGGATGCGGTGGAGGGCGTAACGCCGCTGTTGGTGGAATAATAAATGTTATAGGAAATCGCGCCGGAATATGCGGTCCAACTTATCGTGTTTTGCAACGAGCCGGCCGAAACGGAAACGCCGGACACCGGCGCCTGATACGACTGTGGCATGTACATTTCCACAGTGTTCATCCCGTTGACTCCGCCTATAGCGTACATAGCCCCATTTACGGTGGCGGAGCCAAGCCCGTATCTCAAAGTCGGCATTGCCGTTTTTGTCGTCCATGTGTTGGTGGACGGATCGTACGCCTCGTTTGTGGCCAGCGTCGTCCCGCCGGATAATCCACCCGTCACATATATAATGCCGTTTATTACGGAAGACGTGAGGTACTGCCGCGCCGTCGGCATGGAAGTTTTAGTGGACCATGTGTTGGCAACCGGGTCGTAAGCCTCCACGGTTGAAAGGTAAGTGCCGCCTGTTGCGTTTCCTCCAATGGCATAAATAATTCCATTAACAGCGGAGGCTGTGAGGTAATATCTCGCAGTTGGCATACCGGCTTTTGTCGTCCAGAGGTCGTTCACCGGGTCATACGCCTCCACGGTGCCTACCCCGCATCCGCAACCTGGGTGGATTCCGCCGATGGCGTAAATTAATCCGTTCACAACTGCTGTGCCGAGGGCGTGACGCGGGGTCGGCATGGCGGTTTTGGTGGATCAGGTGTTGGAGGACGGATCGTAGGCCTCCACGGTGGTCACACCGTAGGCGCCGGCTCCCCCATTATATGTGTAGCCGCCAATGGCGTAAATTATTCCGTTCACAACGGCGGTGCCAAAGAGGTAACGCGCCGTGGGCATGGGGGCTTTTGTGGACCAGGTGTTTGTCGCGGTGTCATAGGCCTCCACGGTGTTGTACGGGCCGTTGGATCCGTTGAGGTCAAACGTTCCGCCAATCGTGTAAATGACCCCGTTTACGGCGGCCGTCCCAAAAAACAATCGGCTGGTGGGCATGGAAGCCCTAGGCATCCACGCGTCTTGGAATGCGGAAATCGAAATGGTAAGGCTGATGTCGGTGGTTGTCAGGTCGGTCGTTTGATACCCGTAAAACGTTCCCGCGTAGTCTGTGGCAACGTACACCGAAAACGTCCTGGCCCCTCCCGTAGGCACGTCAATCGAAAGTTGTAAAGTATCCAGAGGTATTGTGTGGGTGATGGGTACCGCCATATCTGGGGCGGAGACGGTAAGCGTAATGCCGGTTACCGTGGCGGACGTGGTGGTTGCCCTTACGCCTCCGGACTTAAGGGAAACTCCGTCGGGGAGGTTTAGTTTTACGGTGGTTTTGGAACTCCCGTTTGACGGGGCGGAAGGCTGAAACCCCCCGCACGAGGCGGAAATCAGGAAAAGACCCGCCAGTCCGGATAACAATTTACTCATATACCAACCTTAGATGCTTCCACTCTAAGTCCGCCCAATAATTGTCCGTAGTTCCGGCAAATACTCGTACCCGCCGACCTTAATCCCGACTAACTTTAGGACAACTTCGAGGTAATGACCATGATTAGAGTTAATCATTTTTGCGCGGAGGCGAAAATCTCTTTTGGGGGCGCCAAGACCCTGAATTTGGCGGTGGGGTTATTTGGTGGTGTGGGTGTAGACCCCGTCCCAGTCCTCGGCGGGCGGATTTTTTACGAAGCCCTCGCACCTGTCGGCCATTTTTAGCGATGCGTTGTCCTTTGGCTCCAGCTTTGCCGTCTCCTTGAACGCATCGCGGGCAGGCCCGAACTTTCTTGCCGCGTAAAGCCCGTAAGCCTCGTTATAGGACAAAAGCCACTCCGATTTTTCTTTGGACAAATCCCCCTTGAACTCCAGCAACTCAAAAATTTTGACGGGCGTTTTTCTTCCCACCACCCTTATGACGTCCAACTCGCGCCACTCGAAACCGATTTCCCTGTCGGCATACCGGTGGTGGTCGCGACCCCTATAGTCCTTGTCGCCGTCTTGCCGCTCAAACCTCTGCGACGCGGCGAGCACCGAGGCCTCGGAGGCTATGATGTTCGTTCCGTACTGCTTGTTTATCCCCTCCAGTCGCGAGGCAAGGTTCACCTCGTCCCCCATTATCGTGTAGTCAAACCGCTGGCTCGACCCCATGTTGCCCACAAGCATATTGCCGGTGTTTATGCCAAACCTTGCCTCTATGGCCGGCTTGCCTTCGTCAGCCCATTTTCCCTGCAGGGCGAGAAGACGCTTGTGGCAAAGCAGGGTCGCCCTGCACGCGCGCACGGCGTTGTCCTCGAACTCCAGCGGCGCGCCGTAAAAAGACACTATCGCGTCGCCTATGTATTTGTCCAGGGTGCCGTCCTTGGCAAGAATGATGTTGGTCATCTCCGTTAGGTATTCGTTCAGCAATTCCACCAAATTGTTGGGGCTGAGCTTTTCCGAGAAGCCGGAAAAATTCTTTACGTCCGAAAAAGTGGCGGTGAGAAGTTTTATCTCACCGCCAAGCCGTAGCTTGTCCGGGTCGGCCATTATTTTATCAATTACGTCCGACGAAAGATAATGCTCGAACGCCTTTTTAACGTACTGCCTTTCGCTGGCCTCGACCAGATATTTGTAAAACGCGATTCCCCCGTAAACCGCAAACACCGCCATTATCGGGTAGAGCACCTCCAGCACCGTGTGGCGCGTCTCGAACATATACCTTTGAAACCACAAATAGCCGATGATTAGCGCAAGCGCAAGCGCGCCTCCGCCGGCCACGTTGAGCCTTTTCATCGCAAGCGTCAGCAAAAGCCCCAGCGCCAGTATGGAAGCCGCGTTGAAAATAATAAACCACCCGGCCTTGTTGAGCACAATGTCGTCAAGCACGCTTTGGATGAAAAAGGCGTGCAGATAGACCCCGGGCATGACGCCGAAGGGCGTAGAGCGAAGGTCGTAAATGCCGACCGCGGTGGCGCCGAATATAACGATTTTGTCCCTGAACATCGGCTCAAGCTTTTCGTCCGCCAGGCCGTCCTCCGCCAAATCGGCCGCCGAGACGGTGGGAATCATTTTTTCGTCGCCGTAAAAGTTGATGGGCGTCCTCCCGTGCTCGTCGCTGGGGATAAACTTCGGCCCGACGTGGAAGCCCTTCACGCCGTATTCCTCGACCTCCATCTTCATCTGCTCGTCGCCGTACCACCCGCGCAACAGCTGAAGGCTTAGCGACGGGAAATATTTTCCGTTGAACCCGATGACGTTCGTCATGTTGCGCATCATCCCGTCGTCGTCCGGATACATGTTGAAGTAGCCGGTGTAAACCGCCGCGTCGGTTATCTGCTTTATGTTTGGCTTCACCCCCACGGCCTCGTTAATGCGCAACTTCCCCTTGAAGCCGCCAGGCGGGAATTTCACCGCGGGGAAACGCGAATGTTTTATTATTTTATAGTCGGCCTCGTTGTCCAGTTTTAGGCGGCTTGAATCCTCCTCGCTCGTCAAAAAGAAATAGCCCGGCACGACCCTCCCGGAACCGTGAATCGCCGCCGCCAAAATCCCGTCCACGTCGGCGTTCTTTTCCGCCTGCTGTAGGATTCCCCGCAAAGGGTGGTTCTCCGGCGTGACGGCCAATAGCCGGCCGGCCAAATCGCGGTCCGGCCTCGCCTCCGGGTAGGAAAAGACGATGTCGATCCCCATCACCCTTGGGTTGTATTTGTTAATCCTGGTTATCAGGCCCGCAATCACCGATCTTGTCCAGGGCCACCTGCCAAATTTATCCTCGCTTCTTTGGTCAATGGCGACGACAACCACGTCCCTATTGCCCGGCATCGGCCCGCGCACCTTGAAGTTGAAATCGGCCATTTTTTGCGAGACGGCGCCCAAAAAGGAAAGCTTAAGAAAAAAAATCACGAAAACGAGCACGACCATCAAAAAACCGATTCTCGTCTCGCTTAAATGGGACAATATTTTATTTTTGGACATCCCCTCAGCCTTGAAATTAAACCAGCGGTCATCGTACCCAAACCCGACAAAAAAAGATACCGGTATTTTGCCTAGGCGCTTATGGATTGCAGGAGTGTGACGGTGTTACCGTGGTTGATTTGGTTTACCGTGATGTTCTCGGCCCCGCTCTTAATGGAGTCCACCTGGCCCTGGTTGTTGGCGTAATAGCCCACCACCTGCCGTTGAAGGGCCAATACGCCGAAACCGGGCTGTAGATAGAGGCCAATCCTGTTTTGCAGTCGGCTGGAGGCGTAATTTAGCATATCCGTCACACCGGCCGGATTCTGTTGCAGGGCGTTTTCCAGCGCCGCCGAATCCAGGCCGACGGTGTTGTTGTCAACCGAATTAACCCCGGACGTGCCGGCAAGGCGCGAAAGCGACAAAGGCCCGTTTCCGGCGACCATCTGCCCGCCGCCGGAAAGGGAGCCGTTGTTACGACGAGAGTTTTTCGCGGCCAGTTGCCCGAGCGTTACGTCTGATATGCCGGTCGGCCGGCTCCCCGAGCTTTGAAAGCCGACGTCGGAAACACTGCCAATCCCCCCCTGCGGGGTCGGAAGGGCGGCGAACAAGTTTTTCACCATGTCGGAATATATTTGTTGCGTCACCTGGCTCTTCGCTGACGCGCCCCCGTTTAGAATTATTCCGTTTAAGGACGACACCGCGTTGTTGTAGCTCGATGCAAAACTCTCGACGGCCCGCAGGACTTGGGCGGACGGCTTGGGAGACGTCTGTATCGTCGCGTTCCCGGTTCCGGTAAGTGACAGCGACACGCCGCCCGCGTCAATGCCGCTGTTTGTCGCGCTTGTGTAAGTCTGCCCGTTGACGGAAAAGACCGCCCGTCGGGCGTCTTGATACTGGTCGTTGGCGGTGTTTATCGCCGTGGTTCCGTGGTACGGGTTTGCGGACAACACCCCGATGCCTTGCAACACCCCGCCGCTTTTGTCGTCCAGCATTATGTTTTGGCCGTTGGTGCTCTTGAGGAGAAGTTGGCCGTTTGAAATGCCCGCCGAAACTCCGACGTTTTTGTCCAGAAACGACGACGCTCCGTTGTCCGTTCCGAAAAGCGTGGGGTTGCCGGAGACCGAGGAATTTGTGTTGCCCAAATCCGTGAAAGTGGCGTTCTTGCCGTTTGAAAGATAGTACGAACCCATGTTCGACGCCGAGGTTCCGTAGTAAACCTTGTAGCCGACAGCGTTTGGAACGTCGCCCCAGGATAGGGAGACGGAATTATTGCTCCCGCCGACCGTGGCCGACGCGACGTCGCCGGCCGCCGACTCGTTTCCGCCGCCGTCAACCGCAGACACGCGATAATTGTAAGTCCCGGCCGAGAGATTCCCGCCGGTTGTTTTGTCAGCGGTGGCCGTAAGGGAGGTCGGCGACGTCGCCCCGCCGTTTATTTTGCCCGAAATGGACAACAACGAGTCGGCGCTGTTCACGTTCACGTTAAACCCGTTCACGGAAAATACGCCGGTATATCCAAGCGAGACGTTGGAAGCCAAATTGACGGTGCTTTGGGTGGTCACTGTGCTGGTTGTGTTCCACGAGACGGCGGTGTTTAGCGGGGAGCCGGAATTGAACTCGCCGTCCCCGGTGTAGTTAAAGGACGCGGAGTTGGAGGTGCCGTACGAGGTCTCGTTTCCGGCCTGCGTGCCGGTATAAACCCTGTACGACGCGGCGTTGGCGACGGCAGACCAACTTAGCGAAACCCCGCCCTCCCCGCTGTTGGCGCTTATCCCGGCGGAGATTTCGGACGAGGCGGCGGACTCGTGCCCCGATGCGTCCAGCGCGGACACGCGAAAGTAATAAGTCCCTTTGGCAAGATTGCCGCCGTTCTGCGAGGCCTCTGCGGCGACTCCAGACGGGGTAGCCATCGTGTTGCTTGTCGTGGTCCTAGTGGTGGCGGTGCTTGTTTGGGTGGGAATTGAGGAACTTACAACCTGGCCGGAAGCAAGTTGCATGACGCTTATCGAAACTGGTCCGGCAGAGACCCCGCCACCGCCAACGGCGGTTGCAACCGAGCTGTTGGATGAAGACGCCTCGGCCTGGTTGGATGAAAGGGCGTTTTGCAGGTTCGCCGTCTGTTCGTCTAAGTTACCGAGCGCGGAGGAGATTCCGCTTAAAACGTCGGACTGCATGGCGAGCGCGTTGGCGCCGTATGTTTGGTTTACGCTTATGGCGTCGTACGGCTGGTTTTCGCTTAATGCGTTTAACGCCTTTTGCGAGTTTAGGGCGCCGACGGCCGAGCCGGAGCCGGACAATATAGGCGCCGAGCCGGTCTGCAGAAATGAGAGGCTGGACGCGACCATCCGATTTTTCGCCGCGGCGGTGGTGTATCCCTTGGCGAGAAGGGAATTAATTGGGGGAACGGCCGGGTTTGCAGGGAAGGAGCGGTTGGCCGGATTAGTGGAAACCTCGGAAGACTGGGTGTTTTTTGTTCCGGAGGGGGATTTTGTTGCGGAGTCTAAGGCGATGGAGGAGCTTTGAACTTTGTTATTGCCTTTGGTACTGACATTGCCGTCGCCATTGTCATTACCGTTGCCATCACCGTTGCCGTTGTCGTTACCGTTGTTTGTGCCTTTGGAGGATTTTTTTTGTTGGAACTGGTTTCTAGCGGCCTGGACAACCGTGTCGGAAATTGCATTGCTCATTTTAATTCAAGTTAATCAAAAATGTTCCGATAACGTAAACGGCAAAGGACAACCCTTCGCCGAACAGTCCGATTAAAAAAATCCGGGCTTAAATCAGCCCTTCCACCCCTAAGAAGCTGAAAAGGCATCGGTTTTGTCTTTGGAATTGCGTCGCCAGAAAAAAGGCGGCCTATTGAATCCCCGGTTAAGAGAGAGTCCGCCACATTTTTGGCGGACTCCAGGGCATTGAGAAAAGAGAGGGGGGAGGTTTGCAACTCGCCCGTTCTAGCTTCTGGATTCCCCATTACGCGCCTTAAGTTAACAGCTTTATGGCCGATACGGAGATAGAGCCCAGGGCACCCACCCTGCTCTAACCCGTATAAGCCGGCGGTGCCGCCTGCAAGTAGCACCGCCGGTTTGCCTATCGGCATAATCCCGAAAAACTTTAGCCCCTTTTAAAATTTATTTTTAGAAAAAAAACGCGGGCTAAACCACGAAAAATACGAAAAGGCGCGAAAAGGGAAAGAACTGGGTTTGGTAAAAGGAAAAACAAACTTTTTCGTGTTTTTTCGTGCCTTTTGTGGTTGTCCTTCCCCTTAGGAGCCGGAGCTTTGGTAGTGGTCCACCCCGGCCTTCCACGCCCACAGTGAAAGGGAAAAAACAATCACTCCGACCAACGGGGTGAGCCCCTGCAAGGCCGGGTGGAAAAGAGTCTCCCCCCTTTTATCCAAAAAATATTGCGCGGGATAAAAATTGACGAACGCCAGAGGAAAGATGAACGTCAGAAAAAATCGAATCCCGTCGTTGTAAATGGTTATCGGATAGACCACAAACTCCTTGCCGGAAAACACAACCGTGTGGACGAGCGACTCGTTCTTAAGCGTCCAAAACGCCACCGCCGTAACCGCCAAGCGTATCCCCCCTTGTATCAAAACCCCGCCGAAAATCACCGCAGGCAGGGCGGCCGCCTTCCAAAAAGTCCAATGGATGCCCGAAAGCTTGGCCCCGTAGTAAAGCGCGACGGAGCCGATTATTCCGTGGGCCACGGTAGAGACCTCGAACTTGGACACAATAATCTGGGCAAGCGGACTCAACGGTCGCACCAGCGTTCTGTCGAACTCCCCCCCAATCAGCATGCGGTCAAAATTCGCCAGCCCGTTGAAAAAAAGCGCGGCGAACCCCTGCGAAAAAGTGAGTAGGCCGAAGAGAAAGGCCATCTGCCCCATGTCCCAGCCGTTTATCTCCTTAAACCGCACCATCACCACCAACAGCGCCCCCAACTGCGCCAGATAGAAAAAAATCACGGCAAATAAAAACGCGAAAAAGGCGACCTTGTACTCCAGCCGCGCCCTTAGTGAGGCCAGAGCCATGGCGGCGTATATTTTCAGCGTGTCCACCCTACCCCCCTTGTATTACGAGCCGGTTGCTACCGGCCCTCCACATAAGCGCGGATACAATCCAGAGCGCGACCACCCATCCGGCCTGCGAGGCCAGTATCCCCCACGCGTGTTCGGGGGCGACCCTGCCGGTGATTATCACGGCCGGGGAATAAAAGATGTGCTGAAACGGAAGGTAGTCCAGCCAGCCCCTAATCGAAGCGGGGAAAAAATCCATCGGCAAAAGTCCGCCGCTCAGCAGGTTAATCAGGCCGTACTTTAAAAGAATGAACGGGAACACGTCTATGAACCAAAAAGACAAAAGGCTCACGGAATAATTGAGCAAAAACAAAATAAGGTACGACAGCGCGAGCGAGACGACCGACGCCGGAAGCGACCCGGCCGAAACGTGGAGCCCGAAAAGCAACCCGGAGACGATGAGTATTGGAATCCCCCGCGCCGTTATGTGGAAGGCGGAATATCCCGCGTTCTGCGCCAGATTCATCATTTGGAACGACACCGGCCTTATCAAATCCAGCGCCACGCTCCCGTCGCGCACCTTGCCGGGGATCACGCCGTCGTCCATCGAAAAGGAGATTCTAACCACCATCGCCACGATGGTGTAGCTGATTATCCCCTCTTTCGTGAAGCCGCCGAAGGTTCCACCGGCGGACGTGAAAACCGACCTCCACAACGACGTGAAAATAAACACGTATAAAAAGCCGTTTAGAATCATTATCAGATAATCGAACCTGTAGGTAATCTCCTTTCTGAAGGAGGTCACGGCAAATTTCAGAAACAGGCCGGGCGTCATTTTTGGCCGTCGTATGGCGGGAGCGAGACGGTCTTTTCATATATCGAGCGGATGATGACCTCGACCGACGGCTCGCGCACCAGTATGTCCTTAACCGGAAAGTCGGCCGCAAGTTTTCCTATTATCGCCGCTAGTCCGCCGCTCCTTCCGTCCTCAAGATATTTAAAGGAAATTTTAGAGCCGTTTTCGGCCACTATTTCCAAATTTGGCAAGGCCGTCTTTGCGGGGGACCTGCCGTCGAACTCCACCTCCAAAACCTTCTCGTGGCCGAACCTTTGCCTTAGCCCCTCGGTGAGTCCGTCGTAAATCACCCTCCCCTTGTCCAGGATAATCAGCCTCGCGCAAAGACGCTCGATGTCGTTCATGTCGTGCGTGGTCAGTATGATGGTCGTCCCTTCCGTCCTGTTTATCTCGCCCAAAAACTGCCGGATGTTTTCCTTTGCCACCACGTCCAGGCCGATTGTCGGCTCGTCCAGAAAAAGCACCTTCGGCCTGTGAATCAGGGAGGCCGCGATGTCGCACTTCATCCTCTGCCCAAGGCTTAGTTTGCGCACCGGCACCGACATCAGGGGGCCGAGGTCGAGCACGTCGGACAATTTTTTCATCATGTCCGCGTAGTCTCCCCGCTTGATGCGGTAGATCGCGCGCAACATCTCGAACGAATCCGAGGTCGGCAAATCCCACCACAACTGCGTGCGCTGGCCGAACACGACCCCGATGTTCGCCGCGTTTGCCTTTCTGTCGCGGTACGGAACCACGCCCCTGACCGTGGCCGTTCCTGCGGAGGGGACGAGTATGCCCGTCAGTATTTTTATCGTGGTGGATTTTCCGGCCCCGTTCTCGCCGGCGTAGCCGACGAACTCTCCGGGTTGGATTGAAAACCCCACGCCGTCCACGGCGCGGACGATTCTTTTTTTTGTTGAAAACAGCGCCTTGACGGCGCCGGCAAACCCCTTCCCCTGCTCGCTTACGCTGAACTCTTTTTTTAGGCCGACCGCCTCGATTACGGGGGAATTCACTTCGAACTCAACCATCCCGGCGGGTCGCTTCCGGCGATATGCGCCTTTGGTCGTTCGAGAGCAGTGCGTTGAGGCTTCCCGTGCGGTACCCCTCCAAATCGAGCGTGACAAAACTAAAACCAAGCCCCTTTAACGCCGAAACAAATTCGTCAAGCCCCGCGTTGCCGGCAAGAAGACCCAGTTGATCCCGCGCAAGCTCCACGCGGGCAACGCCGTCGTGGTCTCTCACGCGAAGCTGGCCGAAGCCCATCCCCCTTAAAAGCGCCTCCGCCTTTTCAACGCGGGAAAGTTTTTCCGCCGTTATCCTGCTACCGTACGGGAAGCGCGAGGCAAGGCAGGCCGTGGCCGGCTTGTCCCAGTTTGCCAGCCCCAGCCTATGCGCGTGCCAGCGAATGTCGTCCTTTGTCATTCCGGCCTCGATAAACGGTGAGCGCACGCCAAGCTCGACAGCGGCCTTCCGCCCCGGCCTGTAGTCACCCAGGTCGTCCATGTTGGCCCCGTCGCAAACCGCCGCGTACCCCTCGTCCCGGGCTATTTTGGAAAGTATTCCGAACAACTCCCCCTTGCAGAAATAACACCGTTCCGGCGGATTATCGGAAAAGCCCGGAATGTTCAGTTCCTCGGAAACTATGACCCTGTGTGACGCGCCCATGAGGGCGGCCGTTTCGACGGCGGAATCGAACTCCGAACTCGGGTATGTGCTGGAACGGGCCGTGACCGCCAGAATCTTGGCGCCATTTTCTTTCAACGCCCCAATCGCCGCCCTGACCAAAAGGGTGCTGTCCACCCCGCCGGAATAGGCCACCACCACGGATCCGAGGGAACCCAAAAGCCCCTCTAGGACGGAAAATTTCTTTTCCGTCCCTTCCGGTTTAATGTCTGGAACCGACGCCGCCACTTGCAAAAAACTTAGATGGTTATCTTTACGACCACTTTGCCTTTTTTCCTAGCCTCGGCCAGAAATTTTTTCACCTTATCCTGTTTTTCATCACCCTCTAGCTTCTGCACGATGTCCTTTTTCGCGTCCGCAAACGGAGCGATGCCGGGGGCCTTTCTCTCCTCGCACTTGATTATGTGAAGTCCGAACTGGGATTTAACAATTCCGCTTGTCTCGCCCGGCTTCAACGCAAATGCGGCGTCCTCAAACGGCCTCACCATCGGGCCCTTGGGGAAGAACCCCAAATCGCCGCCTTTGTCCTTGGAGCCGTCCTCGGAATACTCCTTGGCCAAATCCTCAAACTTGGCCCCCTTCTTCAGCTTGGCCTGGATTCCCTCCATTTTTTTCATGGCGGCCTTCTGCGTCTTCGCGTCGGCGTTCGGATCCACCTTTATGAGAATGTGGCGCGCCCGCACCATTTCGCGGGTCGTAAACCTTTCCCTGTTTTTCGCGTACCAATCGAGAGCGGCGGCGTCGGTCGCCTTCACGCCCTTGATTATTTTCTCGTCAATAAAATCCTTTATTATGAAGCTCCTTGTAATCTCCGCCTTCACCTGTTCCTCGGTGATGTTCTGTTGGGCCAAAACGCCCTTAAACTCGGCGTCCGTCTTGAAGGTGGCCTTTATCTTGGCCAACTGCTCGTCGGTCTTCTTCGCGTCCGACTTAAAACCCGCCGACTGGGCGGACTGATACAACAACTCCCCTTCTATAAGGGAGTCCAATATCTGCTGTTCCATCATTTTTAACCTTTCCGCAGGAATTCCGCCGTGGCCGGCCATGTTGTTCATCATGTTTGAGATAATCCGCACGAACTGCGTTTTTTCTATGTTTGTCTTGTTGACGACCGCGATTACATTGGGAAGTTTTTCCGGCTCGAAAACCCCCATTACCGGCGGCTTCTGGGCGGCGGGATGGGGAGGCGGAGCCTGCGGTTTCCCCTTGTCGTCCGCAAAAGCGTTCTGTGCCACAATCAGGCCGATGGCCGCGACCGCCGTTAGAATCATCTTCCTTGTCATTATTTTCTCTCCTAAAATTTTTAGTTGCTAAACTTAGGCTCGTTTTTTATCACGACCCGTTAAAATACGTTCTCGCGCCACGTGCGCCTTTCATTACATATAAAGGCCGCCGTTTACGTGCAACACCTGCCCGGTAATATAAGAGGACGCGTCGGAGGCAAGAAATACGACCGCCCCGGCCACGTCCCTGCCGCTTCCAAACCTGGCGACCGGTATCGCGTCCATCAGCGCCTTCTTCGCGTCCGCCCCCATCCCCTCCGTCATGTCCGTGGTTATAAACCCCGGCGCAACGACGTTGACCAAAATGTTGCGCGACGCAAGCTCCTTGGCCGCGGACTGAGTAAGACCGATGAGCCCCGCCTTCGAGGCGCAATAGTTGGCCTGCCCAGGGTTGCCCATGGAGCCGACCACAGACCCGACGTTTATTATCCTGCCGAACCGATTTTTCATCATCGGCCTGCACGCGGCGCGCATCATGTTGAAGGCGCCCTTTAGGTTCGTGTTCATGACGTCGTCCCAGTCGGAGTCCTTCATCCTCATAAGCAAACCGTCTTTCGTTATGCCCGCGTTGTTGACCAGAATGTCCAGCCCGCCCATCTTTTCCACGCACTCTTTCACCGCGGCGTCCGCCTCGTCGGTTTTCGACACGTCCAGCTTCGCCGAAACGCACTTGCCGCCAAATTCGGAAACGCGCCGCGCCGTTTCGTCCGGCGGCGTGTTGTTGTAGGTCAGGTACACCCCGGCCCCCGCCTCCGCAAGGGCCACGGCTATTTCGACGCCTATTCCGCGCGACGCGCCGGTCACCAGCGCGGTCTTTCCACTAAGCGTTTTGATTTAACACCTCCAAAGTTTTTTCCAAACTTGCCATGTCCTCAATGTTGCATAACACAAGGGTTTTGTCCACCCTCTTGAACATTCCCGTAAGGGTCTTGCCGGGGCCGAACTCGACCACCGTTCGCACGCCGTTTTCCAAAAGAACCCGCATCGTGTCGGTCCACCGCACCGCGCCCGTCACCTGGCGCTTAAGCCCGGCGCGCGCCTCCTCCGGCGAGGTTATTATCTTCGCGTCCACGTTGTTCACCAAACCGGCGGAGAGCGGCTTAAAATCGAGCGCATCCAAATCGGCGGAAAGTTTTTCGGAGGCCGGTTTCATAAACGGGCTGTGAAACGCCGCCGAGACGTTCAGCCTCACCACCTTCTTGGCGCCTTTTTCCGTCAGCATCGGAACGGCCCTCTCAATGGCCTCCTTGCCACCGGCTATCACCGTCTGAGCGTCGCCGTTGTAGTTCGCCGGGTACACGCCTTCAACTTCCTTGCAGACGACCTCGATGGACTGCGCGTCCAAACCCAGCACCGCCGCCATCGCGCCGCCGGTCGCCTGCGACATATAGAGGCCGCGCTTTCTTACAATGCCCACGGCGTCGCCAAACGAAAGGCCGTCGGCGGAAAAAACGGCGGTGAATTCCCCAAGGCTGTGCCCCGCCACGAAGTCGGGCTTGATCGCCGATTTCTCGCGGAAGGCCGCAAAGGCCATCGCGCTTGCGGTAAGCAGGGCGGGCTGTGTGTTCTCGGTTTTTGAGAGCGCGTCCTCCGGCCCTTCGAGGCAGAGACTCGCCATGTCGAGGCCGGTTTTGGACGAGGCCGTCTCCAACATTTTTTTACAGGCCTCGATTTGAAAAAAATCCCCGCCCATTCCGACCGCCTGGGCGCCTTGGCCGGGGAATACAAACGCTATTTTTGCCATAGAACTTACCGATTCTATAGGCACTTTTGGCTTCTGTCAATCTCCGGCGGGGAAAAGGTGGAAGGAGGTTGGTAAAAAACATTTTTGGGCGGACGGATAAAATCGTTGACACCGTGGATTCGGCAAGTGTACACTCCCTGTTTGCTGTTTACCGGGCCGCTAGCTCAGTTGGTAGAGCAACGCCCTTTTAAGGCGTGGGTCGCTGGTTCGAACCCAGCGCGGCTCACCAGAATTTTAAGGTAGTCCCCATCGTCTAGCCCGGTCCAGGACGTCGCCCTTTCACGGCGCAAACGCGGGTTCAAATCCCGCTGGGGACGCCAAATTTTTCCCTATGAAGTCCCCTGCGGGATTTGAAAGCGAAACTCCGGCCCGACCGATGAGGGAGGGCAAGCGAGCGTGACGCGAGCTTAGGAGTTGAGTCGCGTCCGATGGAGCCGAACAGAAAGCCCGTACCTACCGAAAACGCAGGGGGCAAGCCACTGCGACCATAGCCGAAGGCGGAGTAGTGCCGCCGAGACCGCGGGCAGATGTTCGGCGAGAGGGGGCTTCCACCTACCCCAAATGGGACGCCAAATTTTTCCCTATGAAGTCCCCTGCGGGATTTGAAAGTGAGCCGATGGCGCGAGCTGGCGAGCGCAAACCGGTTCCTTATGCGGCGGACGGCGAGCTTCCGTGCGTGCCAATGAGGAAGTCACTTTATTCTCCAAGCCAACATAAAATTCTGTTTGCTCTCCAAACAACACATTTAGCGGGAAACGCCTTAAAACAGGGGCAAATAATCAAATTTTCGGCTAAAAGTTGCACGTTGCAGAAATAACTGATAGATTAGGCCGAAGTGCGCGACTGGCCGCGCAGTGGAACGAGATTGAACAAGCCTCCGCGCGGAGGATTTGAAGGGCTTACTAAGGAATGATTTTCGACTCGCTTTTGGGACTGTTCTCGAACGACCTGGCGATTGACTTGGGAACCGCGAACACGCTCGTGTTCGTTAAAGGAAAAGGTATTGTTCTTAGGGAGCCGTCCGTCGTGGCGGTTCACTCCGAAAGCAAAAAAGTTCTCGCCGTCGGGAACGACGCGAAAAAAATGCTCGGCAGAACCCCCGGCTCCATAATCGCGCTAAGGCCGATGCGCGACGGCGTAATCGCAAACTTCGAGTACACCGAGGCGATGATTCGCCACTTCATGCAAAAGGTCCACAACCGCAAATCGCTCATCAAACCGAAGGTAATCATCGCAGTCCCGTCCGGCATCACGCAGGTGGAAAAAAGGGCCGTGCGCGACAGCGCGCTAAGCGCCGGGGCGCGCATCGTGTACCTCGTCGAGGAGCCGATGGCGGCGGCAATCGGCGTCGGTCTTCCGGTCGAGAGCGCGTCCGGCAACATGATACTGGACATCGGCGGCGGCACCACGGAGGTGGCGATAATATCCCTCTCCGGCGTGGTTTACTCCAACTCCGTCCGCGTGGCGGGCGACGAGCTGGACGAGGCGATAATCAACTACATGAAACGAAAATACAACCTCCTTATCGGCGAGCGAATGGCGGAGGACATCAAGACGACCATCGGCTCCGCGTTCCCAATGGAGGACGAAAAGATGATGGAAGTGAAAGGGCGCGACCTTGTGGCCGGCATCCCGCGAACCCTGCTGGTTCGTGACGAGGAGATGCGCGAGGCCCTGAGCGAGGTGGTGGAGGTCATATCCGACACCGTAAAGACCGCGCTGGAGCGGATACCGCCGGAGCTTGCGGCGGACATAGTGGACAAGGGAATAGTGCTTGCCGGCGGCGGCGCCCTGCTGAGGGGGCTGGACAAACTTTTACGACAGCAGACGGGACTGCCCATCATCGTGGCGGAGGACCCGCTTTCCGCCGTGGCCTTCGGGGTCGGCAAAACGCTCGAGGATCCGGATCTGCTCGCGCAGGTCGTCATATAGCATACCCGCTTGGATGAAATAAACGTCCGCCCGGTTTTCCGCTTCGGGACGCCGAAAATTCTTATTGCGGCCCCACGGCGATGAACAGGCTCTTTAAAAAATACGAAAACCTAATCCTTCTTTTTTGCCTTCTTATTTTCTCGGCGGTGCTTCTTTCCAACAACGCGAGGGGCCAGCGCCACAGAAACCTGCTTGAGAGGCTCGTTTTAACCGTCGTCGCCCCGGTTCAGGACGCGGTCACGAACTCCATAAGGGACGTGATTCTTATGTACAACCGGTACTTCCAACTCGTGGACGTAACGAAAGAGAACACCGCCCTAAGAAAAATGCTGGGCGAGCAGGTTTATAAAAACAACCTGCTTAGGGAGGAGCTAAAAAAATACCGGCGCGTTGATACGCTCGTCTCGCAAAGCCATGATCTGGACACAAAACACACAATCATCGCCGGGGTCTCGGCGTGGGACTCCACCAACTCCGCCAAGACAATGGTCATAGACAAAGGGGAGAGGGACGGCGTCGCCAACGGCATGATAGTGATGACGAACTTCGGCCTTGTGGGGCGCGTCGTGACCGTCTCCAACCGAGCGTCGCGCGTGTTGCTCATAACGGACGCGCGGAGCGCGGTGGACGCATACGTGCAAAGGACGAGGGCGAGGCTCACCGTGGTCGGCGAGAACCAAAGGGCGTGCGACCTAAAATATCTTTCCGTCAAGGACGACGCCAAAGAGGGGGATATGCTCGTCTCATCCGGCCTGGGCGGGGTGTTCCCGGCAGGAATACAAATCGGCAGGATAACGTCGGTCGAAACGGGGCCGAGCAGACTTTATGCCAAGGGGACGATGGTTCCATCCGCCAATCTTGACAGGCTGGAGGAGGTAATAGTGACAAAATTCGCGCCGCCCGAGGCCAAGCCCGCCACGCCCGCGCAAAAAGAGGAGGACGATAGTTGATATCGTTGCTGGCCTCCGTAGTTTTTTTCGCCCTGTTCATATTGCAGACAAGCCTGTTCGGGATGATAGGCGGCTCCGCGCCGGACGCGATGTTGCTGGCCTCGATATATTTCGGGATGCGGTTCAACCGCTACCCCGGCCTGCAGGCCGGCATTTTGGCGGGACTGCTTCAGGACGCCGCCTCGCACGGCCTGCTGGGGGTAAACCTGCTTTCCAAAGGGGTCTGCGGCCTTTTCTCCGGCTGGATGTCCGAAAACCATTTCGTGGACTGGCGGGAGGTCGTCACTTGGATAATCCTGATTGTCGTGGGAACCGGTTTGGACCAGTTTATTTCCGACGAATATATGTCCAACTTTTTCGGTGCGCAACTCTACTTCTGGCCCGAGGCGGGCAAATGGCTCTGGCAGACTTTCGTCAACCTTTTTGCGGGTATGCTGGTGTTTTCATTTTTGGCGAGGATGGAGTCGCGCACGGCGAAAATTCCGGGCCAAAATCCCCTCTTCCGCCGCTCCTAACTAACGCGGGAACACAACCGCCTAGTGGCCGAGGAAGGAGAGCATGCGCTCCAGTCTCGACTCCACCATTTGGGGCGTGATTTTTTCCATGCAACCCACGGGGAAGGAGCATTTGCGCGAAAAGCAGGGGGCGCATTTCATGCCCTCCGGGCGCAATATCTCCTTTGGGCCGGTCGTCAGAGGCCCTGTCTTCTCCGGCGACGTCGGCCCGAAAAGGGCCACGATCGGCTTGTTAAACGCCGCCGAGATGTGCATCGGCCCGGAATCCACCGTCACAGTTACGAAACACATTTGTAAAAGGGCCGACAACTCCACCAAGCCGAGGCTACCGGCGAAATTATAGGCGCCGGGAACTCCGGACACAATTTGGCCCACCTGCGCCGAATCCGCGGAAGAGCCTGTAAAAATCACCGGGAGGCGGAATTTTTTTGTGGCCGACTCGGCCAAAGCCCTCCAATGTTCGGCGGGCCACATCTTGGTACTCCACCTGGCGCCGCTGTGAAAAACAAGAAATTTGCCTCTTATGCCGACCTCGCCCAAGAGCTTCCCGACGAACTCCACGGCCCGCACCGAAGGGGTGAATCCGAAATCCGGTCTGACCGGCTCGGCCACCCCGAACATCTCCAGCGCGCAGAGCAGTTTGTGCGCCGCGTGCGGTTTTTCCCCCGGATCTATAAGCTTGTCGTAAAAAAACCCAGCCCCCTCCCGCGCGTTCGAAAACCCGGCCTTCTCCACGGCCCCGGAAAACCAAGTAAAAAGCCCGCTTCGCAAAAGCCCCTGCAGGTCGAGGCAGACGTCGTATTTTTCCCTTCTTATCCACGACACGAGGTTGACGACATCGGCGACGGTGGAGGGGGAGGCCCAATTTTTACCCCACCCCCCCCTTTTGAAGCTCCAGACCTTCTCCACGTTGGAGTTGCATTTTACGAAAGATGCATACATGTCGTTCGCCAGCCAGTCGATCAGCACCTCCGGCCTCGCGGCTTTCAGAGCGTTTACAAACGCGAACGCGTGGACCACGTCGCCGAGCGAGCTTGGCTTAACGATTAATAACCTCATCGCCCGCCGCCGCCGACAAGTTTGCGAAGCTTGGCGGAAAGCGTTTTTTCGTGCGCCCTGTGCCGGGCCAGTTGCTCCTCCCCGTGCATCAGCAGAGGCACGTCCGTGCCGTACCGCGCCTCTAGCGCGGCGTCGCCGGCCACGTCCACCAACTCCAGACGAAGCGAAACGCCACGCGACGAGTTTTTAACCACCGCCTCCATCTCCTCGCAAAGATGGCAGTCGCTTTTTGTGTAGAGCGTAAGGACTATCTCGTTCATGGCCTTCCGCCGGGCAGGGACGGAACGCACCGCTTAAACCAGAGCCTAATCGCGGCGTTGCTCATAGCGAACAGATAGGATTTTGCGACGATCAGGCGCACGTCCCCCTTTGAAATTTTCACCGACCGGCCGGAGTCAAAAACGTCCGGGTTCCCCGCGCATTTAGCAAACGACTCCAAGGCCATGAAAAGCGGGATGAGGCAAAACACCCGTATCCTAACCTCCAGCCTCGGAAGCCGCGTTACGTACTCCAGCGCGTCGTAAAGAAAAGGGACGGCGTTCGCCACGACCTCGTCGAGAACCTTGACGGCGGAAGCCCTGTTTTCCGGGGCGCAAAGCGTCCCGTAAGTCAGCCCGTGTTTGGACAAAAGCTCGGCGGGCCAGTAATGCCTTCCCTTCGGCACGTCCTGCGCCACGTCGCGCAATACGTTCACCTTTTGAAGCGCAAGCCCGAAGTTTTTTGAGTATCCCATTATCTCGTCCCGCAACCCCTCGCCTATGGCGCCGTGGATTTGGAAAAGGGAGGTGTTGAGGTAGCCGACGATTCCGGCGACGTAGTAGCAATACTCGTCCTGCGCCTTGAAGTCGGTTATGGTTCTTTTTTGGAACTCCGCCATTCCGCGCGCCATCTCCGCCGCGTATTTTGAAATGACCCCGCGCTCCAGGGCGCCGAAGCCGTGGTAGAGGCCGAACACGCTTTTTACGTTTTCCAGCAGTCTTCGCTCGTAGGTGTGGCTTATTTTTGAAAGGAGGAAATCGCGCAGTCTGTCGTATTCGGCCTCGTCCGACGTCTTTTTTAGCAGAAGGCCTAAAAAGTCGGAAAACCCCTTCTCTTTGGTCTCTATTGCGGCGGAGGAATCCTCTATCGTGTCAATGACGCGGAAGACAAGGTAGGATGCCATGATTTGGTCGGCCAACCCGCGCGGAAGTTTTGTTATGCATAGCGCGAAGGAGCGCGAAACGTCCGGAAGAATTTCCCAGCACGTCTCCAGATCGCTTTTTCCCATAGTTCGGAATTATACAATGGGTTGCGGACTAAGGACGAATCTCAGCTCATTTTTTTGTAGAAGGAGCGCGAGGAGGAGATTCTAAATTCCGGATTGTATTTGCATGGTTGCCTGCAAACCTTTCTGCTCGAGAGAAAGGCGGAGCACGCAAACGTGCATTTCTCGCAGAACTTGGGCAATCGTTCATTTGTACTCATGGCAATTCCTTATAAAGTTAATTATGCCACTTTATTGTGCATAGGCCGTGCCAATGTTATAATAATAAAAACAATTAGTTATCTTGAATAACAAATACCTATGTGTGGTTTTGCATACTATGCACATTCAATGTGTCTCTTTTTTAGTAGGCACCGCCGTCATGCAATGCTTTTGGGAGGCCTTGGGAGACCCAACGTCCCGGCTGGTTTTGGGGTAGAATCCACGGATGGAGACAAGCAAACGAACCATCGGCATTGACCTTGGCGGCACAGGAATTTCGTTTATTGACCTCCGCTCGCCGGACGACGTCCTTCGACGCTTTAGGCTGGACACGCCGAAAGGGAAGGAGGCCGTCCTGCAGACCCTGAAAAAAGGTGTCTCGGAACTTCTGGCCGGTTCAAGCGAAAGTGTTTTTGGGATCGGAGTCGCCGTCGCCGGACAGGTGGACTACGAAAATAAAAGCCTCGTCTTCTCCCCGAACCTCCCGTTTAAAAAGGAATACCGGCTCGGCGCCGAGTTGGAAAACTTTTGGGGCGTTCCCGTGACGATAGAGAACGACGCCAACGCGGCCGCAATCGGCGAAAAGATTTTCGGACACGCGCGCGAGATGGACGATTTTTCGGTGATCACGCTCGGCACCGGGGTCGGCTCCGGCATTTTCGCCAACGGAAAACTTCTTAGGGGGTTTCGCGGCTCGGCGGGCGAGGCGGGGCACGTTCCGCTTTTGCCAAACGGCCCCAGATGCGGGTGCGGCCAAAAGGGATGCCTCGAGGCTCTGGCTTCCGGCACCGCCATCAGTGCGGCGCACCAAAGGCGGACAAAACAAAAACTCTCCGCAAAGGAGATTTGCGCCCTTGCAAAAAAGGGGGATAAAAACGCCGTGCGAACTCTTGCCGAGGCGGGGGAATGGCTTGGCACGGGGCTTGTCGCGCTGATAAACCTGTTCAACCCGCAGGGGATATTTTTTACCGGCTCGCTCGTCAACGCGCCAAAATGTTATTTCCAACCCGCGCTTGAGAGGGTGCGGAAACGGTCGTTCGGCACGTCGGCCAAAAACATCCGCCTCGAAAAATCCAAACTCGGGGTGGACGCCGGGATTATCGGCGCGTCGGCCCTGCCGCATTACGCCCAAAAATTATGGAAATAATAAGGGCCGAAAAACTTTCCCAGTCGTTCGACGGCTCGGCTCCGATTCTTTCAAACGTCGATTTTTCGCTCTCGGCGGGGGAGGTCGTTTACGTGACCGGCCCCTCGGGAAGCGGAAAAAGCTCGTTTCTTAGGCTTCTTAACCGGCTTGCGGAGCCGCGGTCCGGCGCGCTCTTCTTCAAGGGCGCCACTTACGACTCCACGGACGTCAAAACTCTTAGAAAAAAAATCCAGCTCGTCCAGCAGACCCCCGTCCTTTTCGACGGCACGGTCATGGACAACCTCCTGCTCGCCACGCCGCTTGCGGGGAAGGAGCGAATAAAACGTCTGCTTGATGATTTCAACCTTCCTCCCGACACCGGGGATAAAATCGCAAAAAAACTTTCCGTCGGGCAGGCGCAAAGGGTCTGCATGGTTCGCTCCCTGCTTTTGGAGCCGGAGGCGATTTTGCTGGACGAGCCGACTGCGCCGCTGGACGACGACAACAAGGAGATTTTTTATCGGACGTTCGAGCGTGTCCGGAAGGAGCTGGGCCTCGCCGCGGTTTGGGTGACGCACGACGCCGACCGCGCCGGGTTGGAAAAGGGAAGGCGACTGCATCTCGAAAAGGGGGCGCTAAGTGGCCGTTAACCCGTCGTATGCCGACCTTTCGATGGTGTTGATACTCATGGGCGCGGTTCTTTTCGCGTCTTGGAGGGAACGGCTAGGGCTTGAGCGCACCTTTCTGCACGCGTCCATAAGGACGGTTCTGCAACTGTTTCTCGCCGGGTACGTGATAGAGGCGGTTTTTAACCTCGGCCATTGGTATCTTGTTTTGACCCTGCTGACGCTAATGAGTTTTGTCGCCGCGCACGAGGGGGCCAAACGGCTTCCTTCAAAACTCGCGTGGGCTCCGGCGATGGCGTGGTTCGCCATTTTTGCCGGCACGTTCGTAAACACGTTCGTCGTAACGGAGATAATAATTAAGATAGACCCGTGGTGGAGCCCGCGCTACCTTATACCGCTGGCGGGGATGATAATGGGGAACGCGCTGAACAGCGGCGCGCTGGCGGGGGAGCGGTTCACCTCCGACCTTAAGACGCAGACGGCGGAGGTGGAGACCATGCTCTCGCTCGGCTTTTCCTCCGGCGAGGCGACGATGGAGATAAAACGGAAGGCGGTTAAGGGCGCGTTGATACCGACGCTCAACTCCATGTTCACCGTCGGGATAGTCCACCTCCCCGGAATGATGACGGGTCAGATACTAAGCGGCGCATCCCCCGTTACGGCCACGAAATACCAGATAATCGTGATGTTCATGATTACCTCGACGGTGCTGACGTCGGCGCTAATATTAATCGAGCTTTTAAGACGCGGACTTTTCACAAAGGCGGAGCAGGTTCGCCACAACCTTTTTTGAGTCGGCTCACGCTAAGCTTGTCCCCGGCTTGAACGGGGAACGCTAATAATTCCCCGGCGGGATATTTGGATTGAAACCAAATAAGTCAATAAGTCAAGCCTGACCCTGACAGTCAAGCCTGACCCTGACATTGACCCTGACATGACCCTGACATGACCCTGACATGTTCCAAACGGGAAAAGGGGTTGAAAAATGCGAGTCTTGAAGAACACACGGCTGGAAAAAAGACGCCTTACATTTTTTACCGGAGCGCATATCATTTCGTCATGGCAAAGGGGTCAGGCAGGGGTCATATGGGAAATGTCGGTTCAGAGGAATCTTTAGGATTCTTTCCTAAGTTAGGAATTAAAAAGGCGGTCGACATGAAACACTTTCTTAGCCACATAGGTAACATTCCACAATCCATCGCCAATTTTATTGTCAGGCGCTTCAATCGCAAGGCAGTACCCGTTCCCATCGCCACCGTAATTTTTCCAAAATTCCTGGTCGTCTTTTTTTCTCGTGAAACATAGGAGACCAATTTCTCCCCTCATTTTGTTTAATTTGCAATAAGTCAAATAGACAAGGGTGACCCCTTTTCTGGATTTGCCGCTTCCAACGATCAACTAGGGACGCGGAAAGGTGGTGCTCACGGCAGGCTTGGGAACCGGTCAGCTCTCCGCTGTCTATCCGGGCAACCAGCTCTCGTTTAAACTCTTCGCTAAAATGCCTATATTTCTTCATCTGTCCGACTCCTTCCTGGGGGTTTCCCCATTATCGGACAGGTCCCCTAATTTAGGCCGGAAAATGCTCCAGTCTCAGGGGCGCACTCCAACCCAATATCAATGCCAAACGTTTTTTGCTCATCGGTTTCTAAAAAGAACATCGGATGGATGCCAATCCGTTGCAAATTTATCCGCCATGGAAAGCCATTTCGCTATTCGCTTATCTGGCGGTACCGATTCACCTTTTCCCCAATACTCTTCGAATAAAGCATTCTCTAGTTTTGTTGCCGCTTCGCGCATTTCACCCTCGATATTCGCCAATGCTCTTTGAATATATTTACCACCGCGCTCCTTGCCTGCCACGCTTCCCGCTGAGAATAAGTCGCGCGCCTGAGGACACATTACCCCGTGGTAGGTGAGCAGGTAAAGGGCCGCATCGTTATATTTTTTCTTAGCTCGTGAAGGTTTCACAACTTGCGGACAAAGAATCGCGGCCTCTGCTCTTAGCTTCCGTTTTTCCTCCTCCGGTAAATTCATGTACAGTTTTACCTCAAGCGGTAGTGAATGTTCCTGTTCCGATTTATCTTCCAGCCACCATAAACGCTCACCATCACCCAAGCGCCCCCTCGCGTATTCACGAACAAAACGCATTTTGCCTTCTTCTGGTAAATGGGAAAACTTATCGTAAGAAATTCCGAATTTGTGAAATAGCGATTCCTTCTGCCCCATTTCTACTTCAAACCGGGGGACATGGGATGTTCTTACATGCATAACACAATCTTCATACCTTCCCCATCTTACCGAAGGCTTTCCGCCCATTTTTCCGAAAAGGACATAAATATGGGTGACTTTGCTATTTCTGGTTGTCTCAAAAATACTGTTTGCAACACTTCTCCATGTGTCATTCGCGGTAAATTTAACTTCCACGCCAAATACACCTATTGCAATATCTGGAAAAACGTATGGATGCGGGTCAAAGTCGATTCTAATTTTTCGGTTTTTCCCAAGTTTTTCAAACTTGTTCCTAACCTGATTTTCAAACTCTTTTGAGTTCTTAAAAAGTTGTCCTTTTTTTAGGTCATCGTTTAAGCTATCTTTAACTTTTTCAAGAAGTGCTTCAAAGTCCTTTGGGGTCATTGCCACGTTACTTAAAGCAAGCGTGAACGGCTTTGGCGATGTGCCACGCAAGGACTGGTGGAACGGCGTTCCCTATCTGCCTTTCTGTTTCTCTTAATTTAGAATCAAAAATAAAATTGTCTGGAAAAGTTTGGATACGGGCGGCTTCGCGCATTGATATCCTTCTAGGTAGTGAATAATGAAATTGAATGTTCCCATGGCATTCGGCTCTAATCGTATGGGCAGGTCTATCTGCTTTAAGCTTCCTGTTGCCTTGGTCATGGCTCTTGTTGGCTAGGCTCCAAATATGGTTGAATTCCTCGTTCGCCTCCAATTGTTCCAAGTCACCAATAGCATTCCGAGCCGTTACCCAATCGTTTTTGGTTCTTGCCGGTTTTGGGGGAACAAAACTTTTAACTTGTCGCGATGTTCCGACGATGAAAACTCTTTCCCGACTTTGAGGTACGCCATAATCTGCGGCATGATATAAAGCGTAGGAAATGTCGTATCCTAGGGAATTAAAATCGTCCAATATTTTTGAAAAAGATTCTTTGTTGTGCCGCATCAGCAACCCTTTGACATTCTCGGCGACAAAAACCTCTGGCTTGGTACGCTTAATCGCTTCGACCATTGCCCTGTAAAGGCTACTTCGTTTGCCTTTAATTCCCTCGCCCTTGCCGTTAATGGAGATGTCTTGGCATGGGAAGCCACCTATAAGTACGTCAATATTTTTAGGGATGGTTTCAAGCAAATCCCAGACATTCCCAGTTTGAATGTTTTCGTCCAAATTCCTTTTGTATGTTCGCACTGCCGCTTGGTTTATCTCATTAGCCCAAACAATGTTAAAAGGGAGCCTGCGATATGATTTTCCAAAAATTGAAAAACCGCCTTTAAATCCTAAGTCCATACCGCCACATCCGGAAAACATTGACACAACAGAAAGTGTTGAAGGCTTCAGGATAGTTTCTTTTGGACTTCGAGCAAGGTTCGGCCTATATTTCAAAACGCTCGGCACCAAAATCCCTACATTGACCATCCTGTCTCCACATATTCAGTTTTCCCAAAAACCCCGACAGCAGTTTGACATCCCTAAGCGTCTACCCCCACTTTAGGATGGCCGAATTTCCGCTCGTAGTAGTATATCCAAGCCGACATTTCCCATATGACCCCTGCTTGACCCTTTTGCCATGACGAAATGATATGCGCTCCGGTAAAAATAGTCAATTCACGCCATCCATCATGGTTCGACCCCCGCTTTTCAAGCCCAAGGCGTCTTTTTTCCAGCCGTGTGTTCTTCAAGACCCGCATTTTTCAACCCCTTTTCCCGTTTGGAACAAGACTCCCTTGTGCCTAAGAAACATTGCCC
>JACQEX010000038.1 GCA_016200345.1 Nitrospinota bacterium
GACGCGCCTTCCGGCATAAAAAGCAGTTTTGCCCTTCCGGTCAAGTCGCCGGAAAGATCCATGCCGACGCTGAAGAGATCCGTACTTCCGAAGGAACCGAGCGTCCCCTCCAACTCGTTTTGATTTAACATGTTAATCGTCGGCACCTGCAACACAACCTTGACGTCCACCATTTGGTTAAGCAGATTTGCGGCGCGGCCCATGCCGATGTTGACTATCTCCGAAAGGGCGTCTACGAACTCCGGGGAAAAATCCTTCCCCCCGGCGTCGTTATCCGAGGCGCTCATCAAGAATGTTTTGCAGAGTGGTCAGCGAGGCGCCGGCCAGGGGTTTTGAGATAAACCCGATCGCCCCGAGTTTCATGCACTCCTGGCGAACCGGCTCTTGAATATCCGCCGATATCATGATTACCGGCACGGTGATATTTAACTCCTTGAGCTTTTGAAGCATGTCAATGCCGGTCATGCCGGGCATGAGTATGTCGGAAAGAATGATGTCCGGCTTAAATACCTCTATAAGTTGCAAAGCCTCCGGCACGTTGGGGGCCACGGCAATCTCCCTCCCATCGCGCGCAACGGCGCCGTGTATTACTTTCCTTTGGAAAGAAGAGTCCTCGACAATTAATATTTTATACATTTTTTTCGTTTCTCGTGGGTTTGATTCTACCAAACTTTTCCCTAACCCGCACCCCGAATAAATGTCGCCTTAACCGACGTCGATGAGGTTGAGCCTTTCCTTCCAACTCCCCTCTATCTCGGCTCGGAGCGGCGCGCAATCCGGCCCTTCCAGCCCGGGGTTCCCCCTTACCAGCTCGAACGCCGCGTCCCTGGCGGACAACAATATGTCAAAATCCCTGGCGAGGTTGGCGATTCTAAGGGCGGGCAGGCCGGACTGCCGCGTGCCCAGAAGGTCGCCGGAACCGCGCAGTTCCATGTCCTTTTCCGCTATGTAAAAACCGTCGTTCGACTCGGTCATGACCTTGACCCTCTCCTTCGCCACCGCGCTCATCGGATATTCCACCGCGAGAAGACAGTAGGATTTTTCCGTTCCGCGCCCCACCCTTCCGCGCAGTTGGTGCAACTGGGCCAACCCGAATCGTTCAGAGTGCTCCACCATCATCACGGTCGCGTTCGGCTGGTCTATCCCCACCTCCAACACCGTGGTGGAAACCAATATGTCCAGCTCGCGCGAGGAGAACTTTGCCATCGCCTCCGCTTTTTCCTCCTGCCTCATCCTTCCGTGTACAAGCCCGACGCGAAGGTCGGGGAAAACCTCCTTTTGATAAACCTCGTGCATTCGCACGGCCGCCTTAAGCTCGCTCTTTTCCGTCTCCTCCACAAGCGGATAGACAACAAAAGCCTGCCTCCCTTTTTTCACCTCGCGGTGGATAAGGAGGCGCGCCTTCCCCATTTCGCTCGGGCGCACGATTTGCGTCTCGATGGAGACCCTCCCCTTGGGCATTGTCCTAATAACGCTCACGTCCAAGTCGCCGTAAACGGTCATGGCAAGCGTCCTTGGTATCGGCGTCGCGGTCATAATCAGCGTGTTTGGGCTTTCGCCGGACGGCTTAACAGCCCTTCTGGCAAGCTCGGCGCGTTGAAGAACGCCGAACCTGTGTTGCTCGTCTATCACCACCAAACCGAGGTTTTTAAAAATTACGTTGTGTTGCAAGAGGGCGTGGGTGCCGACGACAAGGGCGGCGGTTCCGTCCCCAATTTTTCTTCGAACTTCGTCCTTCCCCTTCGCGGCGGAGGTGAGAAGAACCGGCTCGAGGTTGAACGCCTCCCGCATTTTTAAAATATTTTTAAAATGTTGTTCGGCGAGGATTTCCGTCGGGGCCATAATTGCCGTCTGTCGTCCGTTCAGGGCGGTAAGTGCGGAAGCCATGGCGGCCAGAACCGTTTTGCCGCATCCGACCTCCCCTTGAACAAGGCGGTTCATCGGATGCGCGCCGCGCAGATCCGCCACTATTTCATCCAGTGTCTTTCTCTGATCCGTGGTCAGCTCAAACGGGAGCCGCGAGATGATCCCCTCCACCTGCTCGTTCGTGACGTCCAACGCCACCCCGGGGACGGTCTCGGTGTTTTTGCTCCGAATAATCGCCATGGCGCACTCCACGAGAAACAACTCCTCAAAAATTATCCGCTTGTGCGCGGGGGTGCGAAATCGCAACAAATCGCCTGCGTCGACGTCCGGCGGGGGACTGTGCAAAAATCGCAGGGCCTCGTCCCTGGGGGCAAGGCCGAGCCGTTTGACAAGGCTTTCCGGCAATATTTCCGGAGCCGGAGGGGAGGAGGCAAGGGCGGTGGAGATAATTTTTCTCATCACCGATTGGTTTATCCCCTCCGTAAGAGGATAGACCGGGACTATGCCTCCGGTGGTTTCGTTTTCCTCCCCGTCCAAAACCACAACGTCGGGATGCGGCATTTCGAGAAATTTTTCCCCCCTGCCGGTTTGAACCCGCCCGGTGGCGACGACGTTTGACTGCGGCTTGATTTTTTTTGAAAGATAATCTGAACGGAGGTTGAACCAAAGGGCCTTCAGAATTCCCGTTTCGTCCTTTATGACGACTGTCAGCATCCGCTTGCCGAACCTAAGCCGCGTCTCCACGGCGCTTACGACCACGCCGCGGACGGTCTGCACCGTCCCTTCCTCCAGCTCGGCTATTCGGCGAACGTCGCGCCTGTCCTCGTATCTGGCGGGAAAATGAAATACGACGTCTTGGACTGTTTTAATACCGAGCCGGGCCAGCAACAGCGAGCGTTGCGGCCCGACCCCTTTGATGAACTGAACCCCCGAATCTAGTCTTAGGCTCAACTATTAAACGCTATTTTGTCATCAAGAAATCCGCCAGGTCTCCCGCTTGCTCCGCGGTGAGAGGGGGCGGAGCGTGCGCCGGTTTGGGCGCTTTTTCCTTGTGAACCCTGGCCTTTAACTCGGTTGTCTCGGAATCCGCCGAAGCCCAGGTTCCCTGCGCGTCGGTAATCCACTTTACAAGCCACGGTTGTGTGTGGCGTTTCGAGACGCCGGCCAAATCCGGGCCGACCACTTTTTTACCGATTGCGTGGCAAGCCAAGCATTTGGACTTGCCTTTGTCGTTAAAAAGGGCCTCCCCTTTTGCCGCGTCCGCCGACGCGTACGGCACGACAAACGCCATGCCGCCGACCAGAATCAGGGCGGTGAATATAAGGAATTTTTTCATGCACACCTCCGTTTTCTTTGATTGTCCACTTGCACCGCGATTATATCCCGCTTTATCGGGCAAATAAAGCGGGTATAATTTAATCAACTATGATTGTAGGCGTGCCAAAAGAGATAAAATCGGACGAATATCGAGTGGCGGTTGTTCCGTCCGGCGTCCGCGTGCTTACCCTAAAGGGCCACTCGGTGCTGGTGGAAAAATCGGCCGGCGTCGGCTCCGGCTTTGAGGACGACGCGTATCTTGCCGCGGGCGGTGAGATTGTGGACTCCGCCGTCGAGCTTTGGCAACGCGCCGACATGGTCGTAAAAGTGAAAGAGCCGGTCGAGCAGGAATACAAGTTTTTCCGCGAGGGGCTTTTGATTTACGCCTTTCTCCATCTTGCGGCGGATAAAAATTTGACCGAGGAGTTGCTCCGTAAAAAAGTCACGGCAATCGCATACGAGACGATTCAAGAGGCGGACGGCTCTCTGCCAATCCTCGTTCCGATGTCCGAGATAGCGGGGAGAATGTCAATCCAGGCCGGGGCAAAATACCTGGAAAAACCGCACGGCGGCAAAGGCCTGCTTCTTGGCGGAGTGCCCGGAACGGAAAGGGCTGTCGTCGTCATCCTTGGCGGCGGCGTGGCTGGAAAAAATGCGGCGCGGATGGCCCTTGGTTTGGGGGCGAGGGTCAGGGTGCTGGACGTGTCGCTCACTCGGCTGAGATATTTGGACGATATTTTTGGCGGCGCGGTGGAGACGATTTTTTCCGATCCCCACACGGTGGCCTCTTCCGTCGAGGGGGCCGATTTGGTTGTCGGCTCCGTTCTCATCCCGGGGGCGAGGACGCCGCGCCTTGTCACCCGCGACATGGTTTCTCGAATGGGGAACGGCGGCGTGGTGGTGGACATTTCGGTTGACCAGGGCGGGTGCGTGGAAACAACGCGGCCTACCTCGCACCACGACCCGGTTTTTTTAGTGGACGGAGTGACGCATTATTGCGTCGCCAACATCCCCGGGGCCGTTCCGCGAACATCCGCCCCGGCATTGGCAAACGCGAGTTTCCCCTATGCCCTGCAAATAGCCGAAGGTGGGTTTAAAAATGCCGCAAAGAAAAACGAGGCCTTAAGGAAGGGAATTAACGCGATTGACGGGATGCTGACGCACCAAGGGGTCGCCGATTCTTTGGGGATTAAATTCGCCCGCTTGGAGTTGTGATGGCCGTCCATTTATCCGAGGTAAAAGCTTTTTTGGCCCCGGGCGCATTTTTTCTGGCTGGCCTAATATTGATTTTTATCGCACTGCTGGTGCGCGGAAAATTGGCCGACAAAGTTGCGAGGTTTCTCGAAAGGCGCGCCAAGGACGCAGGCGTCGTATGGGAGCCCGAGGAGATCAACCGAATAAAAGGGCCGATATCTTTCCTCATTCTTATGGCCTCCGGCCTGGGGGCTGTCAAGGTTCTCCTTTTGGGCGAACGCAAACTTGCCATTGGGTCGGTTGCCGCCGTGGGGGCGCAGGTTTTAATAACGCTTCTTATAGCGTGGATGATGTTAAAACTTATCAAGATTTTTATCTCGGATTTAAAAAGGCGCGCCCAGGATCATAGGTCCCAAATAGACTCGAACCTTCTGCCGGTCATTAGCACAAGCCTCAAGACGCTTTTGTTTATCGGCGTTTCGGTTGTCCTCGCCCAGACGCTAGGGTATTCCGTCGGCGCAATCGTCGCCTCCCTCGGCATCGGCGGCGTGGCCGTCGCGCTTGCCGCAAAGGACACGCTTGCAAATTTCTTTGGTAGCGTGGCGGTGATGGTGGACAGGCCGTTTAGGATAGGCGACACGATAAAAGGGCACGGAATAGAGGGAACGGTCGAGGAGATTGGATTTCGCTCCACAAAAATCAGGACCGACGAAAAATCCGTCATGGTCGTGCCGAACGACAAGCTTGCCTCAATGGTGATTGAAAATCTTGACCGCCGAAACGACAAAGGGCTTGGCGTTAGGAGGGTGCATTTTAGTTTAGGACTGGATTACAAAACTCCGTCCGACAAAATGGAAAGGGCGGTAAATTCTATTAGGGAGATTGTCGCCCGACACCCGAAGGTGGGAAATTCAGCGCGGTTCGTGCACTTTTTTGAGATAGGGGAGACGTCCCTAACCATTCAGGTAAATTATTTGGTAAAGACAACCGCGCAGGACGAATACCTGGCGGTGAGACATGAAATTAATTTGCAAATGTTGAAAAAAATCGAGGAGCTCGGCGTAACCCTCGCCCCGCGCCTAACGACGCCGGTGATTCACCAAAGCCCGACAATCGGAAATATTTAGCCCGCCCCGTTCTTAAAACAAGGCGGGCTAAATACCTACTTACTTGATGTTTCCGGGCTTTCCTGCCGAGGCGGCGGTGCTTCCGTCGTTATCGCCGTCCTTGTCGACTTTGGGGGTGGTGTTTTGGGCTGAATTCGCCGTGTTGGCCGATTTTGCCGGTTTTTTTGTGTACGTCTGCATTTGTGTGCTTGAACCTACTCCGCTGATTTTCATAAATCCCTCCTAAAACACGTATTTTCAATCAGATATACCGATAGTCCCGCTTTCTTTTCTCAATTAAGCAGACCCATTTGGCATCTTATCGGTAAAAATCGAAAAAACTTTAGGGGGTTTCATAAATATTTTAATAAACTTACCCCAGCCGGGAAAAGCGCGTTACACGTCGAGGTTTCGAACCTCTAGAGCATGGGTGTAGATAAAGTCGCGGCGCGGCTCCACCTCCTCGCCCATCAGGAGCGAGAACATGGCGTCGGCCTCCACCGCATCCTCCACGCGCACCTGTAGAAGCGTCCTGGTGTCCGGGTTCATGGTGGTGTCCCACAACTGCTCCGGGTTCATCTCTCCAAGGCCTTTGTACCTTTGGAGATACGCGCCGTCTTTTGCGGTAGAAAGTATGTGGCCTATAAAATCCCTTAAATCCGTCGAAACGTGGTTCTCCTTCCCATCCGTCTTAATCGTGAAGGGGGGTTTGTTCCAAGCGGTGATTTTTCCAAAATAATCCAGCCCTTTTTGGTATTCGGCGGTGGAAATTAAATCCCAGTTTATGTGGCTGAAGGCGCCCGTGCGCGTGTTGAACCACTCGAAGGCGAACCCCCCGTGGATGGAATCCTTCACCGCTCGATTCTTCACATTATTTCCAAGACCTTTCAGCATTTCCTGAAGGTTGCTCTCGGAGGTAAAAAACTCCTTGTCGTTTATCCCGGCCTTGTGGAAGGCCGTCAATAGCTCCTCCGGGTGCCCCTTTTGCGTCAGCTTGTCCACCGCGCCTAGATATTCGGACATGGTGTTGACACAGGCAAAAAGCGCGTCGTCCTTTAGGGATGAGCCGTCGCCCAGAGTGACGGAGGTGGATTTTGTCCCCTCTTTAATCAGGTGCGCGTTGAACTCTTTTTCGTCCTTGATGTATTTTTCGGTCTTTCCCTTCGAAATTTTATATAGCGGCGGCTGTGCGATGAACAGATAGCCCCTCTTTATGACCTCCTCCATGTGCCGGTAAAAAAACGTCAAGAGAAGCGTGCGAATGTGGGAGCCGTCCACGTCGGCGTCGGTCATCAAAATTATTTTGTGGTAGCGGATTTTGCTTATGTCGAAATCCTCCGCGCCGGCGCCGCCACCGATGGCGGTTATGAGAATCCTTATCTCGTTGGAGTTGAGCATTTTGTCGAACCGGGCCTTTTCGACGTTTAATATTTTTCCCTTAAGCGGCAGAATGGCCTGGAACTTTCGCTCCCTCCCCTGCTTTGCGGAGCCGCCGGCGGAATCTCCCTCGACTATGTAAAGCTCACACAACGCCGGATCCCGCTCCTGGCAGTCGGCCAGTTTTCCCGGTAGTGATGAAAATTCCAATAGCCCCTTGCGCCTCGTAAGCTCGCGCGCCCTTTTTGCCGCCTCCCGCGCGTCCGCCGCAAGCCCGGCCTTTGCCACGACCATTTTTGCCGTGGAGGGATTTTCCTCGAAAAACTCGTCCAACGTCTCCTTGACGAGCGACTCGACTATTCCCTTTATCTCGCTGTTGCCAAGCTTTCCCTTGGTCTGCCCCTCGAACTGGGGGTTGACCATCTTTACGCTGATGACGGCGGAGAGCCCCTCGCGGACGTCCTCGCCGGTTATGGCCTGTTCTTTTTTCAGCATTTTGCGGGAGGTCGCGTACTGGTTGATGGAACGCGTCAGCGCCGCCCTGAACCCGGCCAGGTGCGTGCCTCCCTCATCGGTTCTGATGTTGTTCACGAAGGAAAAGACGTCCTCCTTGTAGGTGTCGTTGTAAACCAAGGCGAATTCCACCGTGGTGGTCCCTTTTTCGTTTTTCATGTAAATCGGCTCGGGGAAAATCGGGGTCTTCGTCCTGTTCAGATATTTTATGAACGAAGAAATTCCGCCCTCGTAGAAAAACTCGTGCTTCTTCTCCGACCTCTCATCGAGGATGTTTATCCTTATCCCGCTGTTTAGGAACGCCAGCTCGCGGAGCCTTTGTGACAGATAGTCGAAATTAAAAATCGTCTCCTCAAAAATCGAGGAGTCGGCCGTGAACCTGATTTTCGTCCCCCTGCTTTGCGCGTCGCCGATTTGCTTGAGCGGAGAGAGAGGTTTTCCCTTTGAATATTGCTGTGTGTAAACGGCCCCATCGCGCCTTATCTCAATGTCGAATTTCTCCGAAAGCGCGTTTACCACGGAAACTCCGACCCCGTGAAGACCGCCGGAAATTTTGTAGCCGTCCCCCTCGAATTTTCCGCCCGCGTGCAAAATTGTCAGAACCACCTCTGCCGTGGATATTCCCCTGTCCGGGTGTATCTCCACCGGAATGCCCCTTCCGTCGTCCTCCACGGAAATTGACTCGTCGCTGTGTATTATCACGTTCACGTTGTTGCAGAAGCCTGCCATCGCCTCGTCTATGCTGTTGTCCACCACCTCGAAGACAAGATGGTGCAAGCCTCTCGTCGAAATGTCCCCTATGTACATGGCGGGTCTTTTTCTGACCGCCTCGAGACCCTCGAGGATTTTTATCTGCTCGGCCCCGTAACTGTATTCTTGTTTCATATGTATATAAAATTAGTAGTAGTTATAGGCGTTGTTGACGCCGTTGATAACCCACCAAACCCCTTTTAATCAAAATGTTAATTAACCTAAAACCTGTTGGTACATATTAAAGTTATAAGCGTTGAAAATATATAAAACTTCCGTCCACAAGTTTTCAACAACCGACGTCATTGGTTATTCATATCTCCAAAATTTTCTTTATTGCCGTCAAATCTTTGTATAGCTTCGTGTTTGTCTCCAAGTCCTTCTTCACTTTTTGAAAGGCGTGGATAACTGTCGAATGATCGCGCCCGCCAAAAGCCTTCCCAATCGTCGGGAGTGAATCTTCCGTCACATCCCTGCAAATATACATGGCCAACTGTCGTGGAATCACAAGGTTACGCCTTCTGCTTTTCGCCTTTAGGTCGTTTGGTTTGAGCGAATAATATTCCGTGACCGCCTTTTGAATTTGTGTGACTCCGATATGTTTTTTTTCCTCGGAGTAAACCCCGTCCAACGTCTCTTTGGCCAGGGCAAGGTCAATCGGCCTGCCAGTTATTGAGGCCACAGCAATGACCCTTGCCATGCTCCCTTCCAGCTCCCTTATGTTGGATCTTATAGTCTCGGCCAGGAAGAAAGCGACCTCTTGTGGAATAACGTGGCCGTTGGCGGAGGATTTTTTGTTAATGATTGCGACTTTAGTCTCCACGTCGGCAGGCTGAATGTCGGCTATCAGTCCCGATGCAAATCTACTTTTCAGCCTGTCCTCCAGTCCCTTGATATCTTTGGGGAACTGGTCGGAGGTAATAACAATCTGTTTCCCTTCGTGGAAAAGCTCGTTAAAGGTATGAAAGAATTCCTCTTGGGTTGCCGCCTTTCCCCCGAAAAACTGCACGTCGTCCACCAGCAGGACGTCCACCTTTCTAAATGTGGCGCGGAACTCTTCCATCTGGTTGTTTTTTATTTTGGAGATCATCTGGTTTACCCAGTTGTCGGACGAGATGTACAACACCTTCGCGTCCGGGTTGTTCTCTAAAATCATTCTGCCCATGGACTGCACCAGATGGGTTTTCCCAAGGCCGACCCCTCCGTACAGATAAAGCGGGTTGTATTTGGTGCCGGGGTTCTTGGCGCACGCCAGGGCGGAGGCGTTGGCGAACTCGTTGCTTTTTCCCACCACGAAGGTGTCGAATGAATATTGCGGTTTAAACTGGTTGGAGACCTGCCTTTTTTTACCCTTCGCCGGCGCAGGATTGTTGGCGGCTGGCTCCGGTTTTTTTGCGTCAACCACGAACTTGATTTTTGGGTCGGAGCCGGTCTTTGTCCCGATTACCTCCCTTATGGACTGAAGGTAGTGCTTCTCTATCCAGTCGGCGAAAAAGGTGGAGGGGACAAGAAGCGAGATTTCCCCCTCTTTGGAATCGGTCATTTTTGTCGGGGCGATGTAGGATATGAAGTTGTGGTGGTCTATCCGCTTCTCCAGCTCCTTCTTGCAGTCGTCCCAAAAAGTCTGCATTGTTTAGATGTGGTAGATAAATCCGTGTTCGGATCTAAGGCTGTGCTCTTCTTGCGAGACGGCCTCGCTACAAACTTCGCTAAGCGTTATCGAGTAAAGGGTTTTTTTAAACGAGTCCGTCACCTTCGCCCAAAGTATCTGAGTAAGGCATTTTGTGGTTTTGGAGCAGAAAGAGCTGTTGTCCACGCAATCGGAGAGAATGAGGTTCTCGTCCACCGCCTCGAAAATCTCCCCAATGCTCACCTCGGACGGTTTTTTTGCCAGTAGATAACCGCCCCCCGGCCCGCGGACGCTTTTAACGAGTTTGGCCTTCCGCAGTTTCAAAAACAGCTGTTCCAGATAGTTGAGGGAGATGTTCTGGCGCAGTGAGATGTTGGAGAGCGGAATGGGAAAATTCGCCGGTTGGGTCGCCAAGTCAACCATCGCTTGCACGGCATAATGCCCCTTTGTGGATATCTTCATAAGAGAGACGATTTTACCAGCCTTTTTACTCTTTGGAGCACATTTATTTTTAGTGAGTAACATTATAAATATCAATATGATGCAAAAAGTTATCCACCGGCAATTTTCCTCCTGTTTCTTTCATAAAATCGGGCTATTTGAGTTCCCCGGCCAAATGTGATATAAAACCGGGCGAATAGTGTCATTTTTGATTTGCAACATTGGTTGGTTTTGAGGGATAACGAAACAGATGTTTAAAAATATAGTCGTGCTTTTGGACAATTCAGATTACTCGCTATGGTCTTTGGACAGATCTATGGAGCTGGCCAAGGAATTTCAGTCAACGCTTGTCGGCTCCCACGCGTACGCCGCGAAGCTTCACGAGGTTCGTTTTACCCAGATGGAGCCAGGGTTGCCCGAAAAATACCAGAAACCGGAAGAGTTGCAAAAGCAGAGGGAAATCCACGGAACCCTTATAGAAAAAGGGCTTGCCATCATTTCGGACTCTTATTTGGACGTCTTCCAGACCAAATGCCAGGAACAGTCGCTCCCCTTCAAGAGAAAAATGGTGGAGGGTAAAAATTACTCCGTGTTGGTCAAGGACATCAAAGAGAGCTCGTACGACCTCGTGGCGATGGGTGTACTGGGACAGGGCGTGGTTCCGACCAGCCAGGTCGGGGGCGTGACTGAAAGAGTGCTTAGAAGGGTTAAAACCGACACGCTTATAGCCAAAAACGACGTTCCGTTAAGGGGCGGACATATCGTGGTCGGCATTGACGGAAGCCATGAATCGTACGCGGCGATGGAGACGGCCATAGTTTTTGCAAAGCAGATGGGCTGTAAATTAACCGCGATTGCGGTGTTCGACCCTGACTTTCACTATAAGGTTTTCAACAACATAGCCCAGGTTCTCTCCGAGGAGGCGGGTAATATTTTCCGATTTAAGGAACAGGAAAAACTCCACGACGAAATTATTGACTCCGGACTCGAGAAAATTTACCGTGACAATTTGGAGTTGGCCGTGAAAATGGCGGAGGACGCCGGCCTTAAGAAGGGGCACGGCATGGAGGCGGAGGTTTTGGCCGGAAAGCCGTATGATGAAATTCTGAAATGGGTGAAGGATAAAAACATCGCCCTTCTGATGCTCGGCAAGACGGGCGTGCATTGCGACGAAGGGCTGGACATCGGAAACAACACGGAGATTTTGTTCCGAAACGCCCCTTGCAATCTGTTCGTCACCAGCAGAAAATTCAAACCGGCGGCGGTGCAACACGACGAGGTTGAAATAGAGTGGACCGTCGAGGCGCGCTAGATGCTCGAAAGAGTTCCCGGATTTGTCCGCAACATGGTTCGCGGGCACATGGAGGGGAACGCGAGGAAGGACGGCAAACGAACCGTAACGCTGGAGATGATGGAAGAAGCCCGCAAAAAAATGGGCATGTAGGGATGAGCTTCGTCCCCTACGCCGTTTCGTGGAACATCACCGGTTTTTGTAATCTGGCCTGCAAGCACTGCTACATAGACGCCGACCATCACGGGGGCGGCGCGTCCAACGGGGAGCTTTCAAGGGACGAGATGATGAAAATCGTCTCGGACATCGCAAGGCTAAACCCCGGCACCGTCCTTATACTCACGGGCGGCGAACCGCTGGCGCACAAGGACATTTTTGACCTCTGCAAAAAGGCATCGTCCCTTGGACTGATGGTGGTGCTCGGAACAAACGGAACACTGCTGACGCCGGACGTCGCAAAACGGCTGAAAGACTCGGGCGTGGCGGGAATCGGCGTGAGCATAGACTCGCTCGACGAAAAAACGCACGACGGTTTCAGGGGGCTTCCCGGAGCGCTTAAATCCTCCATCGCGGGGCTAGTTGCGGCCAGGGACGCCGGGATAGAGATTCAGGTTCAGACCACGCCGACGAGGTTTAATTTGGACGAGCTTCCGGCAATCGCCGACTGGGCCCACAAGCTCGGGGCGCATGCGTTTAATATTTTCTTTCTCGTCTGCACGGGCCGGGGGCAAACGATGACGGACATAACCCCGCATGAGTACGAGCGCGTTTTGCAATGGTCGGCGGGGGTGCAGGACAAATATCCGGGGATGTTGGTCAGGCCAAAATGCGCCCCGCATTTTAAGCGAATCCTTCACGCCGAAAACGAGAACCACCCTCTGCTTTCCACATATATCTCCGCTTGCCGCGCAGGGACGCAGTATTGCAGGATTGACCCGCGCGGCGTGGTCACCCCCTGCCCGTACATGGACGTTCCTGCGGGGAACGTAAAAACCCAGGATTTCGTCGAAATTTGGAACAATTCTCCCGCGTTTGAAAAATACCGCACCCCGGTTTACGAGGGGAAATGCGGCCTTTGCAGGTACAGGCTTTTGTGCGGCGGGTGCAGGGCCAGGGCCTACGCAAACCAACAGGGGGAGATGGGGGAGGATGCCTATTGCGCCTACGAGCCGCAAGGGATGGAAGTGGCGCTGGAGAATATAGACACAGTCTCAAAATACGGCGGCGGAAACGAGACGACGCTCGCTTGGGCCCCGGAGGCGGAGGCCACGATAGCCAAAATACCGTTTTTCGCACGGGCAATCGTGCGTCTTGCGGTGGAGCGCCATGCGAGGGGGCGCGGGATCGCCATAATTACGATGGAGACCATAAAAGCCTGCTCCCCGTCGGGCCGCTTCAAGCGCCCCCTTCCGCCTCCAAACTAATGATGTAAGCGGAATCGGGGATTTGATTGTTGCGGCCGATAAAGTATAATCACGCCGTTAGAGCAACGGTAGGCACGCGCTTTTTTCGGCGACCATCCTCTAATGGTAATAATACACGCTCTGACTTGGAGTGCGTAAGCATATGGTCGTTTACTGCGGTAGGTACGGGCTTTAGCCTGTACATCGGCCTGTCAAGGCCGATAAAAATACCGCCGACAGGGCGACAGGAGTGTCGCCCCTACTTGGTGGAGGCGACACTCCTGTCGCCCATTATTGCCGTGCCTACCGGAATTGGGGATGTATTTTAGGGGGAGCAAATAAATGACTTTTACGGGTGACAAACGGATGAGATTCAACGCCGTCCTAATCGCATTATTGTTTCTTCTCGCCGTTGCCGTCCCCTGCGCCCACGCGCAGAAGCCGAAGAAGAAGGTGGCGGAGGCCAAGCAGACGGTTGTTCTTTTGCCGATCCTCCTCCACGGGGAGCAGTCAAGGGAAACTTCATCCGCCTATCAGGACGCCATCACGGAATCACTCCAGTCGCGGTACGAGGTGATAGCCGGTAGCAAGGTGGAGGAGGTTCTTAAGAAGGTCACGACTAGGGAGTCGCAAAAGGAGCAGTGCGACCTCACCAGGTGCTACGGTGCGATAGCGGTGGAGTTCAACTCCGAGTATTTGGCGGTCTTGAACGTGACGAAAAGCGAGGGGGACTACTCGCTTTCAATAAAAATAATGGACGTCATTGCAAACACGGTAGTCACATCCAAGACGGACACCTGCCGTGGGTGCAAGATGGTTGACGTGGTTGATAAGCTGAAGACTCTCGCCGGGGGGGAGAAGAAAGAGGTCGCAACCTCCGACGAGGCGCCGCCTGAAAATGAACCACCGGCCAAGGCGGGCAGTTCCAAGGACGCGGAGGTGTTGTACTGGAACAGCATAAAGGACGGCAAGAACGCGGACGACTTCTCGGCCTATCTTGAGGACTATCCCAAGGGGAAGTTTGCGGGGCTTGCGAAGAGGCGGATGGCGTCGCTTAGGAAGGAGAAGGCGGACGCGACTATTAATGCGGAGTTTTCCCGCTGGGACGCGATAAAGGAGAGCGCGAAGGCGGAGGACTTTGAGGCTTATTTGAAGGACTACCCAAAGGGGAAACTGGCCAGTCTTGCGAAGTCGCGCATAAAGAAGATTCATAACGACCAAAAGGAGGCCTCGCAGAAGGCCGCAGAAGAGAAAGCCGCAGTTGAGAAGGCGGAAGAGGCGAAGCACCCCGGCATGGTGTTTGTGAAAAAGGGAGACGGCGGGTTTTGGATGGACAAGTATCTGGTGACGCAGGAGGCGTACGAGAAGGTTATAGGAAGCAATCCTTCATATTTCAAGAATTGCCCCACTTGCCCTGTGGAGAATGTAGATTGGGATGAGGCGAGCAACTATTGCCATAAGGTGGGGAAGGTTCTTCCTAACGAGAAGGATTGGGAGTATTCAGCGAGTGAAAACGGGAAGAATACCTGGGCGGGAACGAGCAATGAGAGCGAGCTAGGGCATTATGCCTGGTACGAAGCTAATTCTGGAAGAAGAACTCACCCAGTTGGCGAGAAGAGACC
>JACQEX010000019.1 GCA_016200345.1 Nitrospinota bacterium
ACCTTCATCAAAGTAGCGGTGATGCACGCTCTGACTTGGAGCGCACAAGAAAATAAATGTTTACTGCTCGCTCTGATTCACCTTTTAAAGTCTCAACCATTCACTGCGGGCGCAGAAACAGGATGAATCCCGTTGCTACCAGTTCGTGTTGGTGCATGCACCGCCTGTAAAGGAGATGCCGGGACACTACACTAGCAAAGAGACGTTAGCAAAAACGCCATAAGGGAAAAGAACCCGCTATGGTATTTTCACCATAAAAGCCCCTTTGGCAACAGAGTGGTTTAAAATGCCTCTGACCTAGCGATGAAATGTGGAACAAATCATCCTTATTTATCAATATGTTATAAAGAGGACAACCGATATATCCGGGGTGCCATCATTGAAAGAACGCATTAAAGAGGCGGCATAGATATTGCCTATACATAATGGATTAGGTGGATTGTTGTGTCGGCCCGACGCCGGCCCGCAATCTCATCAGTATATATATTGGGGGTTTAATGAAGTTTGGAGTGATGATACTGGAGGGGCCGTACCAACACCAGGCCTCCGACAGCGCGTACAATTTCGTCGAGTCAGCCCTTAAAAAAGGACACGAGATAGCCGGGATTTTTCTTTACACCGACGGCGTCGAGAACGCCACCAGCTTTATGACCCCGCCTCAGGACGACCGCCACATATCAAAACGCTGGGCGGAGCTTATTCAAAAAAACGGAATTGACACAATCGTATGCATCGCCGCCGGAAAACGCCGGGGCATAACGGAGGCCAACATAATAAAAGGGGCGAGAATTTCGGGGCTGGGCCAGCTCACGGAACTTGGGATTAACGCCGACAGGCTTATAACTTTCGGAGATTAAAAGATGGTCGAAGAGAACATACCGGACGAGCAGTCGGAAGAGGACAAGACAAAATTCCTCTTCATCATGAAAAAATCGCCGCACGGCTCCACCTACCCTCAGGAGGGGCTGGAGGTGATACTAATCATGGCGGCTTACGACCAGACTATCAACGTGCTGTTCACGGACGACGGCGTTTTTTGCCTAAAAAAGGGGCAGGACACCAAGGGAATCAAGGTTAAGGATTTCTCCGCCACCTTCAAGGTTTTGGAGCAGTACGGAATCGAGCATATGTACGTGGACCGCCAGTCGCTGGAGGACCGCGGCCTAAAGGAGTCGGACCTTTTGACCGGCGTGGAGTTGGTGGACTCCGAGGAGATGCGCGAATTTATAAGGGAGCAGGACGTAATCCTGCCGTTTTGAGATAGGAGTAATCGGATGTTATTCACGGTCAACAAATCCCCCTTCATAACCGGCAACCTCAAAAGTTGCCTGCGCTACGTCGCAAAGTGTTGCCCGATACTTCTTTACGAGGACGGCGTTTACGGAGCCGTCGCCGGCTCCACCGTCGAGCCGATGGTGAAAGAGGCGATGAAAAACGTGACCATTTACGCGCTTAAGGAGGACGTAAACGCCCGCGGGTTGAACAACCTTATAGAGGGTATAAAACTGGTGGACTACGACGGGTTTGTGGATTTGGTGGCCGAACACAACGTCTGCCCTTGGATCTAGTGGAATCAATAGGAAGAAAAATGGCAAACCACAGAGGCACGGAGACACAGAGAGAAAAAGAGGACGGCTTGCGCCCCCTCCCAACCATCCCATCCCAAGAGGAGAGGGGCAAAAAAGCTCCCCGCTCTCTCGGTGTTCTCGGTGTCTCCGTGTTTAACACACTTTTAATTTAGGACAAGAAAAATGAGAAGAGCGTTCCCACGGCTGGTCGTCTCCGCGACCCACAAAAGCGCGGGTAAGACCTCCGTCACCGCCGGTCTGCTCTCCGCCATCGCCTCGCGGGGGATGAAGGTCCAGCCGTTCAAAAAAGGACCTGATTTTATAGACCCGATGTGGCTTTCAGCCGCCTCCGGCATTCAATGCCGAAACCTCGACAACTTCATGTTCGGCTGGGGATCGTTGGAGGCGCTGTTTAAATCATCCGCGTCGTCCGCCGACCTTAGCATAATCGAGGGAAACAAGGGACTGCACGACAGCGCGGACGCCGAGGGGGAGGGAAGCGGCGCAAACCTAGCGCGGCGCCTTCAGGCCCCGGTGGTGATGGTGCTGGACGCCAGCGGGACGACGCGCGGAATCGCGCCGCTACTGCTCGGATACAAAATGTTCGAGCCGGACATAAACATTGCCGGCGTCATCCTCAACAAGGTCGCGTCCGGGCGCCACGAGTCGAAGCTTCGCGCGGTGCTGGAAAAATATTGCGACGTCGAGATTCTCGGCTCCATACGCCGAACGGACGAGATGGAAATTTTGGAGAGGCACCTGGGGCTCGTGCCCATCAAGGAGGACGAATCGCTCGCCTCGATGCTGGACGGTCTGCGAAGGCACGTCTCCTACGCGGTGGACATAGACAAAGTGCTGGAAATAGCAAACTCCGCCCCGCCGATGGAGTACGAGCCCGACGTCGCCCCGAAACACCAGTCGGCCCGACGCGCAAGAATCGGCGTTGTCATGGACAGCGCGTTCACCTTTTACTACCCGGAAAATTTGGAGGCGCTCGCAGACGCGGGGGCCGAGCTTGTTCCGTTCGACGCGATGTCCCGCCAAAGTCTGCCCAAGGGGCTGGACGCGCTGTATGTCGGCGGCGGCTTTCCGGAGGTGAAGATGGCGGAGTTGCAGGCCAACGCCACGCTACGGGCGGAGATACGAAACGCAGTCGAGGACGGAATGCCGGTCCACGCGGAATGCGGCGGGCTTATTTATCTATCAAAAAGCGTCTGCCACGGCGGACGACGGGCGGAGATGGTCGGCGCGCTTGACTGCGACGTGGTGATAAACGAAAAACCGAAGGGGCACGGCTATATGGTGCTGGAAACGACCGGCGCATCCCCTTGGATGAAAGCCGGGACGAAAATCAAGGCGCATGAATTCCACTACGGCGAAGTGGTAAACTTGAGGCGCGGCGAGTTCGCCTTTAAAGTGGCAAGGGGAACGGGGATAAACGGAAAGGACGACGGATTGGTTTATAAAAACGTCACGGCTTCTTTCGCTCATCTGCATCATCTATCGGCGCCCGACTGGGCCCGTGATTTCGTGGCCTTCGCCGAAAGGACGGCGTTTGGCTCCTCGACTAGGGAATTAGTTTTGGCCGGAAGGCAATAGTTTTTCATTTTTTTGGAGGTTTGAAATGGGCGCAATAGACGTGGCCGGAAAATCAATCGAGGTGGACGAGGACGGATATCTCCTAAACCTGGGCGACTGGAGCAAGGACGCCGCCGAGGTGCTCGCCAAAGGAGAGGGAATACCCCTGACCGAGGCCCATTGGGAGGTCGTAAACTTCCTGCGGGACTACTACGACGAATACAAAATAGCCCCCATGATAAGAATACTGACCAAGGAAATCGGCAAAAAGCTCGGCAAGGAGAAGGGAAACACCAAGTACCTGTACGAGCTTTATCCGGGCGGCCCGGCAAAGCAGGCATGCAAGATAGCGGGTCTCCCCAAGCCGACTGGTTGCGTGTGATTTATTCGGGCCCGCGCAAATGTCCGCGCTGACGCTTTTTTACGTCGGGACAAGCTACCTTTGCGCCGCCGTTTTTTTTGGCGGGCTGTCGTACCGTCTCGCCGGATACGCCGCAACCCCGAGTCCGCTTAGAATCCCCCTCACCCCGCAGGCGACCACCGTCTTTGGCGTGATAAAAAAAAACGCCGTCTCCATGGCGGTGTTCAGGGCGCTGTTTATAGGGGAGCGCTGGACGTGGGTCGGCGGTTATTCGCTACACGTCATATTCGTCTTCGTTTTCCTGCGCCACCTGCGCCTCTTCATAAACCCGGTGCCGGAATTCCTCGTCGACCTACAGCCTTTGGCGTTGCTCTTCGCCGCACTTTTGCCCCTGCCGGTGCTGTTTTTGATCTCGCGCAGGATGTACGTGGACAGGTACAGGTACATATCGTCGGGCGCGGATTACTTCGCGCTGGTTCTTTTGCTGGTGATAGGGCTATCCGGCCTCGCGCTTAAATTTGTCTCGCACTCCGACCTCGTCGGCGTTAAGGAATTTCTTCTGGGGCTGGTGCTTCTAAGCCCGGTGGAAATGCCTTCGCACCCGGCGTTCATGCTTCATTTTTCGCTGGTGCTTTTGCTGGGGTTTTATTTCCCGTTCAGCAAGCTGGTACACGCGGGAGGGGTTTTCCTTAGCCCGACCACCACGCAGGTGGAGGACAACAGGGAGCAAATACACGCCAACCCCCGGGGAGGAAACTAACGTGGCAAAACCGATATTCGACATTCCCAACCTGGACGAGGCGCTAAAAACTCCCGCCGTGAAAAAAGGCGCCTCCGCGCATTTGAAAATTCACCCGGCCCAGCCGCCGCTGATGGAAAAGCTCGGCTTCCCGCCCGCGCTCGTCGAGGGGTGGCAAAAAAAGGCGGTCGAAAAACTCGGGGAGCTAAAGGAAAAATACAAATCCTTAAAACTGTTCATGGAGGTCTGCGTAAAATGCGGCTCGTGCGCCGACAAGTGCCACTACTACCTCGGCACCTCCGACCCCAACAACATGCCCGTCGGGCGACAGGAGCTGATGCGAAAGGTCTACAGAAAAAACTTCACCGTCGGCGGCGCGCTTTTCGGAAAGCTCGCGAACGCTGAAGAAATGGACGAGGAGACTCTCAAGGAATGGAGCACCTATTTTTATCAATGCTCCCAGTGCAGGCGTTGCTCCGTCTTCTGCCCGTTTGGGATAGACACCGCCGAGATAACGATGGCGGCGAGGGAGATAATGGACTCCATCGGCGCGGGGCACAAATACTCCGTCGAGATAATCGGAAAGGTTCACGACGTCGGAAACAACCTCGGCATACCCAAACCGGCACTACAAAGCACGCTCGATTTTCTGGAGGAGGACGTAAAGGAGGCCACCGGCGCGGACGTAAAATTCCCGCTTGACCAGGAGGGGGCGGATGTTCTTTTTATAACGCCTTCGGCGGATTTTTTCAGCTCGCCGCACGTGGACTCGCTTGTCGGCTACGCCAAGGTCTTCCATGCGGCCGGCATCGGCTTCACCTTCAGTTCCCACGCGTCGGAGTTCGCAAATTTCGGAATGTTCGTCGGCAACTACGACCAGATGAAAAAGATATCGGAGCGAATAGTGCAGGCCGCCCGAGACCTCAAGGTAAAACGGATAATCGTGGGCGAATGCGGACACGCGTGGCGCGTGGCCTACAGTTTTTGGGAAACGTTAAACGGCCCGTTCGATTTTCTTGACGTCAAAAAACCGATGCACGTCTGCGAGTTTACGCACGACCTCATAAAAAAGGGCGCACTCACGTTCGACAAAACCGCTAACGACGAATTCACCGTCACCTACCACGACTCCTGCAACGTGGCGCGGGCAAGCCGAATGGGGGACGCGCCGGGCGGACAGTTTGAGATTCCGCGCGAAATCCTAAGGGCGGTGTGCAACAAATACGTGGAGATGCCGGACGCGGTGAACAGACAAAAAACTTTTTGTTGCGGCGGCGGCGGCGGACTGCTGACCGACGAGCTAATGGAACTGAGGGTTAAGGGAGCCGCGGCGAAGACCTCCGCGCTTAAGACGGTTATGCAGGAAAAAGGGGTGAACACCATGGCTATGATATGCGCCATCTGCAAGGCGCAGTTCTCCAAGGTGCTTCCCTATTACGAAATACCGATGGAGACCGTCGCGGGGATCCACCAGCTTGTAAGCAACGCGATAAGACTCGGGGAAAAATGAACGGCGAAAAATTTTCGGGGCTAGCGGTTGCGGCGGCGGTGATGCTGTTGGTCGCACTCCCCCTCCTTTACTCGGCGACGGGAAACGGGCTCTTTCACAAACCGCCGAAACCGGAGCTTGTACTGCCGGTCGGCGGCGACGGAAAGTGCGTGGAGCCGACCGACTTTATGCGCTCGAACCACATGAAACTGCTGGTTCACGCGAGGGACAGAATAGTGCGCGGCGGCGAGTTGTTGCCGAAGTACCATATAGAGGGTTGTAAAAACTGCCACGTCAAACGGGCGGAGTTTTGCGACAGGTGCCACGGCTATGCCGGGGTGAGGCCGGATTGCTTCGAGTGCCATAACCTTCCATAGAGGCGGACAAAGATGAGCGAAATGGATAGAAGAGGATTCGTCAAGGCCGGGCTTGCCGTGCTTGCGGGAACCGCGCTCGGCAACGGCATTACGCTTTTCCAGGCGCGCGCGGAGGACGGACAAGACAAGGCAAAAACCCGCTGGGGGCTCGTGATAGACGCCAACAAGTGCGGTGAAAAATGCTCGGAGTGCGTGAACGCCTGCAGGACTGAAAACAACGTACCGCTTTTCGGCGACCCGAGGTACGACGGACATTGGATAAGAAAGGCCACCATAACACCGGAGAACGTCGAGGGGGGGAAAAGCACCTCGCTCCCGTTGCTGTGCAACCACTGCGAACATCCGCCGTGCAAACACGTATGCCCGACGGCCGCCACGTTCGTCCGGCACGACGGAATCGTGCTGATAGACAAACACAGGTGCATAGGATGCAGATACTGCATGGTCGCCTGCCCGTACAAGGCACGGACGTTCGTCTTTAAAAACAGCGAGGCCTGGCCCAACCCGGACGTGCCAAAACGCTCCAAGGGCGTGGTGGAAAAATGCACCTTCTGCGCGCACAGGCTCGACAAGGGGCAGACTCCCGCGTGCGTGGAGGCCTGCACAAAATCGGGCGAGGGGGCGATGATTTTCGGCAACCTAAACGACCCGCAAAGCGAGATACACCGCTACATAAAGGAAAACGCGCCGCACGGACTGCGCGAGGATTTTGGCCTTAAACCCAAAGTTTTGTACAAGGGCGTTTGAGATGAAAAAGATTCGCTACGTCGCGCTTGAGGGAACCTCGGGCGGCTACATCGCCCTGCTTGGTGCGCTGGGCGCGCTTTCGCTCTGCGGATTTTGGGCGGCGTGGACGATGTTCCAAAACGGCCACCACGTGACGGGCATGACCAACTCCGTCCCGTGGGGCTTCCCGATAGTCGTGGCGATCTACCTCGTCGGGCTTAGCGCCGGCTCGCTCGTCATCTCGGCCCTCTCCTCGGTCTTTGGAAAGGACGACTTCAAGCCGTTTTCGAGGATCGCGGCCCTTCTCGCCGCGCTTTTGCTGATCGGCGCGTTGATGTCCATAATATTGGACTGGGGGAGGCCGGAGCGCATCATGGTTCCGTTTTTTCACATGAACCCGCGCTCCATGTTCTCGCTTAACGGGATGCTCTATTCGGCCTACGTCGCCATCTGCTTCGTCTATCTTTGGGCGATGTTCAAAGAAAACGAAAAACTTGTGAAACGGCTGGGTCTGCTCGCGGTGTTTTGGGCGGTGCTCGTTCACAGCGGCACCGGCGCGATTTTCGGCTTCGTCGGGGCGCGGGAGCTTTACCACTCCCCCCTTCTCCCGCCCAGCTTCATCGCGGCCGCGCTTTCGTCCGGCACGGCGCTGATGATTTTGGTCCTTTACCTTACGTTTAAATGGGCGGGGAAAACGCTGGACGAAAATTTGCTAAAACAGCTCGGCGGACACCTGACAATTTTCCTGGTGGTCGTCGCGTATTTAATTTTGGTTGAAAACCTAACCCGTTCCTACTGGCCCGCGAACTACGCGGCGCAGGACTTTCTTCTTTTCTCCGGCAACAAATATTCTCTTATTTTCTGGGTCGGCATGGTCGGTTGCGGGATCGTTTTTCCCATGATGATTCTTTTCGGCTCGTCGGCCCGTCCGCTGGCCCGGACTCTGTTCGCCAGCGCGCTCGTGGTGGCCGGGGTTTTGGCGGAGCGATACATAATCGTCATACCGGGGCAGGTTCTGCCAGTTGACATATTTCCGGGAATGAAGGTCGTAAGCGATTTTCAGGACGGCGTAATCGCGGAGTATTCCGTAAGCTCCGCCGAGGCGATTTACGGCCTTGGAATTGTGTCCTTCGTCTTCTTTCTATACGCCGTCGCGCTAAAGTTTTTCGAGCTTATGCCGGAAACGGAACCGTCTAAAAGGGAGGATGCGTAAATGAACGGATTAAGGGGATTTGTTTTTCTTGCCATGTTTTTGGCCCTGGCCGCCACAGCCCGCGCGGACGAGGGGCTTTCGCCGTACCTGACGGTCGGGGTGGTGAACTCGCCCGCGAACGACGCGGCCCAAAAATGCGCGGACGCGCTCACAACCGGGGGATTTTCCGTCATCGGCCAGTACCACCCGGAAAACAAACCGGGCATGGTGGTGGTGGCCTACACGCGCAAAGACCTGCAGGACTTGGCTTTAAAATCTCCCGACAGGGGATTACTGGCGGCCGTCCTAAAGGTCGGCGTCAAGGAGGAGGGCGGAAAATCCACCGTCACGATGCTAAATCCAGAGTATCTTTTCCTGGCCTACATGATGAAATACTTCGACGCCAACAGCAACGCGTTGCTAAAAGTGGCTGGCGACGCAAAACAGGCGCTTGGCGCGGTCGGCACGTCCTTCGCCCCCTTCGGCGGGTCGCTGACGACCAAGAACCTTATGCACTACCACTATATGTTCGGCATGGAGTATTTCAACGACCCCGTGATTTTAAAAGTATTTTCGTCCTTCGAGGAGGGGGTGCAGACGATAACAAAAAACCTTTCCGCCCAAAAGGGAAACACGTCGGCCGTCTACGCGCTTGTTGACGAGCAGAGCAAAAACGCCGTGTTCGGCGTGGCAATGGGCGACCAGAAGACCGGCGAGCCGTTTTTTCTGCCTGTGATAGGCGAGGCGCACCTCTCAGCCATGCCGTACGAGATTATTCTTTCCGGAGAGACCGCGACGATGTTGCACGGCAGGTTCCGCATCGCGCTTCACTGGCCGTCTCTGACGATGGTGACCTTCACCAAAATAATCTCCACCCCCGGCGACATAGAGCGCACGATGAGGTCGCTAGCCGAATGAACAACGTCAAAACCGCCGCCGCGAAGGACGAGATAAAATACACCACGTGCTATATGTGCGCCTGCAGGTGCGGCATAAAAATCACCCTCAACGACGGCGTGATTAGGTACATACAGGGGAACCCCGACCACCCCACCAACAAGGGGGTCATATGCGCCAAAGGCTCCTCCGGCCTCATGAAACAGTTCAGCCCGGCGAGAATAACAAAACCGCTGTTGCGAAAAGAGGGCGCGGAACGCGGCGCGGCGGACTTCGAAGAAATCTCGTGGGACAAGGCGATGGAAATCCTAACGGCAAGGCTGAAAAAAATCCGCGCCGAAGACCCGAAAAAACTCGCCTTTTTCACGGGAAGGGACCAGATGCAGGCGCTGACGGCATTTTGGGCCAAGCAGTTCGGCACGCCAAACTTTGCGGCGCACGGCGGGTTCTGCTCCGTCAACATGGCCACGGGCATGATTTACTCCGTCGGGGGGAGCAGTTGGGAGTTCGGCGGGCCGGACTTTGACCGAACCAAATACCTCCTTCTCTTCGGGGTGGCGGAGGACCACGACTCCAACCCGATGAAGACCGGACTTTCAAAGATTCGCGAGCGCGGCGGCAAACTGGTTGTCATCAACCCCGTTCGCTCCGGCTACGGCGCGGTTGCGGACGAGTGGTTGCCGGTAAAACCAGGAACGGACGGAGCCCTGATAATGGGGATGATTCACGTCCTGATGAAAAACGGGCTTTACGACAAGGATTTTCTCACCTCCGCGACCAACGCCGCCTTTCTATTGGAGACGGACGAGGGGGGCGAGAACGAGGGGCTTCCGCACCTCATCGAGGAAAGGGAGATGGAGGAGACCCGCAACGTAGTGTGGGACTTGGACACAAACTCCATCAAGGAGGCGCATCAACTCGGCATGAACTCAGCCCTGCTAGGGACGTTTAAAGGCCCGAACGGAAAAACGTTAAAGACCCCTTTCCAGCTTCTCTACGACCGGGTTATGGCCGACTACTCGCCGGAACAGGCGGAAAAACTTTGCGGCGTCCCGGCGGAGCAGATTGAAAAAATCGCGCTCGAGATCGGCCTGCTCGCACGAAACGAGCTAATCACCCTTCCGATTGAATGGACGGACGTGTGGGGCAACGTCCACAAATCCGTAACCGGCAGGCCGGTCTCCGTGCACGGGATGCGCGGGTTGGCGGCGCACTCAAACGGGTTCCAGACAATCCGCGCGCTTTCCGTATTCATGATGTTGCTTGGGATTATTGACAGACCCGGCGGCTTCAGGTACAAGCCGCCGTTTCCGAAACCGATACCCCCCTGCCCCAAAACCATAAACTCGGCCGACATGATAAAGCCGAACACGCCGCTTCCGAATCCGGAGCTTGGATTCCCCTCCAACCCCGACCACCTGATGGTGGACGAAAACGGCGGGCCGTTGAGAATAGACAAGGCGTTTAGCTGGGAATTCCCGCTCACCGCGCACGGGATGATGCAAAGCGTCATAACCAACGCGCACAACAAAGACCCCTACGCGATAGACACCCTTTTCCTCTTCATGGCAAACATGGCTTGGAACAGCACGATGAACACGAGCGGCGTGCTAAAAATGCTCACGGCAAAGGACGACGACGGAACGCACAAAATTCCGTTCATCGTGGTGAGCGACGCGTTCTTCAGCGAACAGGTGGCCTACGCCGACCTCGTTCTGCCGGACACCACCTACTTGGAGAGGCACGACGTAATCTCGCTTCTCGACAGGCCGATAAGCGAGTACGACCACGCGGCGGACGCGATCCGGCAACCGATACTAAAACCAAAGGGGGAGAGCAGGCCCTTCCAACAGACCCTGCTAGACCTGGCAAAAACGCTGGGTCTGCCGGGATTCTCCGGAGCCGACGGAAAACCGTTTAAAAATTACGAGGAGCTTATCACCGGATGGGAATCCGTCCCCGGCTCCGGCGTGGGGTTCCTCGCCGGATGGCGCGGCAAAAACGGCGACAAGCATCTGGTGGGCGAGCCGAACCCGAACCAATGGGAGGCGTACAAAAAAAACAAGTCCTTCTTCGAGGCCGAGCTTGAGGAGAGCATCCAGTACCAGCGAAACATAAACCAGGGGTATTTGAACTGGGCGCAGTCCAACAAACTTATACGCCTCAACGACCCGATAGTCCTGCACTTTTACTCCGAGACGCTCCAACGCTTCAGGCTCTCCGCCAAGGGGCAAAGGGCCGGAAGACAGCCGACCACGCAGGCGCAGAGAAAAAGAATAATTAAATATTTCGACCCGCTCCCCTTTTGGTACGTGCCGATAGAGCAGGCGCAGACTTCCGCCGAAAAATATCCGTTCCACGCGATAACCCAAAGGCCAATGCCGATGTACCATTCGTGGGACGGCCAAAACGCCTGGCTAAGGCAGATATTGGGGCAGAACTTTCTTTATATGAACGGCGGGATGGCGCTCGGCCTCGGGATAAAGGACATGGATTGGGCGTGGGTGGAGTCGGCCACCGGGAAAATCAAAGTGCAGGTGAAGTTTTCGGAGGCGGTTCAGCCGGACACGGTCTGGACGTGGAACGGGCTGGGCAAAATGTCCGGAGCTTGGAACCTCTCGCCCGAGGCGGACGAGGCCAAAAAAGGGTTCCTCCTAAACCATTGCATAGCCGACGAGATAAAGGACGAGTTCACCGGCGGCAGAGTATCCAACAGCGACCCGATATCCGGGCAGGCGGCGTGGTACGACCTCCGCGTGAAAATCTCCAAGGCGGACGGCGAGGGGCACCTTCCGCAGTTCCCCGCGCTTAAGCCCCCGGCCCACTCCGGCACGCCCAGCAAAATCCTGAGGTATGAGTTCATCAGGGGGAAAAAGTAATGACGCAACTTGCGCTGGTGATAGACCTGGACAAATGCGTGGGATGCCACGCGTGCGCCGCCAACTGCAAGGCGTGGAACACGGGCGGCAAATTCGGGCCGCTCACCGACGGCGCGCCGTACGACAAGGAGCCGCTGGGGGTGTGGTTCAACCGAGTTCAAACATACGAGATTGGGAAATTCCCGAACACCGAGGTGCTCTACCTGCCGAAGTCGTGCATGCACTGCAAAAACCCGGCGTGCGTGGAGGTCTGCCCCACCTGCGCGTCGTTCAAGCGCGGCGAGGACGGCATAGTGCTGGTGAACTACGACGACTGCATCGGGTGCAAGTACTGCTCGTGGGCCTGTCCGTACGGGTGCAGGGAGTTCGACACTTTCGAC
>JACQEX010000039.1 GCA_016200345.1 Nitrospinota bacterium
CTTTGATTGTTTCTTCATAAAAACATTTTAGCAGGTGAGGTCATACTTAAATTTCAACTAACTTTAGGCCACTTTCCGCGTCGAATTAACGATGCGGAAACGCGGGAATTTTTTGTTGGAGGAATTTTTTAAATGGTTTACTTGGGCGATTATCTGGGACATTTGATGTCTTAAATCGCCCGCGCACGTTTATTGGCGGACATGGAATCGGTGCGGTTGGCGCAATTGTACGCCGGCGACCCATTGTTGAAAGAGCTTCCGGTTCCATGTTTCCGCCTTCCGGCAATTAAACTTTCCATCCCGGTGGCCGTTTCGGGAATCACCGAGCCGCAATTAAGCGCACATGCAAGCTCGAACAGCTCGGTGGAGAACCTATTAACAGTTTTTCGGAACGCGGTTGCTACGGAGTCGGGAGTTAATAAGCTTTTTGACGACAAGACGCTAAGCGCTTACCTTCAAAAAATTGGGGGGGCTTTTAAGCCTTTTTACGAGAAGCAGGGCCGACAAATTTACGCGGTTCCATTCACGGACGGGTTGGTGGCTATTGCGCGGGAGGCATTGCCAAAAGCTGAGAAACCAGTTGCACAGGCCAGGCAAAAGGATTTTCTAAACTCCCTGCGACAGCGTCTCGTCGCAGTCTATATTCCGATTTTGGATTCAAACCTCCCGCGCCTTGAAGTGGAGGTGTCTTCCACAAGAATAAGGGACGAAGGGCTGTCGGAACTTGCGGTTCGCCTTGAATTGAACGTGAGTGAAAGCGGAGTTGAATGGTCTTGGAAGGAGGACGCAAAAGGGGACAGGCAAAGTAAGCTTGTTGCCGAATAGTCAGTAGATGCTTAAAGTCGCAAACTTAGAGGCCATAAAACTTTTGTTGCTCGAAATTCCCGGTTTGGTGCGCTTATATGACGGTAGGGACGCGACTTTTCGAGTCAGCGTGAAAGAGTGGCTTGAGCAGACGGTTGTGGAATGCGAGAAAAACCGAATGTCGGTATCCGGCGAATTATCCACTTTGAAAGGAAAAATGATTTCCGCCGAACGCGGGGTATTGCCCCTCGAGTATTTGAGTCTCAGGGCAAAGTCGGTTAGACGCGCCTTGGACGCAATGGCTTTGGATATTTTGGCTAGGGCCAATCAGTCGGTCAACGATGCGTTGAAGCCGTCTTGGTCGTTGTTAGCCGACGGCGAAAAACTAGCGCGACAAATTGTGACACTGGCAATAAAAAAAGGAACTGTGCGAATCGATGCCAAGCCTGAGGAAAATTGGCGTTCCGTGTCAAACGATTCCGACCTTGGTGGTTACGCAACGGCACTTGTCGGTCTTGTCGGGTTGTACGACGCCATAATTTTGGTGGATAGGGCTATTCCGGAAGTGACCGGGTAGATTGTTATTTATCGGCGGACGTCGAGGAGCGTCTTGCACGAGCGCGTCGGCTGGTTGTCCTCGCGGAAAAACTCCCTTGTCGTCTTTCCGCACTTCGTGTCGGGGAGAAGCCCCGTTTTCTCGTCTATCTCAATCTCCACTATCCCGTCCGGCTTTTCAAAATCCACCGGCGTGCCCCCGGCCAGCGCCTCCCTCATAAAATTCGTCCATATCGGCCCGGCCGCCCTGGCACCCGTCTCTCCTTCGCCGATGGTTTTGTCTATGTCGTACCCGACCCATACCCCGGCAGACAGCTTGGGGGAATAGCCGACAAACCAAGAGTCGGTAAAGTCCGAGGTCGTGCCGGTCTTGGCCGCCACCGGAAAGCCGACCTTTTGGGCCACCTGTCCGGTGCCGCTTTCCACCACGCTTTTTAGCATGCTGGTCATGATAAACGCATTCTGGGCCGAGGTCGCCTCCGCGGTGGTCGGGTGGGTCTCGTCCGTAACTCCCCCTCTGGTCTTGACGCTATGTATGAAATGGGGTTTAACGAGAATCCCGTGGTTTGCAATCGCGGAATAGGCGGAGGTCATCTCCACAAGAGTCGCATCCGAGCCGCCCAAAACCAAAGAAGGGAAGGGGTGTAGCTCGGTGGTAATGCCAAGTTTACGCGCCGTGTTTATAACGCGTTGCACTCCAACATCGAGAAACAACTTTACGCTAGCCACGTTCAGCGAATGGGTTAGCGCGAACCTCATGCTTACCGGCCCGAAGAATCTATTCTCGTAGTTAATCGGTTTCCAGCCCCCCGGATGGGCCGGGTCGTCCAACTGTATCGGCGAATCTATGAGCCGTGTGGCGGGGGTCATTCCGCTTTCCAAGGCCGCGAGATAAAGAAACGGCTTAAAGGAGGAGCCGGGTTGTCGTTTGGCCTGTAGCGCACGGTTGAACTGGCTTTGTTTGAAATCCACCCCTCCCACCATCGCCCTTATCTCCCCTGTGGCTGGATCCAAGGCTATTAGCGCCGCTTGTAGCGGGAGTCCCTCCGGGTTGTCCTTGCGCTTTTTAATTCTTGCCTCGACCTCTTTGACCCCTTCGGCGACCGCTTTTTGGGCTGATATTTGCATCCCGTAGTCCATGGTCGTTTGAACCTCCAGCCCGTCCCTGTACAGGCCGGCGGAGCCGTACTGCTGTTCTAGCTCCTGCCGGACGACCTCCAAGAACCAAGGGGACGATTCCGTTCGTTTTGCGGGGGCGAGCGTGATGGGGTCCAGGTCGGCCGCCGCTCTTTCCGCCGACGAGATGTATCCCTCGCGCAACATGCGTCCAAGCACGAACGACCTTCGTTCCCTGGATCTCGCCATGTTGTTTGCCGGCGAGTAGACCGTAGGGGCGCGTGGTATGGCCCCGATGACCGCGCACTCCGCAAGCGTCATCTCCTTTGCGTGTTTGCCGAAGTAAACCTGCGCGGCGGATTCTATTCCGTACGCCCCGGCGCCGAAGTAAATTTGGTTGAAGTACATGGTCAGCAACTCGGGCTTGGTGAACTTAAGCTCCAGTTGAAGGGCGATTATCATCTCCCTCACTTTTCGGGAGAGGGTTTTTTCCGGGGTTAGAAAAAGCGTTTTTGCCAGCTGTTGGGTTATGGTGCTCCCCCCCTGAACCATTTTCCCGGCCCGGAGGTCGGCCAAAAGGGCGCGGAAGAGGCTCAGCACGCGCACCCCGCGGTGACGGTAAAACCGGGCGTCCTCCGTCGCCAGAACCGCCTTTATGGCGTATTGGGGAATTTGGTCGTATGGCAAAAGCTCCCTTTTTTCCTGAAAAAGCTCGCCGATTAACCGTCCGTCGGAGGAGAATATTTTTGTGGCCACCGGCGGGGCGTATTGTTCCAGCTTGGTTATGTCCGGTAGGTCCGAAAACCCGGCGAAGATGTAACCGGCCATCCCACCGCAAATCGCCCCGAACACCAGGGCGGAAACAACGACGCTTTTTCGGAAATGCAACATCCGGTAATGCTAACATATGCCAATAGCCGCCGGAGGGGTGGAACGAAAAAAAACATTTTTTACGGGGCTGTTTTCTGCTAGTATTCACGCTTTGGCAAAAGTAATTTTAACGGGCGGTTGCGCCCATTAATTTTGGGGTAAGTGGAGATGTTGGAATTTAACGGTTCGTTCCTAATACAGCTGGTTAATTTCTTCGTGATGATGTTTTTTCTCCAAAAATTCCTCTTCAAGCCGGTGCTTGAGGTGGTTGAAAAAAGAAACAAGGCTTTGGGGGCGTTAAAACAGGACGCCAACAATATCTCCACCGAGGCCGACAAGATTTTCGACGCATACAACAAACAGTCCGCCTCCCTAAAAACCGAAAGCTCGGCCATTTTGGCCGCCTCCAAGCAAAAGGGGACCTCCGAGCAGGAAAGGCTCCTAAAAGAGGCGCGCGAAAAACAGTCCCAAATGCTCGACGCCGGCCTTGCGGAGGTCGAGAGCAGAATTGGCAAGGTAAAGGCGGAGCTTGGCAAAGAGGCCGAAAAGCTCTCCGTCCTTATGGCCTCCAAACTTTTGGGCAGGGCGTTATGAACAACGGAAATAGTTTGAGCGTCTCATTAAAAACCGCGCTATATGTGGTTATTTTTGCTCTGATTGTTACGCCAGAGTTCGCCGGCGCCTCCGAGGGTGTTCCACACGGCGAGCATTGGGAGTTAAGGCGCGACGGCGCTTTAATAGCCAATTTTTTGGTTCTTCTAGCCGGTCTTCTTTGGCTGGTGTTTCGGTTTTTGCTTCCGGCCCTTAAAAATAGGACCGAGGAGCTTACCAACGTCATGCAACAGTCCGAGACCGCCAAGAAAGAGGCGGGGGCGAGGCTTGCGGAGTTGGAATCAAAAATGAGGGAGTTTGAGGCGCAGGCGGTTAAAATACGCAACGACGCCGCCGAGCAGGGGGAGAAAATAAAGGCCAAGATTATTGAGGACGCAAGGGCCTCCGCCGCGAGGATTTTGGAAAAAGCGAAGGCCGAGATTGACAACGAGGGGGTAAAGGCCCAAGAGCGTCTGCGGAGGGACGCGGTGGCGTTGGCGACAGAGCTGGCCGAGGGGCTTCTTAAAAAGAACTTTAACGACGGCGACCAGCGTAACGCCGTCAAAGGGTACATCAAGAGCGTTGAGATGATGGGCGGCTCCAAATGAGGGATAAAAAGGCGGCGGCGAGGTATTCCATCGCGGCTTTGGACTCGATACGCGACCAAAAAGAAATGGAAACGGTGGGGCGGGAGCTTGACGCCTTTTCCGAGGCATATTCGGAAAACGCGGAGTTGCGAAAAATTTTGTCGCATCCCGGCGTCCCCGGCGACCGCAAAAAAAACGTTTTGAGGTCGGTCGCGGCCAAGCTTGCGATGGGGGCGAAAAGCCTTAAGGTCGTCGAGGTGGTTCTCGGTCGCGGAAGGATCGAGCTTATCGCCGACATCTCCGAAATCTACGCGCTTTTGCTGGACGAAAAGCTCGGCAGGCAGAAGGTGCGCGTCTCGTCCGCATATCCGTTGAACGGGTCGGAGACGGCCGAGCTTGAAAAATTATTTTCCTCCATCAGCGGCAAAAAGGCCGTGTTGGAGGTTGGTGTGGAAAAATCGCTTATCGGAGGAGTGGTCGCCCGCGTGGGAAGCACAGTGTACGACGGAAGCGTGGTAAATCAATTGGCAAAACTTAGATTAAATACGGAGGTTTAGAACGTGGCTATCCGGGCGGAGGAAATAAGCGAGTTAATTAAAAAGGAAATCGAGGGGTTCGAGAAGGGCGTCGAGCTTAAGGAGACGGGCTCCATCATTTCAGTCGGAGACGGAATCGCCAGAATTTACGGGCTGGAGAACGTCATGGCGGGCGAGCTTTTGGAGTTTCCCGGCGGGGTCATGGGCCTTGCCCTCAACTTGGAAAGGGACAACGTCGGCGCGGTGCTACTTGGCTCGGACGCGGACATTAAGGAAGGGGACGAGGTAAAGCGAACCGGCAGAATCTCCGAGGTGCCGGTTGGTGAGGCGATGGTCGGAAGGGTCGTAAACGCCCTCGGACAGCCGATTGACGGAAAAGGCCCGATTAAAACCACCCACTTCGGACAGATGGAAAAAATCGCCCCCGGCGTTATAGACAGAAAATCAGTCCATGAGCCGTTGCAGACCGGGTTGAAGGCGATCGACGCCATGGTGCCCATCGGCAGAGGCCAGCGCGAGTTGATAATCGGCGACAGGCAGACCGGCAAGACCGCCGTCGCGATAGACACAATCATCAATCAAAAGGGACTCGGCGTAAAATGCATTTACGTCGCCATAGGCCAAAAACGCTCCACCGTTGCGCAGGTTTACAAACGGCTGGAGGAGACCGGCGCGATGGAGTACACCACAATCGTAGCCGCCACCGCCTCGGAGCCGGCCCCCCTTCTTTATCTTGCGCCGTACTGCGGTTGCGCCATCGGAGAATATTTTAGGGACAACAAACAGCACGCGCTGGTGGTTTACGACGATCTTTCAAAGCACGCCGTGGCGTACCGCCAGCTCTCCCTGCTTTTGCGCCGACCGCCGGGCCGCGAGGCTTATCCGGGCGACGTTTTTTACCTACACTCCCGCCTTCTGGAGCGCGCCGCAAAACTGAACGACGATTTGGGCTCCGGTTCGCTTACCGCGCTTCCGATAATCGAGACGCAGGCCGGCGACGTTTCGGCCTACATCCCGACGAACGTGATATCCATAACCGACGGCCAGATATTTTTGGAGAGCGACCTTTTCTACTCCGGCGTGAGGCCGGCGATAAACGTCGGCATATCCGTCTCCCGCGTCGGCGGCTCCGCTCAGATTAAGGCGATGAAACAGGTCGCCGGAACCCTCCGCATAAGCCTCGCGCAGTACCGCGAGCTTGCGGCGTTCACCATGTTCGGCTCCGATTTGGACGCGGCTACGATGGCCCAGTTGCATCGGGGCGCGCGAATGGTGGAGCTACTAAAACAGGGGCAGTACCAGCCGATGCCGGTCGAGAAACAGATCGTCTCCATTTACCTCGGCTCCTCCGGTCTTTACGACCCGATTGCGATTGATAGGATTAGGGAGTTCGAGTCCGGCTTCATTTCGTACATCGAGCAGAAGCACCCGTCAATTTTGAAGTCCATCCTCGAGAAGAAGGCGCTGGACGACGAGATTAAGAAGGGGATAGCCAAGGCCTACGAAGAGTTTAAGAGCAGGTTCTAATGGCGTCGGGCAGGGACATAAAACGACGCATAACGTCGGTAAAAAACACAAGGCAGATAACCAAGGCCATGAAGATGGTCGCGGCGGCCAAACTGCGCAGGGCGCAGGAGGCGGTTGTTCTTTCCCGTCCCTACGCGCAGAAAATGCGGTCGGTGATGGGCAAGCTTACCTCGTCGCAGGACGGCTCCTACACGCACCCGATGTTTCAAAAAAGGGCCGAGAAGAACGTCCTCATCGTGGTTTTTTCCTCCGACAAGGGGCTTTGCGGCGCGTTCAACAGCAATCTGTTCAAGACCGCCATGCGGTACGTGAACGAAAACTCCAACCTTGCGATTCACGTCTCGTCAGTCGGCAAGAAGGGAAGGGATTTCTTTCGCAGACGAAACGTGACGATGCAAAAATGCTGGGTGGATTTTTCTAGGTCCATCAGCTACGAATACGCCGCCAACGTCGCCAAGGACATAACGGAGATGTTCACGAGCGGAAAGGTGGACAAGGTTTACGTGCTTTACAACAGGTTCAAGACCGTGATGTCGCAGGACGTGGTGTTCGAGCAGTTGTTGCCAATCTCATCCGAGGGGGGCAAGACGGGCGACGGCGCGGGCGAAAAGATTTTCGAGCCGTCCGCGGAGGAGGTCTTTTCGGCGATACTCGAAAAAAACGTGGAGTTCCAAATCTACCAGGGGATATTGGAGTCGTGGGCCAGCTTTAACGGCTCGCAGATGGTCGCCATGGACAGCGCCACAAGAAACGCGGGCGAAATGATAGACGCCCTTACGCTTGAGTACAACCGCGCGAGACAAAGCGCGATAACGAAGGAATTGATAGAGATAGTATCCGGGGCCGACGCGCTCAAGGGATAAGGACGAAGTTTAACGGAGGTTTGTTGATTATGACTACGCAAGGTGTTTCGGACGCAGGCAGGATAACGCAGGTAATCGGGCCGGTAATGGATTTGGATTTTCCGAGGGGACAGCTCCCCGCGGTGCTCAACGCGCTTGAGATTAACACAAGGGGCGGCGGAAGAGTCGTCGCCGAGGTCGCCTCCCACTTGGGCGAAAACTCGGTAAGGGCGATTTCAATGCACCCGACCGACGGCCTTGTGCGCGGCATGACCGCGACCGACACCGGGAAGCCGATTTCCGTGCCTGTCGGCAAGGGTGTTTTGGGAAGAATCATGAACGTCGTCGGCGAGCCGGTTGATGGAAAGGGGAAGGTGAAGGCGGAAAGGCTCGACCCGATACACAGGGAGGCCCCGACATTCGAGGACCAAGTCACCCACCCGGAAATGCTGGAGACCGGCATAAAAGTCGTGGACCTTTTGGAGCCTTACTTGAAGGGCGGAAAGACCGGGCTGTTCGGCGGGGCGGGCGTCGGCAAAACGGTTCTCATTCAGGAGCTTATTCACAACATCGCCACCGAACACGGCGGCTACTCGGTTTTCGCCGGCGTCGGCGAAAGAACCCGCGAGGGAAACGACCTTTACCACGAAATGTCCGAGTCGGGCGTCATAGACAAGTGCGCCCTTATATTCGGGCAGATGACCGAGCCGCCGGGCGCGCGCGCAAGGGTGGCGTTGACCGGCCTCACCACGGCGGAATATTTCCGCGACGTGGAAGGGCAGGACGTTCTTTTGTTCATGGACAACATATTCCGCTTCACGCAGGCGGGTTCCGAAGTGTCGGCGCTTTTGGGGCGCATGCCCTCCGCCGTAGGATACCAGCCGACGTTGGCCACCGAGATGGGCGTTCTTCAAGAGCGCATCACCTCCACCAAAAAAGGCTCCATAACCTCCGTGCAGGCGGTTTACGTCCCTGCGGACGACCTCACGGATCCGGCGCCGGCAACCACGTTCTCCCACTTGGACGCCACAACGGTTTTAAGCAGAAAGATATCCGAGCTGGGAATTTACCCCGCTGTGGATCCGCTGGACTCCACCTCGCGCATTCTAGACCCGCAGGTCGTGGGCGAGGAGCATTACTCCACCGCCAGAAGGACTCAGGCGATACTGCAAAGATACAAGGAGTTGCAGGATATAATCGCGATTTTGGGTATGGAAGAGCTTTCCGAGGAGGATAGGCTGACCGTCTCGCGCGCCAGGAAAATTCAGAGGTTCCTGTCCCAGCCTTTCTTCGTGGCGGAGGCCTTCACCGGTTCGCCCGGCATCTATGTCCCGGTCAAGGAGACCATCGAGGGGTTCAAGGCTCTTGTCAACGGCGAAGTTGACCACCTTCCCGAGCAGGCCTTCTACATGGTCGGCAATTTGGAGGGTGCGATGAAAAAAGCCGAAGAATTGAAGAAGAAGAGCTAAAAAGGGTTATGGACGAAAAAAGGTTTCATCTAGAAATTCTAACGCCCGAAAAAAAGGTGTTTGACGGTGAGACGAGCTACGTGTCCGCACCCGGCGTGGACGGCGAGTTCGGGGTTCTTCCTGGGCACGCGGAATTGGTTTCCCTTATAAGGCCGGGCGAGGTTTCCATCGAGGTTGGCGAACAGAAAACCTTGATGGCGGTCAGCTGGGGTTACGCCTATGTGGACGCCACCTCGGTCTCGCTTCTAGTCGAGAACGCCGAAAATGCCGGGGATATAGACCTGGACAGGGCCTTGAAGGACAAGGACAGGTGGGAAAAAGAACTGGGCGGAGTCGACGCCGAAAGCAAAGAAGGCGTTAAATTCAGGTCGAAAATCGAGCGGGCCGAGGCCCGTATCGCCCTTGCGTCAAAACTTGTCGTGCAAAAGTGACAAGGAAAAACAAATCCGAGGTCTTGGGCTTTTGGCTTGGAGATCCCTTTATTTGGGAAACCGTTTAAGGATTTTTTCAATTCAGATCGAACTTAGGCCGGTCATTCTCTCCCTTGTGTCGGTTCTATTCTTATCGTTTTATTCGGCGGTTGCTTTTTCAGCCGAGAATCCGCCTCCACCTCCGGCTCCGGTTGCCAACGACGTCGCCGTTCCCACACAGACGGACGCGGTCAAAACAATGCGAAAGGACGGCGAGCATCCCGTTTGGGACGCCACCCATAAAATCGGCACAATAACCATTTTGAATCGGAACGTTTTCGACCTTACGAATCCGTCCGAAAACGGGTGGATTGGAAAACTTGGCGACAAGATTCACATTATAACGCGCGAAAGAACGATTCGAAACGAGCTTCTCTTCAAGGAGGGGGAGCCGTACAACGCCCGTCTTATTGACGAGACCGCCAGAAATCTCAGGGCAAAATCATATTTGACAGAGGTGGAGATAACGTCGTTCAAGGGGAAGGCTGAAAATACGGTTGACGTCGTGGTCACTTCGCGCGACCAGTGGACGTTGCTGGTTGGAACGACGTTTGGCGGCACA
>JACQEX010000034.1 GCA_016200345.1 Nitrospinota bacterium
GTCGCGCGAAATTATTCTCACGTCCACGTTGCCAAGGCTTGGAAGAAAGGCGACCTCGACTATTTTTAGGGCGGAGGAAAGCCCCTTCATCCCGTCGGAAAGCCTTGTTTCCGACGCGCCGGCGGTGCGGAATATTTTGTCGGCCGCGTGCATTCCGCCGAACGGGACGAGCCGTAACGCGGACGTTTCGAGCATATGCCGCGCCTCGTGCGGAACGCCGGGAAGAACCAGCACCCTGTTTTTGAACAACAGGCCGGGGGCGATTCCGGCGCCGTTTCGCACGGCTATCGCCGCCGTCGGCACGTCCGCGTAGGAACGGTTTATTCCCGGCGTTTTTTTGCCGAATTTTTTAAACATCCCCTGAACCTGCCGTAGAACGGAGGGATTAAACCGGGTTTTGCATTTGAAAAATTTACAAAGGGCGTTTTTTGTGACGTCGTCGTGCGTCGGCCCAAGACCGCCGGTGATTATTACGAAATCGGATTTCCTTAGCGCCTCGCCCACCACCGACGTTATCGCCCGTTCAGTGTCGGGAACGGAGACGATGCGCGCCACGTCGTAACCTCTTTTTAGCAGAAACCGCGCGGAGACCGACGCGTTTATGTCGGCCACCAGGCCGGTGGTGAGTTCGTTGCCGATGGTGACAATCCACGCCCGCTTAAATTTTTGAGTTTTCAATGGGCGAAGTCAGGGGTGCGGAGGTTATCTTTCCTGTATGTAGGAGACCTTGTCCCCGACTCTAATTTCGCTTTTGGAGGAGACGACCACCGCGGTGGTGGAGTCGAATCTTACCACCACGGCCCTAAGCTTTCCGAGTTTCCTTGGCAGTTCCTTCGCGCCCGGCTGGCCTTTCGCGGGGACTCCCTCGGTGACCTCGAAAATGTCCGATTCCGCCACCCCGTCGCCGCCGCCGACGCTTAGGTACACCATGTCGCCGAACGAGATGGATTCCTTGCCGGCGTTTACGGCCATTATCACGCCTTTTACGGATTTATTTGCCAGCGGCCTGTCCGGGTCAACCTTGGGGGAGGCGAGTGAAAATTCCGGCATAAAACTGTTGCCGGTGCGAATCTCCTGATACTCGGCCTTCACAATGCCCAAGGAACTTTTCGCCTTAACTTCCACAATGCTCACCACCCCGACTATTGTCACTATGTAGCCGTAGTCATCCTTGGAGCCGGGGCGCAACACGTTCGCGCTTTTTGTATAAATATAATACCTGTTTCCGGGTCTTATTCCGGCGTCGGCACCGTGGCTGAGGTAAACCGTGTCGCCGGTAAGGGCGGTTTCTTTCGCCTCCTCCACGCCGGTTACGTAGCCCGTAGGGTGGTCGTTGTAGACCAGATACCCGGCGGTCAGGAGGGTTTTCTCCGAGAGGACGGAATTTTGGCCTTCATAGAAGAATTCGTTTGGGATCGTCTGTTGTTTTATTTCCCCGGCGAGCGGAACCTGCTTGAGACCTCCTCCGCCGTGTATGACCTTTTGATCATCGGCAAAAACCGAGCCTTGAAAGGCCCAAATCAGCGAGAAAGCCATTATTAGTTGACGCATTGCTTGATTATACACCGATAATCCCGTATTATGCACAATTCCTGCATGACGGCCCCATCGTCTAGCGGTTAGGACATCGCCCTCTCACGGCGCAAACAGGGGTTCGATTCCCCTTGGGGCTACCAATAAATAAAACCTTCCCTCCGGGATGGTTTTATTTATTGACTCCACCCACAAGGAGAATCGAAAGTGAGCCTCCGGCCCGACTGATTAAGGAGGGCAAGCGAGCGTTATGCGAGCTTAGGAGGCGAATCGCGGCTGATGGAGCCGAACAGGATGTTCGGCGAGAGGAGCCGATTCCCCTTGGGGCTACCAATACACGTTTTCAACGTAGGCGGAGACTTCCACTTGTGGTTACTACATAATCTGGGCCTGTGGATTGCGGATTTCCAAACCTTCCTTTTTTGCGGCGGAAAGTAAATCTACGTCGGATGCGACAAACACCAGTTGGCTCCCCAGGGGTATCACCAACATCCTTTTCCAGTCCGCCTCAAAACTAGCGGAAATTGTTTTGAGGGCGCTGACGGAAACATCACCAATTTTTGCCCTGCGAGCCAACGCAGATAGCGTTTCAGCGTAAGCCAAAATGGAAACTGACAATGTCTCGCCCGAAGAAAACATCTTCTCCACAAAGCCAGATCCGCTCTCCTCCACATATCTTTTTACCAACGCGCTGGTATCAAAAAAAATCACCTACGATCCTCCGTCACCGTAAGAGAAAGCGATTTACCCTTAATTTTCGCCCGTTTAACCCTTAAAAAACCCCCTCCGACGGAAGGCAATATAATAAGTCCGGCTCTTGCCATTTTTGCCAGCCGTTCGTCATTGGATTCTTCGCCGCCCCATTCCGACAAGGAACCAACCACCGCGACCGGCCTTCCCCTGTCGGTGACAACAACCCGGCCTCCGTCCTTGGCGATGGACAGATAATGGGTGAGCTTGTCCTTCAACTCCTTGACTCCCACGGAAATACCGATCGTACGTTTCACTTAAGCTCCTTTTTAAAAACGTGGCTATTCTAGCCACATAATAACACACGTTTTCAACTTTCTTAAACCCCGTCTATAAATGCGTCGCGCAACAGTTTGCTCTGCCTGTCGAACGCCTGCCTGGGATTTCTTGGATCCTTCATCAACGCAATTTCCTGCGTGATTAGCCTTGCGAGATTTAGCGTGTGCGTGTCCGGCTTGGAGGACTCGCGTTTGTACAGCGGGTGGTCGCGGTTTAGGTAAATCGTCGTTTCTTCGGTAAACACCTCTGGGCCGTTCTCGCCGAAACTGTCAACCACGCATGAAACTCCGGTGTCGCCAAATTTTATCTTTTTTATAATGGCGTTTGGCGTGAGGCTTTTAACCTTCGGCTTCTTTTTTCTCTTTTTTGGCGGCTCAACCTGCATTCCCTCCGGCGTCACATTTTGTCCGGAGGGTTCCCCGCCCGGTTCCGAGGTCATCGCCGGGGAACCCGGCCCTTTTGTTTTTTCGCCGACCGGAAAAGCGCCGAAAGGAGATAAATCCGGGTTTGCCGCAAGTGCCTTATAAATTCTTTGCAACGCCTCCTTTAGAACCCTGCTTATCTTTCGCCCCTCGGTCTTTGTGGTCAGCTTGTGGATGTAGGATTTAATCCCTTCCATCACGACAAGCATTGCGCGTTGGAATTCCCGGTATTCGTCGGAGTCCCTTAAAAATCCGGTTCTGTCGCTTGTGATGGGGAGGAAATCTGCGTTTATTTCCCCCCTGACCCTTGTAAAAATCTTCCCCCACGTTTCCATGCCGAACAATTCCCTTTTGACCGTCACCTGCTTAACCTTCACCTCTATTCCCGGCTCCGTTGAAAGAATCGCCGACTCGGCCACAATTATTATCTCGCCGGAAATGACGCCAAACGCGGTTCCCTCAAGAATTGGGATTTTATGTCCGGAAAGGCTCTTTGGAGTTACCGTGATGTTGTTTATTTTGACCTTGAAATGCGGGGCCTTAATAGGCGTGCCCTCCACGATTTTCCCCTCTATGTCCTTGGGGTCGAACCGCTTGTCAATTCCCGAAAGAATAACCGTCGTTCCGTCTTCCTTCCTGAAATCCGGCGGTAGCAGTTCCAACGGCAGTCTCCACTCGTTTTTGCCGTTTTCCCAATTTTCCTTGTCAAACACCACCCTTGCGACAAAATCCCCTTTTTTCGTAAGAACCTCGAACCGTTTGCACACGGAAAGCGATGCGAACTTGCCTATTCCAAACATTCCGATTCTGTCCCTGCCGTGAACCGGGGATTTGGGGGCGTTTAACTTGTTTTGCGAACCGATGTTGAAATACTGTTTAAGGCCCTGTAGATCCATTCCACCACCGTTGTCCCGCACCTCGATGGAGTCGTCGCCAGTGATTACGTTGACCAATGTTGCGTCGGCGTCGTAGGCGTTGTTGGCAAGCTCGCGGACAAACTCGATGCTCTCCGCATAAAGCCTTTCCCCTATGGTGGTGATGTGGCTTTTGTCAATTGTTACCGGTATGAAATTCTGAGGATTTTCGATATCGCCCATGGATTACTATTCTACCCCCTAAAACGCGTTTGTAATCAGCTCCATCCTCGTGCCGTCCGGGGTCTCGTCTATCGTCAAAACGTCGAATCGGCAGTCCGCGTCCTTGAGATTTTTTTTAAGCAGATAATCCTCCGCCGTCAGACGGATTTTGCGGATTTTCGACGGCGTGACCGCCTCCAGCGCCGAGCCGTAGGTTTGGTTCCGACGCGCCTTCACCTCGCAAAACACCAGGTACTTTTTGTGCAACGCGATTATGTCTATCTCCCCCTTTTTGCACCTGTAGTTGGTCTCGACGATTTTGTACCCTTTTTTGCGAAGGTATTTTTCCGCCGTCTTTTCGGAGCTTTTGCCGTAAACAAGCGCCTTTTGCTTGAATTTTTTTAGAAACTCAAACATCGCTAAACCGGCCTAACGCGGAAACTTTTCCTGTGTATCGGGCAGGGACCGTGGGTCAAAACCGCCGTGCGATGCGCCTTCGTGGGGTACCCCTTGTGCCTGTCGAACCCGTAGGCCGGGTATTGCCCGTGGTAGTCGTCCATTATTCTGTCGCGCGTGACTTTTGCGATTATCGAGGCGGCGGATATAGCGGCGATTTTTGAGTCCCCCTTAACAATCGCCTCCTGCCGCACGTCTGTAAGGTCGAGCGTAAAGGTGCCGTCTATTAATAGGAGCGACGGTTTTGATTTCAATTTGCCGACGGCGATTTTCATCGCGTAAAGAGAGGCGCGAAGGATGTTCATCCTGTCTATCTCCTCGTGGTCTACGATTCCAACGCCTATGTCCGCTCCGCTTTCATGGAGCCAAATAAAAAGCCGTTCTCTCGCGGAGGCGGAAAGGATTTTCGAGTCCCTAAACGGAACCGGCGGGGTCTTGCCCTCCGGCAAAATAACGGCCGAGGCGACGACCGGCCCGGCAAGCGGCCCCCTGCCCGCCTCGTCCACCCCGGCTATTTTTTCATTCGACATTTTTATTTGGGGGAGGCGTCGAGATACGCGTACTCTTTTTGCAAATTTGCGATTGCCGCCATAACCTCGTCAATAATCGCCTTGGATATCTCCTTCGTGTTTTCCACCCCTTTGTATCTGGAAAAATCCAAAGGTTTGCCAAACACGACCGATATCGGGACGAAAAACTTTGGCCGGGTGGAGCCCTTGGGGAGACACAATTGCGTATTGAACACGGCGGCCGGCACCACGGTCGCGCCGGAATCGTGAATTATTTTGCCCACCGCGGATTTCCCCTTTTGAAGTTTTCCATCGGGCGACCTAGTCCCCTCCGGGTAAACCGTGACGATATTTTTTCTCGCAAGCTCCGTTATTTTTTCCATGGATTTTACGTCCGCCTTTCCCCGCTTGACGGGGAACGCACGTAGAAGCGTTATACAAAATCCAATGACCGGAATATTAAAAAGCTCCTCCTTTGCCGGATTCCAAATTTGACGCATCGAAAACCTGCCGAAACTATTGCACACGTTGTAGCCGACATACATCGGGTCCAAATTGGACAGGTGGTTGCACGTGACCAAAACCCCGCCTTTCTTCGGTATGTTTTCCAGCCCGTATCCCTTCGGCTTGAAAAACAGGTGCCAAAACACGTCCATCATCACCATCGAAACAAGGCGCGCGCCAATCAACAAAAAATCTTTCATAGCTTATTTATATCGCATTCCTCGGAACGGTTGGGCGGATAAAGTTTTTCGGAAATCTCGGATAAAAGCTCGTTTATCCCGGTTCCACTTTCGGCGGACACGCCGATTCCCTTGCACAGCTTGCACACGTTTTGCGCCATCTCAGCGTCAATCAAGTCTACCTTATTAAACACGGTTATTTTCGGCGTGTCGTTCAGCCCCAGTTCCTCCAGCAGTTTGTTGCTGACCTCCAGGTGGTTTTCGTAATCCGGGTTCGAGACGTCCACCACGTTGATTATCAAACGCGCCTCTGAAAGCTCCTCCATCGTGGCGCGAAAAACGCCCATCAATGTTTCGGGCATATTTCTTATGAGGCCCACCGTGTCGCTAATCACCGCGTGCCGCCCCTCGCCAAGCCATATTTTGCGCGAGGCCGGGTCCAGCGTGGAAAAGAGCAGGTTTTTGACCATGAGGTCGGAACCCGTTAGCCGGTTGATGAGCGAGGATTTCCCCGCGTTGGTGTAGCCGATAATCGAGATGGTTTCCACTCCGGAGCGGATTCTGCCCCCCTTTTTTTGGGCGCGTTTTTGTTTCAGCCTTTTTAGCTCCTTTTCAAAAAAGGAGATTCTCCCCTGAAGGTGCCTGCGTTGCACCTCGGACGTCGTCTCGCCCGGCCCGCGAAGGCCGATGCCGCCGCGTATGCGGGAAAGCGCCGATTCCTTCGCGCCGAGCCTCGGCAGAAGATATTTCATCTGCGCCAGTTTCACGCGGATTTTGCCGTCCCTGCTTTCGGCGCGTTTTTCAAAAATTCCCAAAATCAGCTGTGTGCGGTCAAGAACGTCCATGTCGGTAAAATCAGAAATCGCCTTAATCTGCGCCGCCGTAAGCTCCGCGTCGAAAATAACCATGTCGGCCCCTATCGAAAGCGCCTTTATCATAAACTCCTTTAACTTCCCCTGTCCCATGAGGTATTTCGGGTCGGGAACGGAGCGTCTTTGAATCACGCGCTCGACCGAGGTTATTCCGGCGCTTTTTGCAAGCTCCTCAAGCTCGTCCAAGGAAAAATCCATTGCATGCCTCGGCAGGTTGGAAACGTGTATGAGAAGAGCCGAACTGCTTTCGCCGACTTTTTTGGTGACGACCGTTTTTCTAAGCGCCGACTCCACGTTTTCCACGAGGCCGCCAAAAAACTCGTTTGCCGACGCGACCGACGCGGGGCCGAAAACGGAGTACGTGTCCTCCGCGCCGGGTGAAATATGCGCGAGCGATATTTTATCCGCCGTGCCGTCCGGTCTTACCTGCGCGCACGCCATCGCGTCGAGCCTTAACAAGAGCAGGTCGTTAAGGTCGTCCTGAGTCAGCCCCTCCCCCTTTAGATGCGTGTGGAAGCACCGAATACCCGCCAGTCGTTTTTCCGCGACCCTCAACTGGCCGAGGTTTGGAATGACTATCTCGTGGTCGTTACCCACGACGACGTGCGTAATTTTCCCCTTTCGGTCGGCAAGAATCGCCAGTTGGCACCCCAGTTCGCGCGAAAGGCGCGAGACATAGGCAAAAAGCTCGTCCGTAATCAGCAGTCCGGGCGGAATTTTTCTGCGGTAGATGCGCTCCAGGCTTTTTACGGCGTTGTGCCCCAGCCCGGTTGTGTTACCGTGAATCGTGGTGGATATGAGGCTCCTCCTCTTTTAAAATCCCTCGAATAAAAGGCCGACAACCTTGTCGCCCAAATACGAGGAGGCCCTTTTGATAGCGTCTTGCCTTGCCTTTTCCGCCGAGGTTATGGCGCCGCCGGTAGCGTAGTCCCACTGGGTTTCCAAAGTTTTTTCAAGAACCTCCCCGCCCGGGGCCTTGTCCTCGAATTTAATCTTAATTTTTATCCTCACCCTGTACTGGGCGGCGCGGTTTAAGGTGTCGAACGCCAGCGGATCCAGCCTGTATTGCTCCACCGAGCCGGAAACGGCGGAATCCGCCGATTTGCCCGAAACCAATTCCAACCTTCCGTCGTGGCGCAGGGTCTCGGCAATCGCCTCGGTTACGGCAAGCTCCAGATTCGGCTCCTTGGTGTTGTTTTTAAACACCGACACGGAGACGGTTTTTATCCGTTCCGGCAACCGGCTGTACTGCGCCGAAAACCTGTAGCCGCACGAGACCAAATTGGCGAACAATGCCAAAACGAGGGCGTAAAATATTCTTCGAGGCGAGGCGTGGGTTTTAAGCGTCAATTAAACGGTCTTCCTTATGGTCATGCCCCCGTATTCTATCCCGCTTTGTTCCGTTAAAAAAGCGGGATAGAATGAGACATGGCAAAAAAGATTATTCTTGGCGTAACGGGCGGCATGGCGGCCTATAAGACCCCCGACTTGGCGAGGGGCCTTAAAAAGCTCGGCATGGACGTGCATGTGATTATGACGCGCTCCGCCGAACAGTTTGTGACCCCAACCGCGCTTAGGGCCGTTTCGGGAAACCGGGTTTTGACGTGGAATTGGGACGTGCAGGAAGACCCTTACGACCACCTGAACGTGGTGCGCGACGCGGCGGCCGCGTTGGTGGCCCCCGCGACCGGAAATTTTTTGGGCAAACTTGCGCACGGCGTGGCGGACGACCTGTTGCTTACCTCCATGCTGGCGCTAAAGTGCCCGTTATACGTTTCTCCCTCGATGAACCCGGCGATGCTCTCCAACCAGGCCGTTTTGGAAAACATCAAGACCCTCGAAAAAAGGGGGGTCAACATAATCCCGCCGGAATCGGGCGAAATGGCATGCGGAGACACGGGCGAGGGAAGGCTCCCGTCCATCGAAAGCCTTGTGTCAATAATCGCCAAGGCCGTCGGCGCAAACAACGATTATGCCGGAAGGCGCGTTGTGGTAACGGCCGGCCCGACCGAGGAACCGATAGACGCGGCGAGGTTTATATCCAACCGTTCCTCCGGCAAGATGGGCGTTGCGCTGGCCCAAGCGGCGCTGGAGCGCGGCGCGGAGGTTACGCTTGTCCACGGCCCCCTCTCAATACCGGCGCCAAAAGGGGTGGCCGAGGTCGCCGTCCGACGGGCCGAGGAGATGTTCGACGCGGTTAAGAGAGTTTTCGAGGAGGCGGACATGCTGATAATGGCCGCCGCCGTGGCGGATTTTAGGCCGGCCGTGGCGTCCGTCGGGAAGACAAAAAAGGGAGACGTTCCTACGACCCTAACTCTGGAGCCGAACCCGGATATTTTGGCCGCCATGGGCGAAAAAAAGGGGCGCCGGATAATCGTGGGCTTTGCGGCCGAGACGGGGGATTTCTTGCGGAACGCCAGGGAAAAAATGGCGGCAAAAAACATGGACATGATTTGCGTGAACGACGTTGGGCGAACCGACATCGGCTTCGACAGCGACTTCAACGAAATTTCCATAATCGGGAGGCGGCAGGAGCCGACCCTGGTGGAAAGGACGGATAAATACGCCATGGCCAACAGGATATTGGACGAGGCCGTAAAACTTTTTCCGACGGCCAAGGCATAGCCCCCAATTAATCCAAAAAAAGTGTAGTATTACCGGGTTGGTTCATTAATAAATGAAAAAAGAAGCCGAGTCGTATTTTAAATATTTACAAACCATCGGCGTGGAATACCTTGACCGGGATCAGACGGCGGCAAGGCGCCCGATTGTAACAGACGAGGGGGAGACTGCTTTGGCGGTTAAGAACGCGGGTAGGAAAAGCAACGAGGCGCAAACCTCGTCGCTTGCGGAGCTTGCAAAAAACGTGGCCAAATGCAAAAAGTGCGTCCTGCACAAAACACGCACCCAGACCGTTTTCGGAAGCGGCGATGAAAAGGCCAAAATAATGTTCGTCGGCGAGGCCCCGGGGGCGGACGAGGACGAGCAGGGACTGCCGTTTGTCGGAAGGGCCGGAAAACTGCTGACCTCAATGATTGAGGCGGAGCGTTCGCTTGCCATCTCCCGAGGCAAAGTTTACATAGCCAACGTCTTAAAATGCCGCCCTCCGGGAAACCGCCCCCCCGCGCCGGACGAGGTGGAGTCGTGCGAGGGGTACCTAAAGACGCAGATTGCGCTGATTAAGCCGTCGTTCATTTGCGCCCTCGGCACCCACGCCGCCCACACGCTGTTAAAAACAAAGGAGCCAATCGGCAAGCTTAGGGGAAGATGGTTTGAATACGAGGGGATACCGCTTTTGGCGACATACCACCCGTCGTTTCTTAACAGAAGCCCCGAATACAAGAAGGAATCGTGGAAAGACCTGCTTATGTTGAAGGAGGCCGCCGTTGGAAAATAGTCCCGGCTGGGCCGAAAAACTTCGCGTCTGGCTTGGGAACCGGACGAGGATGCAACTTCTTTTTCTGGCGCTTTACATTATGGCAGTGGTGGCCGCGGCGGGGGCCGGTGTTTTGGCCTTCATGGTCAAATATTACGAGCGCGAACTGCCGGACGTGATGCAGATGAAAAACTACCAGCCGTCCGTCGTAACGGTGATTTACGACAGGTTCGACCGTCCAGCCGCGGAATTCTACTTCGCGAGGGGGGCGTGGTGCAGGGGGGAAGCACGATAACCCAGCAGGTCGCAAAGGTAATGTTTTTGTCGCGCGAGCGGACGTTCGCAAGAAAATTAAAGGAGTACCTTCTTTCCAAAAGAATAGAGAACCATTTCAAAAAAGAGGAAATTCTGGAGATATACCTGAACCAAATCTATTACGGCCACGGGACGTACGGGGTCGAGGCGGCGGCGCGACTTTATTTCGACAAGGGCGTGGGCGACCTCTCGCTTGGCGAACTGGCGACTCTCGCCGGCCTGCCCAAAGCCCCGAACAGCTACTCGCCGTTCAACAACCCAAGGGCGGCCGTGCGCAGAAGAAATTTGGTCATAAACCGAATGTTGGGGTCGGGCTACATCACCAAAGAAATGGCGCAGACAGCGACGGAAGAAAAACTAAAGCTCGGCAAACTTAAAAAAACGCCGAACGACGTCCCCTACTTCGCCGAACACGTGCGCAGGCACCTCTTCACCAAATACGGCTCCAGCAAGCTCTACCACCAGGGCCTGAAGGTTTACACGACGCTCGACGAGTCGTGGCAGATAAACGCGCAGAACACGCTTATGAACGGAATTGAGGTTGACGACCGAAGAATAGGCTACAGGGGCGCGCTCGGCTTCATAGACCCGTCGAAGGAAAAGCCAAACTGGGACGACATCAACCCGCCGCAGAAAAAAACGGCCTCGTGGGAATATTTCGCCCCGGGCAAACGGCTCAAGGCCCTCGTGAAAAATGTGACCAAAGACGCAATCATGGTCGAGGTCAACGGCGTCAAGGGCGTGATAAGAAAGGACGGCTTTTCATGGGCGCATAAGTTCGACCCAAAGGCGGACGGAAGAAACTTCGAGCCGGTTTCCGACGCGACAAAACTGTTAAAGCCCGGCCAGGTCATAGAGGTGAAAATAATAGAAAAATCCGGAAACGGGACGCTTCAACTGGCTCTCGACCAAACTCCGGCGCTTCAGGGGGCGCTGGTTTGCATGGATTACTCCACGGGCGAGGTGAGGGCCATGGTCGGCGGATACGATTTTGAAAAAAGCTCCTTCAACCGCGCGGTTCAGGCGCAAAGGCAACCCGGCTCCGCGTTCAAGCCGATTATCTACGCCGCGGCCCTCGACAAGGGTTTCACCCCCGCCTCCATCGTCATAGACTCGCCGATAACCTTCGAGGGGACGGGAACGGACTGGAAGCCGGGAAACTTCAAGCAGGAATTTTACGGCCCCACAACCATAAGAACGGCGGTGATCGAATCGCGCAACATCGTAACCGTCAAGGTCCTGCAGTCAATCGGTCTTCAGTACGCCACGGAGTACGCCAGGCAGTTGGGCCTTAAGTCAAAGCTGGAAAGCAACCTCTCCATCGGCCTCGGCTCCTCCAGCGTGAATCTTTTGGAGCTCACCTCGGTTTACAGCGTTCTCGCCAACGGCGGGGTTCGCAACGAGCCGTATTTTATTCGGCGAATCGAAGATAATTCCGGCCAGATTATCGAGCGCACCGAGCCGGTGGCAAACCGCGTAATGCCCGAGGACACCGCGTTTTTGATGAACAACATAATGCAGGGGGTGGTCGAGGAGGGAACCGGGCAGGGGGTTAGGGCGCTTGGCGTCCCGACGGCCGGAAAAACCGGCACGACCAATGATTTTATGGACGCGTGGTTCATCGGCTACACATCCGGCGTCGTGACCGGCGTGTGGGTTGGAAGAGACCAGGAGGAGACAATAGGAAGAGGCGAGACCGGCGGACACGCCGCCGCGCCCATTTGGCTTGACTATATGCGAGGCGTGATAAAGAACCTCCAGATTCGACCTTTCATGCCGCCGAAAAACATCGTCTTTGTAAGAATTAACAAATCCGCGGGACTGCTGGCAAAACCAAACGACGAGGATTCGTTTTTCGAGGCGTTCCGCGAGGGAACCGAGCCAAAACAATACGCCGCTTCTTTGGCGAAGACCGCCGAGCCGGTAAAAGAGATACAGCAACATTGAAGATGAATTTAATAAAAAGTTACTTTTGGCTTAGGGCGTGCGGCGTTATTGCGTTGCTAATGCTCTCCCTTCCGCAAACTTCAAACGCGGAAATCAGCATCTTCGGCGGGGCCGATTATTTTAGATGGACCGAGTCGGTGCCGGGCACGCCCGGAGTCACCGAGACGGGCCCTCGCTTCGTGGTCGGCGGTTCGCTTTTGCAGAACAAACCGTCCGGAATTTTACTGGGATACAGGGGGCAGGTTCGTTTCGGAGAGGTGGACTACGCCGGTTCCTCCCAAAACTGCTCGTCCACGACCAAGGCGTGCACGTATACGCCGTTAAACTCCAAGACCAGCTACATTGACCTGGACAACTATTTTAGCCTTCGTTACCGTTCGCCAAGCAAATCGGGGGAACATTTTATTGATTTTATTTCCGGCATTGGGACGGATTACTGGACCAGAACGCTGGGCTCCAGCGGCGGCGGCGGATACACGGAAACTTATTTTATCGGCTACGCAAAGGCCGGAATGGGGCTTGGCATGACCGGCTCCGGTCCGCACGCGGAGGCCGGCATAAAATATCCGTTTTGGACAAACGAATACGTGGGCCTGTACTCGGCCGGCCTGTCCACAAACGACACCGTAATATCGCCCGGGAAGGCCATGAGCTATTTTGCCTCCCTGGAGTATAAATTCAAGGGGCCATGGAACGTCATGTTTTCCTACGACGGGTACGTGTTCCCCGGCTCGTCTTGGGTAAACTCAAACCATCTGACGACGGCGGGGGGGAAAACCACCTGGACGCAAGGCTACGTAGGTCAACCCGCTAGCGCCGAGGAGACGCTCGCGCTGACCATCGGATATTTCTTCGAGTAAAAATTTAGCCGCTTTTTTTTATTTTTGGAAGTCGGCCAATATTTTTTTGAAAACCTCGGCGGCGGTTTTGCGAAGTTTCGCCACGGAGCCGCGGTTTTTTATGACGTAGTCGGCGTGCCTTAATTTTTCATCCAGCGGCATCTGCGCCCCTATCCTTGCCAGCGCCTCCCTCCTCGAGTACCCCTTTATTGTCACCAGCCTTTTTATCTGGGCCTCCACCGGGCAGTCCATAACGACGACCGCGTCCTTCCAAACGTGGGAGTTGCTTTCTATCATAAGAGGCGCGTCAACAACGATCACCGCCCGCCTTGCCTTGCGGCCGGCCTCCGCTATCAATTTTTTCTCATGCTCAAAAACCCTGGGGTGAATAATCGCGTTAATGTCGGCAAGGGCTTTTTTATCCCCAAAAACCAGGCCTGCGAGTTTTTTCCTGTCGAGCCTTCCGTTATTAAAAAACACCTTTTGGCCGAACCTCTTTTTTATCTCCGCGAGTCCCGGCGTGCCGGGGTCAACCGCGCGTCGGGCAAGAACGTCTGCGTCTATCGCCAAGGCCCCCAGTTTTTGCATCACCTTCAAAACGGTGGATTTGCCGGAGGCCACGCCGCCGGTCAGACCTATCACCAGCGGTTTCATCTTAATGGCTCCCATTTAATTCGCTCCGTTCCGAACCGCAACAAGAATCCCAGCAATTCGGTGACCGGCAGGCCGACTATGTTGGTGAACGAGCCTTCGTGCCGCTCTATAAGCCCGGCCCCCAATCCCTGTATGGCGTACGCCCCCGCTTTGCCAAGCGGCTCGCCGGTCGCAACATATTTTTCTATCGTCACCGCGGAAAGGTTCTTAAACGTAACCTTTGAAATCGTCACGCAGTTCTCCTCCAATAGCTCGTCGGATTTAACAAACGCCAGCCCGGTCAAAACGTCGTGGCTCCTTCCGGAAAGCGAATAAAGCATCTCAGCCGCCTCCTTTGCGTCGGACGGCTTTCCCAAAATTCGGCCCCCAACCGCCACAAGCGTGTCCGCCCCGATGACGAGCGATTCCTTTTCCGACCCCGCCACTCTCCTCGCTTTTTCCAACGCGAGCCGCCGCACAAGGTCTGAGACGTCTTCCCCGATCCGTGGCGTCTCGTCCACCTCCGCGGACACGGCCCGGAAGGAAACTCCAATGGCGGCGAGCAACTCCCTGCGCCTCGGCGAGGCGGAGGCCAGAATAACTCCCGCCTGTTTCAAATTAAATTTTCGATACCCGGTTCAACAGAAGGTGATCCGCCAAAACAAGCGCGGCCATCGCCTCGGCCACCGGCACAACGCGCGGGCAGATGCACGGGTCGTGGCGCCCCTCGACGGTCAGCCGAGTTTTTTGCATTTTTTTATCAACGGCGTCCTGCTCCACAATTATTGACGGCGTGGGCTTTACGGCTATTCTGACGACGATTTTATCGCCGTTGGAAATTCCGCCCAAAATGCCGCCGGCGTTGTTCGTCCTAAAGGAAATCTTTCCGCCCGCCACCTCCAGCTGGTCGTTGTTCTGGCTCCCCCTCATCGAGGCGCACCTGAAGCCGGATCCTATTTCAACCCCTTTAACCGCGTTAATTCCCATCATGGCGGACGCCAAGTCCGCGTCCAGCTTGCCGTAAACAGGCGCGCCAAGCCCGGCCGGAACCCCCTCGACAACGACCTCCACGACTCCGCCGATGGAGTCCCCCTCTTTTCGCACTTTCTCAATCAGCGCAACCATTTTTTCCGCCGAGGACGGATCGGCGCACCGCACCGGATTTTTCTCTATTTCCGCCTCGTTGAACGCAACGGCCAAAACGTCGCCTATCTGCGTTGTGTGCGCCGTTATCCTCACCCCGGCCAGTATTTTTTTTGCCACGGCGCCCGCCGCGACGCGAACCGCCGTCTCGCGCGCGCTTGTTCTTCCGCCGCCGCGCCAGTCCCTAAACCCGTATTTTTGGTCCATGGAATAGTCGGCGTGTCCCGGCCTGTAGACGTCCTTAATTTTTTCGTAGGAGGACGAATTTTTATCCTGGTTGTCTATTACGAACCCTATCGGCGCGCCGGTTGTTTTTCCATCGAACACGCCGGAGAGGATTTTAACCGCGTCCGGCTCGTTTCTTTTTGTCGTTATCGCGCTTTGGCCCGGCCTGCGCCTGTCCAAATCTTTCTGCATGTCCTGCTCGGACAGCGGAACGCCCGCCGGACAGCCGTCCAAAACTCCGCCTATTGCGGGGCCGTGGGACTCCCCCCAGCTTGTCAGCCTTAAAAGCCTTCCGAAAGTATTGCTCATTTTTGCACCTCCGCATCAAGACCCAATAATTTGCAAATCATTCCGCACGCCTGCTCCGCCGGAATGCCGGAGTTGTCCACGGTAAAATTTGCGAGCCGCTTGTAATGCGGCTCCCTTTCCGCGTACAGCGCGTCGAAGCTTTTTCGCGGGTTTTCCTTGTCAAAAAACGGCGGGATTCCCTTTCGCATGATTCTTTCAAAAATCACGTCGGGCCTGCCGTCCAGGTGAACGAACGCCGCGTTTCCAAATTCCTCCTTCTTAAACCTTTGGTTCATCGGCGTGCCGCCTCCGAGCGAAACCACCTCGTATTTGACTTTGGAAACTTGCTCGATTGCCTTCCCCTCCAGACACCTAAAATAATCGCCGCCAAATTTGTAGAATATGCCCCTTGCGCGTTCCCTCTCGTGCCCGGCTTCCGCGTGCATGTTTTCCACCACCGCGTCTATGTCCAAAAACTTCCAGCCTGTCGCGGAGGAGAGAAGTTTCCCGACCTTGGTCTTTCCGCTCCCTTTGAATCCAATCAGGACAATTTTATCAAAATGCATTTTGCCGCCCATAACGCGCCGATGATATCATTTTAAGAGGCCGAGGCATATCTTGGCCACCTCGTCCACCCCGATGACCTGAAGGCACTTGTTGTCCCTGCAAACCGTGTTTCTGTGGTTTGCCGCCGTGACGCACGGGGAGCACGACAGACCGGAATAAACCGCGTGAACCCTTTCGCCAAGAGGCGAGTACAACGCCGGCGTCTCGGGGCCGAACAACACCACGACCTGCGCCGGGGTTATGGACGCGTATTGGGCCGGGCCGCTGTCGTTCGTCAGCAACAGCGTTGCCGCGCAACAAATGTCGGCGACGTCGCCCAGGCTTTTTGTCACCCCCGCCAAATTAACGCAACGCTGACTTCCAACATATTGCCCTATAAACAGGGCGTCGTTCATCGCGTCGGGAAGCCCCATCACGACCACAATGCGGTCTTCGCCGGAGGCGAGGATTCTTTTCGCGGTTTCGGCGAAATTTTTCACTCCCCACGCCCTTATCGGAAGCTCCCCGGCGTTCGGGTTTAATATCGCTATCTTATGCTCCTTGGTGAGTTGCGGATATTTTGACTTGATGAGGGATAAGCCGTTTTCCGCCCTTTTTTTGGAATCCGCCAGACTAAACGGCGTTATCTTTTCCACGCCCAGCCTGAGCTTTAGGTTCGGGCTGTCGTTTGCGTCCCCCAACACCGCCTCGACGAGGGCCATGAAGTTTAGCGCCATGTGTTTGTACGGATTGTAAGCGACCTTGTAGTTGTGAATGAGACGGCCCCTGTAAAGCCCCTCGTTGGTGTAAGCGTAAAAACCGGCCCTGTTTTTGGCGAACGACATGAAGGTTAAAATGGACGAGGCCCTCGAAAAAAGCTCCATGTCCACCACGGTGTCAATTCCGGATTTTCTCATCCGCCACACCGCCCTCAGCACGTCGCCTAGAAAGGCGATGGCGGACGAATCGCGTATCGTTATGATGTTTTTTTCGTCAATGGCGTCCAGAAGTTTAAGCCCGTTTGCGTGCCTTTGGAAAATAAGAAAAAAAAGCCGCGCCTCCGGGAGGGCGGTTTTTATCCTTTTAATGGCGGAGTACCCGATGATGAGGCTCCCGGCCTCAGAAAGCTCCATCAATAAAACATTTTTAATGTTCCTGCTACGGCGCAAAAACGGGGAGAGCAGGAACGCCAGCAGATCCAAAACAACGCAAAGCGGCCTTCCAAGCCAAAAATCAACCGCCCGTATCGTTGACAATCTCAATTAACGCGCCCCCTTAGTCCTATAAATCATCCAGTCCGCCCCGGTAATTGTAACATCTGTAAATTAAAAACCTCCGGATAAGTTCGCCTTTTCGCTCGATGACCACCGTCCGGGCCTTTTCAACTTTTTCAAAAACTTTTTCCAACGCCTTCGAATTGTCCCTTTCCTCCTCGACGACGTAAATTGCGTTTCCGCCCGCGTATGTGTCGGTTCCGGGTAAAAACGTGTACCTAAGCTTGTTGTACCGGCCGATTACGTGCGCCGGCAAATGATCGTCCGTGTAATACGTAAGCAACCCGGCGATTTGATGCCGGTCCGCTATCAAAAACTTGGCGGGAAAGGAGGACCGCTCGGCGTCCACGGCCCCTGCGAGTTGCCGCCAGCCAAAAACCCTTCTACTTATCTCAAACCGTTTGGGATGCGGAATTATCGGGTCCACAATTTGAACGTGGAGGAACGCGGTCAGCAACACCGCCGTCACGATCGAGGCCGTAAGAAGTTTTTTAGTGCCTCGGTTTTTAAGCCATTCCTCGGTCATCCCGCCGGCTTGGATGAACAGGGGCAAAAAACCTAGCACGGGCCAGTTCCCCTCCACCGTCGCCCGAAAGGAATTAAACGTAAAAAATATAAGCGTCGGAGCCGCCATTGAAACGAGAAAAAGGCTTGTGTCTTTGCCTTGTCCTTCCGCCGTGGTTTTCGAAAAAATTCCGCACCTACGAATTGCGGTGACGATGCCGGCCATCAGGAAGAAAAAAATCCCGATTGAATAAATAACCGCCTGTAATCCGGCAAACTCCAAAAACCTCCCCAACGGGTTCCCGCCCGAATGCTCCAATCCGTGTTTCGCCTGAAACGCCAGGGAAATCCAGTTGTGCTCCGCGTTCCAAAATATCACGGGGCTGAATACAACAGCCGACACAAGCGCGGCCACGTACGGCTCCGGCCTGAAAAACCACCTTCGTTTGTCGGGGGAGAGCGCGAGGTACAGAACGGCGCCCGGAAAGAAAAAAACCGCCGTGTATTTGCTTAGCATCGCAAGCCCGACGAAGACGCCGACAGACAGCCACTTCAACCACGCCCCGTTTTCGGCCTTTGCCGCGTCGTAAAACAAAATCATGGCGCAAAGGTAAAAGGGAATTAGGGGGGAGTCCGGCGTGGTCGTAAGCGCTCCGACGCTGAAAATTAGGCATAGATTCGCAATCCAGGCGGAATGCCATCCGGCCTCGGCGCTGTTAAATAATTTTTCCGCGATGCGGTAAAGCAAATACGTCGAGACCGCCGCCAACAGCACGGCCCCGAGCCGGACGAAAATTTCGGACTGTCCGAACAACGTCCCGGCCCAAATTACGACGGCGACCATCGGCGGATGGTCGAAATAGCCGGGGGAGAGGTGTTGGGACCAAAGCCAGTAGTAGCCGTCGTCCAGCGCAAGCTCGAACGAGCCGGCCACAAACAGGCGCGCCAGCGTGAACGCGGATATGAAAATTACGAGTTTTTTAAATGGAGTCACTTAAATATTTATGTCGAATTCCGAAGTTCAAAACTGACTCCCCCGGTAGGCACAAAGCCTCCGCTTTGTACCTCATGCCGAAGGCATGAAATTCTTATCGCCCCTTCTGGGCGAGGCACATGGCGGAGGCCATGTACCCACCAAATTAATTGCATTCAAATCAAAATCCAATTCTAGTCTTCGGACGTCTTCTTTTCGGCGTGTTTGTGTTCCTTAGCCGGTTTTTGCTGTTTCTTGGCCTCTTTCTTTTTCTTCTCCGCCTTTTTCTTGGCGGGCGCGACAGCCTTCGCATGGGAGCCGGTCCAAACCCCCTTCTTGTCGGCCGACTCGTGAACGTCAATTATGCTCTCGGTTACAATCGCCCCTTCGTCCTTGGAGACGGAACCGGCGTGAACCCAGCCCACGTCGTTCTCCACGTCCCTTACGGCGTACCAGTCCGTCCATTTGGCCAGCACCTCAAACGGCGTGTAAAGACGGGGCTTCCAAAGGATGGTGTACGTTTTTCCCGGGCCGTTGCGAATCTTGGCGTCGGCGTTGTTCACCATGATTTCCTCGCCCCACGCCTGGGAGGAAAAAACAAGAAGCGGCAGAAGTACTAAAATCCTTTTCATTTGACTTTCAAACCCCCTTTAACAGGTTCCCATGTTCCGGCAAGGACAAGTTTACCCCCATCGTTGGCGGCAAGCAACATCCCAAAGGAATCCACGCCCATAAGCTTCGCAGGCTTTAAGTTTGCCACAACCACCACCTGTTTGCCCACCAAAACTTCCGGCTTGTAATGCTCCGCTATTCCGGCGACTATCTGCCTCGTCTCCGTGCCCAAATCCACCTGCACCTTCACAAGTTTTTTTGATTTTGGCACCGCCTCGGCGGAGACCACCACGCCGGTCCGCAAATCCACCTTCATGAAATCCTCGAATGTAATCTGCGGCATTTCCTCAGACGGAGCGGACTGCGGTTTTTGCGGGGCCAATAGGACTTTTATCTCCTCCGCCTTTTTTTCGTCTATGCGCGGAAAGAGCGCCTTCCCCGCCTTTACCACCGTCCCGGGTTTTAAAACTCCAACGTGCGAAAAACCCCAATTTTCCAAACCCAGCCATATCCTAAGTTTTTCGGAGGAATCTGGCATAAACGGGTGGATCATTTTTCCTATTAACGTAATGCCGAGAGCCGCACCATAAAGAACATTATCCAACTCTTGGAATTTTGACGGGTCTTTGGCAAGAGTCCACGGCTCGCTCTCAACAATATAGCGGTTCAATTCATCGCATAACTTTATCACTTCCTCAAGCGCGCGACTAAACTCTCGGCGCTCCATATGCGCGTAGTAACTAGCAAAGGATGGTTCATGATATAGAAACATCGGTTTGCCTATATGCAGTTGTGGCACTTTTGATTCCCTGTATTTCTCAACCATCGTAAGGACGCGGGAGACGAGGTTTCCCAAATTGTTCGCAAGGTCAACGTTAATCCTGTTTATCAACGCCGTTGCGCTGAAATCGCCGTCCAATCCGAACGGAACCTCGCGCATCAAAAAATATCTGAATTGGTCAACTCCCACCGCATCCGCCGCAACTTCGGGGGAAACGGAATTTCCGAGCGATTTGGACATCTTCTGCCCCTCCACCGTCCACCATCCATGAGCAAAGATTTGTTTAGGCAATGGGATTTCCAAAGCCATCAGCATCGTCGTCCAATAAACCGAGTGGGTCGTTAAAATATCCTTGCCTATTAGGTGCAGGTCGGCGGGCCAGAATTTTTTATATTTTTCGCCGTCTGGATAACCCAGCGCGGAAATATAATTCGCGAGCGCGTCAAACCAAACGTAGGTAACGTATTCCTTGTCAAAGGGAAGCTCTATCCCCCACGAAAGGCGCGATTTGGGGCGCGATATGCAAAGGTCGCCCAAATCTTTGGCAAGGAAACCAAGCACCTCGTTTTTGCGCGAGGTCGGCAGAATCTCTAATACGGCTGATTTTATCTTCTCCGCGAGTTGCTCGCGGTATTTGCTCATTTTGAAAAAGAAGTTTTTTTCCTTTATCTGCTCCACCTTGCGGCCGCATTCGGGACAGTTGCCGTCCTTTAAATCCTTCTCGGTCCAAAACCGTTCGTCCGGAACGCAGTACCACCCCTCGTAGCTCCCCTCGTATATCTCCCCCTTCTCCTTCAACGCCTGCATTATCTCCTGCACCACCGCCTTGTGCCTCGGCTCCGTGGTGCGGATGAAATCGTCGTTTGAGATGTTTAGCGTTTTCCAAAGGGCGCGGAAGACCTCCGCTTTTTCGTCAACATAAGGCTGAATTTCTCGCCCCGCTTTTTTCGCGGCCTGCTCCGCCTTTTGGCCGTGCTCGTCGGTGCCGGTCAGAAAAAAAACCTCGTCCCCGTTCGCGCGATGGTAACGGGCCAAAACGTCGGCGGCGACCGTGGTGTAGGCGTGCCCCAAATGCGGCACGTCGTTTACATAGTATATGGGCGTGGTGACGTAAAATTTGCCGGAAGCCATTATGGTTTTAAAAGCTCCGCCGGAATCGGTTCCGGCTGGTCGTCGTCGTCCGGTTCGTCGCCTTCCTGGGCCTGCCTTTGGCTTTGTTTCGGCCCTTTTCCTTTCCCCTGCTGTTGTGGCGGGTACACCAACGACACCTGCGCGGCCTCGTAGCTGTTCACCCCTTTTTCCCCCTCTAGGAGAACCGTCACCTTGCTTCGCAAGAAGTCGGCCACTATGACCTTGCCCCTTCCGTCGGGGGTGTTGACCGCCTTGCCGACGCGCGGCACGGTTTTTTGCATTTCGCGGTAAAAATCCTGCTCGTAGGTGAGGCAACACATAAGCCTTCCGCACACGCCGAGAATTTTGGACGGGTTGAGCGAGAGGTTTTGATCCTTCGCCATCCTTATGGAGACCGGGGCGAAATCGGTGAGGTGCCCGGTGCAACAAAGCTTAAATCCGCACACGCCGCACCCGCCGAGCATTTTTGCCTCGTCGCGTATCCCCACCTGGCGCATCTCCACGCGGGTGTCCATCTCGTGGGCGATGGATTTGACCATGTCGCGGAAATCCACCCTCTCCTCGGAGGTGAAGTAAATGACCGCCCGTTTTTCGTCGAAACCCATCTCCACCTGGCTTATTTTTATCCTAAGCCTTCCGTCGTCCGCCTTTTTGCGGGCCAGTTTGTAGAT
>JACQEX010000040.1 GCA_016200345.1 Nitrospinota bacterium
GGCGCGTATAGCGCAAAGCCGGTGAACAACTGCGCCGCGAGAATCATGTGGAGGGCGAAAAACGTCAGGCCGTCAAACGGATCCACCCAGCGCGAGTCGTCGTGCTTTCCCTTCAGCGTCCAGTAAAAGCGCAGGGTGCCTAAAGCCTCCCTTATGTTGTTCGGCGTCGGCAGAACCTCCTTCCAGTCCTTGTGGAAGGTGGAGAAAAACGCCAGATACAGGCGGAGAAGAAACGCCACGTCCAGCACGATGGCGCACGAGAAATGAATAAGGCGAATTTTTGCCATCACGAACGTCTGATACGGCTCCCCCGTTCCGGCTAGAAGAGTCGGGAAGCCGATATAAAGGCCGCTTAGAAGCAGTCCGCAGGTGGACAAAAAAATGAGCCAGTGCAGAATCCTCACGGTCGCCGACTTCATCTTGACCATTTCAAGATATATAGCCATCGCCTTCCCCGTCAGCAAACTTTGGTTTCGTATATCTCGTTGGTGCGCGGGTCTATAACGTGCACCGAACAGGCAAGACACGGGTCGAAGGAATGGATGGTCCTAAGAATCTCCAGCGGTTTCTTCGGGTCGTGTATCGGCGTTCCGATGAGCGCCTCCTCGAACGCGCCGCGTTGCCCCTTTTTGTCGCGGGGGGAGCCGTTCCACGTCGTCGGCACCACAAGCTGGTAGTTGTGGATTTTCTTGTTTTTAATCTCTATCCAATGTCCCAGCGCGCCGCGCGGGGCCTCGGACATTCCGTAGCCGGACGCGCTTTCCGGCATCTCGAACTTCGTCCACGTCTCCATGTTCCCGCGTTTGATGTTCGCCAAAAGCTCGTCCAGCCACGAGGTGATTTTGCCGGCCACGACTTTCGTCTCCAACGCTCGCGCGGCGGTTCTTCCAAGCGTGGAGAATAGGATGGTCGCCGGAAGCCCGAGCTGTTTAAGCGCGCCGTCAACCGCCTCCTTGATCTCCTTATGGCCGGACGCGTAGCCGACCAGCATTCTTGCCAGCGGGCCGACCTCCATCGGCATGTCGTCGTAGCGCGGGCTTTTTAGCCAGCTGTACTTTGCGTTGGTGTCTATGCCGGTGAAATAAGGCTTGGTCTCCCCGGCGGAGGGGTGAAGCGCGCCGTCCCCCTCGTAGAAGGAGCGCGATACGTGCTCGACAATCTTTTTTTCGTCCAAGGGTATGACTTTGCCCAATTCCCTGTTCGCCACTATTCCGCGCGGGAAGTAAAGGTTCTTCGGGTCGTTCCCCGTGTTCGCGGGCATCATGCCGTACGCAAGATAGTTGGGAAGTCCAGCGCCGATTCCAGCCCACTCCTTGTAGAAGGGGGCCACCGCCATCACGTCGGGTATGTAAACGTTGTTTGCGAAATCCACCACCTCTTTGCAGATGAACAAAAATTCCGCCAGCCTGTCCGGGGTCAAATCCTGCACGCAGGTCATGCCGCCGACGACGTAGCTTTGCGGGTGCGGGTTTTTTCCGCCGAATATTGCGTGGAGCCTCATCGCCTTCGCCTGAAGCGCAAGAGCGTCCAGATAATGCGACACCGCCATAAGGTTGGCCTCGGGCGGGAGCTTGTACGCGGGGTGGCCCCAGTACGCGTTGTCAAAGGGGCCAAGCTGGCCGCTGTTGACGAAGGCCTTTACCCTGTCCTGCACCGCCTTGAAATCGCCGGCCCCCGAGCGCGCGCCGTGCGGGTTCACCGCATATGCCAGGTCGGCGGTTTTTTTCGGGTCCGCGCTCAACGCGCTTACAACGTCCACCCAGTCAAGCGCGTGAAGGTGGTAGAAGTGCACTATGTGGTCGTGCAGGTACTGCGCGCCGAGCATTAGGTTTCTGATTAGGCGGGCGTTGTCCGGCACCTGTATGCCTATCGCGTTCTCCACGGCGATGACGGAGGTCAGCGCGTGCATGGTGGTGCACACCCCGCAGACGCGCTGGGTTATGTACCACGCGTCGCGCGGGTCGCGGTCCTTCAAAAATATCTCGAATCCGCGGAACATCGTGCCGGTGCTCCATGCGTCCTTAACCTTCCCGTTTTCGACCTCGACCTCGATGCGGAGGTGCCCCTCGATGCGCGTTACCGGATCAATTACTACCTTCGTGCCCATTTATTTGTCCTCCCCGCCTTTGTCGTCGTCCGACCTTTTTTTGCCCATTGTGTAGGCCGCGTGAACCGCCGCCCCGACTCCCGCCGCGCCGACGAGCGTCATGCCTATCTTGTCCGCCGTAGCCTCCACGCCGCCGAACGGAACCTCGACTCCCTCAAGCCTTCCGTAGAACGGCGACATCCTGTCCCAAAACGCCGGTTCGGAACATCCCACGCAACCGTGTCCCGCGCCGATGGGCCAGCCGGTGTGGTCGTTGTACCGCACGATGTTGCAGTTGTGGTAGGTCTGCGGCCCCTTGCACCCCATTTTGTAGAGGCAGTAGCCCTTCTTCGCCTCCTCCGAGCCCCACTCCTGCACGAACTGTCCGGCGTCGAAATGCGCCCTCCGGGTGCACTGGTCGTGAATCCGTTTTTCGTAGGCGAATTTTGGCCTTCCGTGTTTGTCCAGCGCCGGAAGCGAACCAAGCAAAAGATAGTTGACCACCGTGGCGATGGAGTTGACCGGGTTGTGCGGGCATCCGGGTATGTTCACCGTGCTGATTCCAAGCGCCTCGCCCACGCCCATCGCCCCTGTCGGGTTCGGCCTTTGCGCCTGCACCCCGCCGTATGACGAGCAGTTTCCCACGCATATCACGGCGAACGCGCCGCCGCAGACCTCCTTGGCGATGTCGAGGCCCGTCCTGCCGCCGATTGTGAGGTAGTCCCCTTTTTTGCCCGCAGGGCCGGGAGGGGTTGCGGTCGGCAAGGCCCCCTCGCAAATTGCTATGTATTTTCCCCTGTTTTCGGTGATGGCCTTTTTAAGGTTTTCCTCGGCCTGGTCGCCCGCGGCGGCCATGATTGTCTCGTGGTAGTCAATGGAGAGGATGTCCAGCACAAGCTCGGCGGTGGAGGGGGATGTGCTTCGGATGAACGCCTCGGAGTCGCCGGTGCATTCCTGAAAATGCAACCAGACCACCGACGGGCGCCGGGCGGCCTTTTCTATCGCCTCGGCGATTTTTGGGACCATGGCGCTGGACATTCCGAGCGCGGCGGAAATCTGGGCGCAAAGAGTTAAAAAGGAGCGCCTGTCAAGCTGGTTTAGAAGTCGAATTTTTTCCTCGGACATGAATCCACCCTCCATATTGTGTTTTGCGCCTTTGAATCGGGCGCGGAAAAACATGGTTCCGTACCCGACCACCACCTACGTCAAAAATTTTAAAAACCAGAGGCTCTTACAGCCCCCTTCCGGCGTAATGATCCTTAGTATTGTGCTATTACGTCCCTGCGGAATAATTTATGGCCGGATATTATGGAGACGATGTCCGCCTCCTTGAACACAATGCTTACGTAAACCTTCATATAGACGTGGACGACGACCAAGCTAAGAAGGCAATACATCCCAAGGTGGTGCAGTAAACGGACTCCCGGCATCCCGCCGAAAATCCGCCCCATTAGGGAGGGGAACCATAGCGCCCAGCCCCACGAAATATGGTTGGCCTGCTGGCTGTAAAGGGCAAACCCCGTCGTCGTCTCCAGGGCGAAAAGGCATATCATTAGGAAGACGGATATCCCCCCCAGCGGATTTAGATAACGGTAATGCTCGTGCCTCCCTTTGCCGGTCAGGTAAAACCACATCAGATGCAAGGCTCCGCTTATATTGGAGGGCGTGGGCAATATTTCATATATGTCCCGGCGCGTCGAGGGGCTGAAGGAGTGGTAAAGACGCAACAGCAGGGCCGTCAGCAGAACGGAGGCGGTGACAAAATGGACGAACCGCGTTTTAGCCATCACGAATGCGTCGTACGGCTCGCCCGTTCCGAACATCAATATTGGACTGCCGACATACAGGCCGGTCACGCATAGGGTAATAACGGAGGCTACGATTACCCAATGGAGAAGGCATACAAAAGGGGTTCGCACCCTCACGAGTTTGTATTCGTCGTCAACAACCACTGACTCGAAATCATCGCCCATATACACCCCAAATCTGTTATTGGGGACACGCTACCACCACTTTAATTGTTTTTCAAGCGGATATTCGCATTAGCGAACTGAACCGTTTTTATGTATAATGACCGAACGAAAGCCTGGCGTGGTTTCGGGGTCGGTGGCATGGAATTGAGTCGGTATTTTTTTTAAGGGAGCGGGTCATGAAAAATCTTTCGGTCAAAACGGTTCTTCTTGCCTTAATCGGTTTTGCGTTGTTTCCGGCGGTCTCCAACGCCCACACCGGCCTTGGCGCTCTTGCCGGCTTCGGCGACGGATTCGCGCATCCGTTGTAGGGCGTCGACCATATATTGGCGATGGTCGCGGTCGGTATTTGGGCCTTCCAGTATGAGGGCAGGGGAGTTTGGGCGATTCCGTCCGCTTTTGTCGGCATGATGATTGTCGGCGGAATTTTGGGTTTTTCCGGCATAAGCCTTCCTTACGTTGAGCAGGGAATATTGCTTTCCATATTGGTTTTTGGCGGGCTTATAGCCGCGTCGGCGAGGTTTCCCCTGGTGTTGGCCGCGCTTGTTACGGGCGCGTTCGCCCTGTTCCACGGCCATTCGCACGGCACGGAGATTCCTGCGGTCGCAAGCGGCCTTTACTACGCCGCAGGGTTCGCGCTTTCTACGGCGGCCCTCCACGCGTCCGGCGTCGGGCTTGGTTTTCTGATAAAGGAAAAACTTGGGAGTGCAAGGTTGGTGCGCTATTCCGGCGTCGCAATAGCGCTTGCCGGCGTCGCGTTATTTTTGTAGGCGAAAAGTGGGGCGGTTGCCGCCACAAGTCTGCTAAACTAGCCGTCACGCGGGGTCGCCGGGAAAGCATCGTCGAACCCCGCGTCATTACGGAGGTGAATATGTGTCTTGCCGTTCCGATGGAATTGGTGTCAATGGACGGTTTTAGGGGCGTCGCCAAGTTGGGCGAGGTGAGCCGCGAGGTGAACCTGATGCTCGTGCCGGAGGTTAAGCTCGGCGAGTTCCTAATCATCCACGCCGGTTGCGCCATCTCCGTCCTCGACAGGGATGAGGCGCAAAAAACGCTCGACACCCTCCGCTCGGCGAATCTCCTGGACGGGGAATGAAGTACCTCTCCGAATTCCGCGACAAGGACGTGGCAAAAAACATCTGCTCCGCCATAAAAGCCGAGTCAAAACGCCCCCTGCGTATAATGGAGTTTTGCGGCGGTCACACCATCACCCTCGTCAAATACGGAATCCCCGACCTCCTTCCGCCGGAGATAGAGCTTATATCCGGCCCCGGCTGTCCGGTCTGCGTCACCTCGAAAGGGGAGATAGACGCCGCCATATCGCTCGCCCAAAAAGAGAACGTCGCCCTAGTTTCGTTCGGCGACATGTTGCGGGTGCCGGGCACGAGAACCTCCCTGCTTGGCGCAAAAACCGAGGGGGCCGACGTCCGCGTGGTCTACTCGCCGGACGACGCGGTAAAACTCGCGCTGGAACACCCGTCCCTAAAGGTCGTGTTTTTCGCCGTGGGGTTCGAGACGACCTCGCCCGTTACGTCTGCGGCGGTCAAGTTCGCGGAGCTTTCGGGGGCCGAAAATTTTTACGTTCTTTCCGCGCACAAGCGGACTCCGCCCGTTCTGGCCGCGCTTTTGGCCGACGAGGTGAGGATAGACGCCTTCGTCTGCCCCGGCCACGTTACGGCCGTTACAGGCACCGACGTCTACGGGTCCCTGACATCCGCCGGCAAGCCGTGCGTCGTCTCCGGGTTCGAGCCGATAGACATACTTGCGTCCGTTCTGTGTATCGTCCGCCAGTTCAACAAAGGCGAGGCGAGGACGGAGATAGAATACTCGCGCGTCGCTCTTGCCGAGGGGAACGTCCGCGCGAGGGAGATTATGAACGACGTCTTCGCGGAGCGCGACGCGGTCTGGCGCGGCCTGGGCCTCCTGAAAGACGGCGGGTTTAAGGTCTCGGAAAAATATAAAAAGTTCGACGCGGAGGCTGTTTTCGGGATACGGGCCGTGGGGGACGACAAAGAGACCCCCGGTTGCATCTGCGACAAAATCCTTCGCGGCGTGAAAAAACCGGGCGACTGCCCGCTTTTCGCCAGGGCCTGCTCGCCGGAAAACCCGGTGGGCGCATGCATGGTGTCGGACGAGGGGACCTGCTCGGTCTATTATCGCTACGGGGGCAAGACCATTGCGGAATAAGGTGGTGACGCTCGCCGACGGCGGCGGCGGAAAATCAGCGGCTGAGCTGGTCGAAAAAATTTTTCTGCCGCATCTATCAAACCCGATTCTCTCCGCGTTGTCGGACGGCGCGGTTCTACCGAAGATAAACGGCAGAATTGCGTTCACGACCGACTCGTTCGTGGTTGACCCGATATTCTTTCCGGGGGGCGACATCGGCTCGCTGGCGGTACACGGAACGGTGAACGACCTCGCCGTGAGCGGCGCAAAGCCCCTGTATCTTTCCGCCGGGTTTATTCTGGAGGAGGGGTTCCCGATCGAGGATTTGGAAAAGATCGCAAAATCTTTCGGGGAGGCGGCGAAAGAGTGCGGCGTCTTGGTGGTCGCCGGCGACACAAAGGTGGTGGCTCGCGGCGGGGCGGACAAGATTTTTATAAACACCACCGGAATAGGAATAGTGCCGGACGGCGTAGATATTTCGGCAAAAAGGGCGGGGGAGGGGGACGTGATAATTCTTTCCGGCACCATAGGCGACCACGGGACGGCGATATTAAGCCGTCGCAAGGGGCTGAACTTCGACTCGCCGGTGGTTTCCGATTCCGCGCCGTTGAACGGGCTGACCGCCGTGATGCTAGAGGCCGAGCCGGACATTAGGATGATGCGCGACCCGACGCGGGGCGGGCTTGCGGCCACGCTTACGGAGATCGCCAGGGCCTCCGGGCGCGGGATAGTGGTGGAGGAGGATTTGATTCCGGTCAACGAAAACGTTCGGGCCATTTGCGAGCTGTTGGGGCTCGACGTGATGCACGTCGCCAACGAGGGCAAGCTTGTGGCCTTCGTCCCGAAAAACTCGGCGGACAAAGTTTTGTCCGCCATGAGAAAATATCCGCTGGGGCGCGACGCGGCGATTATCGGCGCGGTCGGCGGCGCGCCGGGCGGGACGGTCGAGATGAAGACGTCGTTCCTTGGGCGCCGCATCGTGGAGGCCCTCGTCGGCGACCAACTCCCCCGCATCTGCTGACCCCGCAAGGGGAGGGCGCCAACGGCGCAAAAGTGGTATCATTGGACTAGAACGACGGGGACGACGCGGAATCTTTTTCGCGCCTCGAAAAACAGCTTGTTGCAGGCATGGTGGACGTTATGAACAACGGACATTTTGGAACAAGACCACAGGTCAAAAAATCGGCGGAGCATACCGACTCAGAAAACGGGGACGCGTCAAAGGTTGTCACGCTTTTCGCGGCCAGCCATCTGGTGGAGGATTATTGCTCCGTATCGGCCCCGGCGGGTGCCGGGTGGTGACGGACGGCGCGCTTCACGCGGAGCCGGGCGACAACCTAACCGCAAGTTTTTTTCTGCCCGGAAACGGAAATGTGGAAAGACAGAAAATACGCCTGATGCGCTCAGCCGGACACGTGGGCGGGTTCGAGTACGCGATGCTCTTTTCGGAACTGCCCGGCGGGAACGCAAAACTTTTGGAGTCGTATCTCGCCTTTTACGACAAATGGTCGCCTTGAGCCGCGCCGGCCGTTATACGTAATCCCCGCTGGGGACGGTGGTCAGCATTTTATCCAACACCATGGAGGAGATCGTGCCGGCCTTCTGGCCGAAAATTTTTGCGAAGTGCGAGGCTGATTTTTTAAGTATGTAATATCTTCCCCATTGCGCGGAAAAAACCACCTTGCCCAAAATCGCCTCCTTCTGCTCGACCGGTTGCATCATGTCCACATACATCGCAAAAATGCTCTTTTGGGCGTTGCCCCCCTTTTCCGTTCTCTGTCCGTATATTTGGTGCAGGTCGAGAACGTCGAATAAATCCCTCGGCTCAAAATCCGGCTTGGAGTTTGAGCGCGCTGACGCAACAATCTCGTCGTACGACGGCTGGCTTAGCACCACCGCGTTTCCAAGCTCTGATATGTTTATGACGCGCTCCGCCGGAACCAACGCGCGGGCGACCTCCCTGTGTATCTGGCTGATAAAGCCCATCTGCACGATTTTCGGCCATAAGAAGCGTTTTGCCAGTTCGAGCGGGGCCATGCGCGAGAGGTTTTGCTCGGCCTTTTTCGCCTCGCCGGCCTTGGACATCTCCTCTTCGACGTCCGCCTTATAATCGTCAAACCTTCCTTGAATCGTCTCGTCTATCAAACGGCAGATTGCGGAGAGGAAATTATCGCGTATCGGCGCGTATTGTCCCGCGAGCTTTCCCTCCAATAGCCCGAAAATGTCGGCGGAGGTGATGTTTTTTGATTTCTTGGCCAGCATGTATTCGTACATCGCCTGTTTGAACAAATCGCCGATTTTTCCGGATCTGGAACTGGAGGAAAAATCGTTCAGCGCGTTTTGAACCCATCGGGAAAAAAGAACCTTGCTCAGCCGGTCGTCCTCCCCCATCATTCTCGCCATGTCCGGATACTGGGGGACGAATTTCTCGACGTAGCGAAGGCGGGCGTAGGGCGCAAGCGACTGGACGAAAAACACCTGCCGGGTGAACGCCTCGAATCGGATGTTGATTAGCTCCGCCACCGGATGTTTCGACGGTAGTTTTTTCAAATCAGTCTCCGCCCGTTTTTTGAAGTGGCGCGTCTCAAGCCATCTTTCCGCGTCGGCCAGCTCCTCGGCGCTGAGGAAAAGGCGCCCCTCCTCGCAAAGAGTCCGCACCGCCTTGGAAAGTAGCTCGGCAAGCGACGTTTCCGGGTCGTTTCGTCTCAGCTTGCAAAGCTCCGCGCCGACCAAAAGGGGATAGTCCCTGTCCAAAGCCTCCAGAAATTTCAGGAAAAATCCGGTTATAACCAACGCCTCCTCCAAACCGGAAACCCGCCCGTTCAGAGATGGAATCAGCGCGTGCAGGTTGTTGGCCAGTACGTACCCGAAATTGGAGGTAAACGTATCCTTGTCCAGAAAATTCAGTATCTCGTCGCCAAGCATCTCGCGCGACGTCGCCTCTTGTCCCTCGAAAGGAACCTCCGGCGCCTTGAATTGCGCCGCCCCGAGGACGAGCGACCTAAACAGAAGTCTGCCATTTGCCGCCAGCGCGGACAACTGCGGGTGGTCGCTAATTCGAACGCCGAGGTTCTTCCCATTTGAAAAATTATGTATGTGAGCTGGTATCTTGCCGCCTTTGTAGTCCAGCTTTGCGGGCACAAACTTCCCGTCCTGGGTCGGCTTTATAAGAAACTCAACCGCGACCAGGGTCTTCGGGGAAACGTCGGAGTCGAACGAAAGCATTGCCCCGGAGTTGGAGATGTTTTCAATCGTCACCGATGCGGGGGCGTGGTCTTTAAGCAGTGTAATCATGGCCTTCAGCCTGCCCGCAGGAAGTACGTAGCGCGGCTCGCTTCTGCGGTTTCGCGGATGGGCGGCGACTGCGCCGACTTGGCTCGCGGTCTCGCATGCTGGCATAAAGTTCCTCCCAATTTTTTTTGTTCCGTCCCTTTTTCGACACGGCTATAAAGGGTGTCTTGCGTTCACAATGCGGATTATTGGGTCGCCCGATGGTGGAACGCCATCCGCCGAAGTTGGTGGTTTTTTGGCGGTGGCAAAATCCGTCTGGACTACGGGCAAATTTTGTGCGAACTTACGCTGATGAAGGACATCAAGGTTTTGATAGTGGACGACGACCTCGACCAGTTGGAGAATCTGAAGTCAATAATCGGCGGCGCGAAGGGGATGGCGATTGTCGGCGCCTTTTCGGATCCCGCAAAGGCGATGGACTCCGCGCCCAAAATAGAGTTCGACGTGATGATAACCGATTTGGCGATGCCCGGCATGAGCGGCGTTGACCTGATTCGCCGCGTCCGCAACTGTTGCTCGGATGTGGAAATTATCGCGCTGTCGGCGCACGACGAAATAACCATAGTGTTCAACGCGTTGAAGGCCGGCGCCACCGGCTACATTTTAAAGTCCAGCACCGACAAGCAGGTGATAGACGCGGTTTCCGAGGCCGCAAGGGGCGGCTCTCCCATAACCCCGAAGGTGGCCCGCTCGATAATAATGGATTTCCAGTCGGAGGCCCGCGACGCGGCCCTGCAACTTTCACCGCGCGAAAAGGAAATATTGCGAAAAATCGAGACCGGGTGCACCTACAAGGAGGTTGCGGAACATCTCAACCTTAGCGCGCACACCGTCCATTGGTACCTTAGGAAAGTTTTTGAGAAGTTGCACGCAAGAAGCAAGCAGGAGGCGGTGTACAACGCCAAAAAACTCGGCCTCCTCTAACCGCGCTTAGTTTTTGCCTATGTAGCCGCGTGCGGTTTTTATAAAGATTTCCATGTTTATCGGTTTTGCAAGGAGTTCGTCCCCGCCGGCCATTATAACCGAGTCCCTCATCTAGCTTCCGTCACCGACCGCGTTTCCAGACACGGCGATTATTGGGATGGCCCTAAGCGTCGGATCCGCCCGAACGTGTTCCATCAGCGCGTAGCCGTTCATCTCCGGCATCTGTATGTCGGTCACGATTAAGTCGGGCGTGATGCGTCCGAGCGTCTCCACCGCCTGTTTGCCGTTCTCCGCCTCCACCACCTCTATGTCGCCGATTGTAAGAAGCATATCCCTAATCAGGTTGCGGTAAATCGCGTAGTCGTCCACAATCAAGACCATTGTCCTGTGCTCCGGCAGGGACGCGGTGAAGGTGCTTCCTCCGTCCGACGATTCCACTTCCAGCGTTCCGCCGTGCTCGCGCATCACGTCGAAGGCGTAAGGCAGGCCAAGACCAGTTCCCTTCTCCCCTTCGGTGCCTGGTGTGGTCGTGTTCACGTTGCCGTCGAACAGACGCCCGATTAAATTTTTCGGGATTCCCACACCCGTGTCGCGCACCGAGATGCCCGGCTTGCCGGGGTACGGCGCGAAAACGGCAATCTCTCCATCCGACGGCGTAAATTTAACCGCGTTTGTAAGCAGATTGTGCAACACCTGCCCCAAAAGAACCGCGTCGGCGAACACGAACATATCCTCCGGCAGGTCGTTTATTAGGGTTATGTTTTTTCTTGCGGCGTCGTGTCCCACGGCGTTCATGTGCGCGTCGGCGAGTCGTTTTGCCCCTATAAATTTCTTTTCCAGCAGAACCCTGCCGGATTTCAGCCGGTTGTGGTTGAGAATATGGTCAATCATGTTCAACAGCGTTCCGGTTGTGCCCCGCATTCGCGCCAACGCCCCCTTTTTTTCAAGTTCGGCCAGACCGCCGGAGCTTTTTTCCGCGAGTTCCAAAAGATTCTTCATCGAAAGTAGCGGCGACTTTAGGTCGTGCGACACTACGGCGACAAACTCGTCCTTCAACTTCGTCGCGGTTTCCGCCTTCTCCTTGGCCGATTTCAACGCCTCAAAGTCGTGCGCCTGCTGTTCGCGGGCCGATTGAAGACCTGCCACGAGCGCCGTGTTTTCAAACATAAGTTTTAACGAGCGCAGGACGGTGGCGTATCCGTTTCTTGTGATGGACGTGTTGAGGATGACGAAAATAAGGGTGGCGAAGCCCATCGCCGCGTGCATCGGGTCTCCGTGCCAAAAAAAACGAACCGTAAAAGGAACCATCGCGGGCAGACCGAACCAAGCGGGGCCATGCCATCTGGCGGAATACGCCATCGTTGTTCCGGCCGTTAGGCCCGCGACCAACAGCAGGATGAAAACTTGAACGGGTATCGAATCCGGAAAAAAACCGGGCGTCATCGTGGAGCCCCAAAGAACGCCGGCCGCGCCAGCGCCGCGCATGAAAAAATACTCCCACTTTCGGCAGTCGAACTCGCCGTCGCGCACTTTGTTGAACTCAATGTTGCTCCAAAGTCTCAAGGCTGAAACGCCCATTATCGCGGAGAGCCATGCGATTAGCGGGGTTCCGGAAGCCGATTCCCTCATTATCAACGCCACAAGCAGGGCGCACAGCGGGGTCGCTATCCAGCCGTTGTACAGGTTCGCGTAAAGAAGGCGAATCTGTTCGCGGCGTATCCGTAGGGCCAAGTCCGCGCTTTCCGTTATTCGTTCCGTGCCCATATTCCGCCCATATTACCAAAAAAAGGGGGGGGAAGATAATTACACCCTGCAAAAGAGGTAGATTGCGACGTGCGATAACAGGGCCGCAAACATCACCACGGCGAACGGAACGTGGAGGGACATAAAAAATCATAAAGTCAATCACCCGCCCCGGTCCCCGGTAGTTTGTGCGTCAAATCGGCGTACGCTAAAGCCCTCCCACGCCGATTCAGCGCCACCAATTATTTGACGGTGTCTGGGCTAATGTCCAAACGGGAGTTCGCCGATAAGCATTTGACGGGGTTTTAAACGTCAAAAGCCTGATATTTGGGGTAAGTCGTATATAACCAAGCAATTATAAGTATTATTGGCGCCGATTTTGCTCCTTCAATTGGGAATACCACTCGATTAGGTAAGCCGAGGGATATCGGCACAATTATTGCTTCTATGGGCTATGTGACATCTTTTTGTCATGGCTAGGATTTCGTTCATGGCTTTCCATGAGGGATTCTGGTTAAACGTAATTTGAGGAATTGAGTGAAACAGAAACTGGCATCGTTGCACACCCCTCAGCCAAGGGTGCGTCTGTTTCACTTCCTTTTGTTGCTTTTATTCGCTTTTTCAATAGCTTCCTGCGGCCCGTCATTATTTCCCTCTCCGCCTCCCCCGCCTGGGGTTCCAACCACGCCGCTTGGCGTTGCCGTCGCAGGTGGAAACGACAGCTTTGCCAATCCTCAAATGCTTATAACCTGGCCTTCGGTTACGGGCGCATCCTCCTATACGGTTTATTACGACTCCAATCCAAGCAATCTGACGCAGATTAGGTTGCCATTAGAGACCAACAAAGTCACCGGAGTAACCGGCACGTCGGTTTACCTGACGACTATTGGCGCCACCATCGGCGCCACTAGTGGATCCGTGAATCCGGGTAGCATCGCATTCGTGAACGGAACCACCTATTATTTCGTGGTTGTCGCAAGCAACGTTTCGGGATCGAGCGCGCCGTCGTCCTCCTCATCCGCCGTTCCAAGCGCGCTCGGAACAACAACCCCCATTTGGGTCTCGGCAGGCGGCGCGGACAGCAGTATAACGGTCAGTTGGAACGCGTCGAGCGACGGACTCGGTTCGACGTACAACATCTACTACGGCACAACGGCGTCAGGCGCGTTGCTTACATCCTCAGGTTCGGTTGTTACAAGCGGCACCGGCGCCCTGCTTACCCCGCTTACCAGCGTAAACAAGATTACGGGCATAACGTCCACGTCGGTTACGTTAAAAACCCAAGGGGCCTCGATTGTCTCCACCGACGCGTCGAGCGGCGCGGTGAACGGCTACCCAAAGAGCGGGAGCATATCTCTTTCAAACGGGACGAGATACTTTTTTGTGGTTACGTCCGTCACTGCGGCGTCCACCGGGGTGCCTGGCGTCGAGCGCGGGCCTTCCTCCGTTGTGTCGGCCGTTCCGAGCCAGGCGGCCACGTCCATGCCCTACAGCCTCAGCGCCGTGCCGGGCGACAATAAGGTTACGCTAAGCTGGGGCACCCCCTCCACGGGAGCCTCCTACTACAACGTGTATTATTCCACCACCTCCGGCGGTGCCGCGACCTCCAGCCCGTACAGGATCACGGGAATAACGTCCAATTCGGTGGTGTTAACCACCTACTTCGGTTCGTCCGTGACCATCACGGCCTCAAGCGGAAACGTGGCGCTGGGGAGCATCGGGCTTATTGACGGCACGACATATTATTTCGTCGTCACGGCGGTTTCGGGCGGCGCGGAAAGCTACCCGACCCTCCCGACGGCGGCCACGCCCACGACGACTCTCTCCTCGGTGCCCTCGAATGTAACCGCCTCGGCGGGGAACCAATCGGTGACGCTAAGCTGGACGCCTCCGCTGGACGGCAAGACCTCCTACTACAACGTCTATTACGCCACAACCTCCGCAGGGGCCACGACGGCGAGCACATATAACATCACGCACATAAATTACGACTCGGTAACGTTCACCACCACCGGCTCGACCATAAGCTCGGTGGACAACTTTACCGGCGGCCTCTCCGACGGCACTGTCAACGCGGGGAGCGTTTCGCTGGCCAACGGCACGAACTATTACTTCGTCGTAACATCCGTCGCCGGGAGCACCGAACGCACCGCCTCCAGCCCCGTTACGATTAGCGCGCCCGAGCCGGCGACGATAGCCACCAACCTGTCGGCAACGGCGGGTCAAAGCCAGGTCACGCTCGCATGGACTCCGCCGGCCGACGGCCTCGCCTCCACCTACAACATCTACTACTCCACCGTGTCGGGCGGGGCGACGTCCGGTAGCACGAATAAGGTCACCGGCATTAGCGCCACGGGCGCGGTTCTTGCCGCCTCTGGCGCCACAATTACGTCCGCCCTAATCGGGGGAGGCGCGAATGGAAACGTCAACTCCGGAAGCATCACGCTTTCCAACGGAACGACGTATTATTTTGTCGTGTCCTCCGTCACCTCCGGCGCGGTGGAGCGCGGAGTCACCGCCTGGGCCCAGGCCACCCCGGTGCTTACGCCCACAATTCCGTCGGGGCTTGTTGCGACCGGCGGAAACAGCCTCGTCCAACTAAGCTGGACCGCCCCCTCGGACGGTCAGACCGCGACCTACAACGTCTACTATTCAACTACGCTGGCCGGGGCCACGACCTCCAGCCCCTATAAGGTCACCGGGATTACGTCAAGCGCGGTGACTTTTACGACCGCCGGCGGAACGATAACCTCCACCGACACCAGCGGCGGCGCCACCAACGGCGTCGTGGGCGCGGGTAGCATCGCGATGGTGAACGGCACCACCTACTACTTCATCGTCACTTCCGTAACCTCAAACGGTTACGAGCGAGGAGCGTCCACATCGGCCTCCGCCGCCCCTGCTCTGGTTCCGACCCCGCTGGGTCCCGCTGGGCTGACGGCGGTGGCCGGCAACACCCAGGTCGGTTTGAACTGGTCGTCCACCAGTAATGCCTCCACCTACAACGTCTATTACTCCAACGCGTCCTCGGTTTCGACAAGCTCGTGGATAGGCAAGGTCACGGGCCTGACGGTCATTACCACCACACTGACGACCTCGGGCGCAACCATAACGTCGTCTGGGGCGGGCGGAACCGTCTCTAGCGGCAGTTCCTCGCTTGTGAACGGCACCCCGTATTGGTTTGTCGTGACCGGCGTGAACTCCATCGGCGTGGAGGGCCCGCCTTCAAGCCCGGCGCAGTCGGCCACCCCCAACAACGCCCCCTCGACCCAGCCGACGTTCCTTTCCGCCACACCCAAGGCGGATAATGAGATAAGTCTTTCCTGGACTGCGCCCACGGCCGGAGCGGACACCTACAACGTCTACTACTCCACCACCTTCGCCGGCGCAAGCACGGGAAGCATGATGTATTTAACGGGCATAACCGGAACATCGGTTAATTTGTACAACCCGCTTTCAAACAGCGGCGTCACGTGGTCGGCCTCGGGCACCCAAATTGCCTCATCCTCGACCGGGGCCGTTGTCTCCGCCAGCGCCACGACTTTCACCGCCGGCACCATGTACTACTTCGTTGTCACGGGCGTAAAGACCGGCGTTGAAGGGCCCATCTCCTCCCCGCCCGCGTCGGCCAATCCGTACTCAAACAACGCGGCCCTATGCTTCCCGAGCATGCCGACCGGCACGCTGTACATAGCTCCTGACTGGTCATACACCGGCGGAGCCTCCGGAACCCCGAACCTGCAGGCGTCGGTGCCGTCAAACGGCAGTGTAACGCTTACGTGGAACGCCGCCACCCTGTACGCCTCGGTGGCCGAATACAACATCTATTACAGCACCACGGCGGCTGGCGCGAACACCACAAGCGCGACGAACACAACGTGCATGAACAGCACCAGCACCACAATCTCGGGCCTCACGCACGGCACGACGTACTACTTCCTCATCAGCACCGTGGGCTACGGCGGGGAAAACTACGGCAAATCCTCCGGCTCGCTAAGCATCACCCCGTAGCGCCGACCCCGGCAAATCGTTCGTTTATTCCCCGGCTAGGGCCAGTTTAAGTTCTTGCGCCCGCTCCTCCGGCAATGGTATCATTACCGCGTTTTTGGATGAGGAATAACTCGGTTTGCTCGTCGTGCAAATCCTGTTAAAGACGGGTAAATTTATTCTTGAATGTGTATTAGGGGGCTGTAACTATGAACCAATTCCGGAGTTTCAAACAGTGACAAAAAACACCAAGGCAATCGTAGAACAAATCAACATTGACAACGAGGAGTCCATAGCCGTGGCTCTGGCGCAGGCCGAAAAGCTTGCCGACCTTTCCGGCGAGGACAAGGCGGTCTTGGCGGCCGCGCTCTCCACGCTTTTTTACCACGACAACCACGGCAGACCAGGCATGATTAAGCTGGCGGGAAAGGCCGAGGCGATAATCGGGAAACTGGGGATGGACGTCGTCCCTTTCCTCATATCCGAGCTTGTGAACGCGGACTCGGAGTCCGCGGCGCATTTCGGCAGGGCCGTCGCCAGAAACGGCAAACCGGCCGTCAAGGCGGTGCTCCAAGCGATTGACGCGAACAGAAAAGAGGACTACGCCGTCATCAACCTGCTTACGGCGCTCTCTTACTTCACCGATTCCGAGGCGATCTCGGCCATGCCGGAAATTTTGGTCGCCGCCAAATCCGCCAACCACAGGGTTCGCGCGGAGGCGCTCGAGGCGTCCGCGGGGCTTGCAAAACGGCTGGACGCCACGCTTTTCGACGAAAAGCTAAGGCTAAAAATGTACGACATAGCGTCGTCCGCGCTGGGAGACCAACAGCCAATAGTCAGGCACTTCGCCGTCCACAGCATAGGCGAAATGGTGAAGAAAGGGCTTCTCGACGGCGAGCTTAAGGGAAAGGCGGCAAAGGCGTTCTCCGGCATTTTGGGGATAGACGGCAACAACAACTGGGACAACGGATTTATCGTGCGCCACGAGGCGGAGAAGTACGTCGGCCTTTTCAAGCAGGCCGGTTCCGCGAAAAACAAGTATCACCAGTCGTTCAGGATTTTGGAAAAACGGGAGCTGTGCCCCGACACCTATTACTTCACGATAGAGGCCCCGCTTACCGCCGCAAAGATACAGGCGGGTCAGTTCATCATAATCAGGCCCTCAGAGTTCGCGGAGCGCATCCCGCTGTCCATATGCGGCTGGAACAGGGACAAAGGGACGATTAACATCATCGTCATGGCGGCGGGAAGAACCTCGCGCGAGATGACAAACCTAAGCGTCGGCTCCTGCTTTGCCGACGTCGTCGGCCCGCTGGGCACGCGCTCCCACGTGAAGAAGCACGAAGGAACGTGCGTCGTCATCGGCGGCGGCTACGGCACGGGCGCGGTAATCCCCACGGCCCGCGACCTTGCGGCGCTCGGCAACAGGGTCATCGGAATCGTCGGCGCCAGAAACGAAAAGCTCCTGCTGATGGTGCCGGAGCTTAAGGAGGTCTGCGCCGAGGTTATGCTGACGACCAACGACGGTAGCGCAGGCATAAAGGGTTTCGTCATCCACGCGCTCGAGGAGATACTAAAGCGCGGCGAGAAGATATCCCACGTGCTGGCGGTCGGCCCGGTGCCGATGATGATGGCGGTGGCCGCAATGACCAAGCCGCTTGGGATAGAGACGTACGTCTCGCTGAACGCCGTAATGGTGGACGGCACCGGGATGTGCGGCTCGTGCCGCGTAATCGTGGGCGGAGAGACCAAGTTCGCATGTTTCCACGGCCCGGATTTCGACGGGCATAAGGTTGATTTCGAGCAGTTGATGAAGAGGCAAAAAATGTTCGTCGCCAAGGAAAAAGAAGCCCTGGCGTTTTCGGAAAACTAGGAGTAATTGAAAATGGCTATAAGCACAAAAGAAAGAATGGGCATTCCCTTGGTTCACATGCCGCTTAACAACCCGGCGCAGAGGGTGACAAATTTCGAGGAGGTGCCGATAGGCTACACCCTCGAACAGGCGCAGACGGAGGCCAAGCGCTGTCTGCAGTGCAAAAAACCGGCCTGCGTGGAGGGTTGCCCCGTCGGCATAGACATCCCGGGCTTCATCGCGCTGATAGAGGAAGGCAAGCCCGCCGAGGCCGCTAAAAAAATACGCGAGACAAACTTCCTGCCAGCCGAGTGCGGAAGGGTCTGCCCGCAGGACAAGCAGTGCCAGGCCCCCTGCGTGGTCGGCAAAAAAGGGGACCCCGTCTACATCGGCGGCCTGGAGAGGTTCGCGGCGGACTGGGAGAGGAGCCACGGCACCTACGCCCCGCCGCCAATTCCGGCCTCCACCGGCAAAAAAGTAGCCGTTGTCGGCTCCGGCCCGGCGGGACTCACCGCCGCGTACGAGCTTAGGGTGCGCGGTCACGAGGTGATTGTGTTCGAGGCGTTCCACAGGGGCGGCGGCGTGCTGGTCTACGGCATACCGCGCTTCAGGCTTCCGCTCGAGCTTATTGACGAGGACATAAAACTGCTCGAAAACATCGGCGTCCAGTTCGCGTACGACGTGATAATCGGCAACGCCCTTTCGCTGGACGACCTTTTGGGCAAAGAGGGGTTTGACGCGGTGTTCATAGGCTCCGGCGCGGGGCTTCCGAAGATGCTTGGAATACCGGGCGAAAACTCCAACGGCGTCTACAGCGCCAACGAGTACCTGACGCGCATATACCTCATGCAGTCCATGAAGTTCCCGCGATATTCCACGCCGCTTTACAACGGCAGAAAAGTGGCCGTAATCGGCGCCGGTAACACCGGCATGGACGTGCTTCGCACGGCAAAAAGGCTCGGCTCGGACGTCACCTGCTATTACAGAAGGACGAGGGCCGAGGCCCCAGCGAGAACCGAGGAGTTGGAGCACGCCGAGCAGGAGTTCCTGCATTGGAAGTGGCTACACAACCCGGTCGAGATAATCGCCGACGAAAACAACTTTGTAAAACAGATAAAGTGCGAGGTCATGAAACTTTCCGAGCCGGACGAGTCGGGCAGGAAAAAACCGATCGGCACCGGCGAGTTCGTTCACGACGACGCCGACACGGTGGTCTTTTCGCTCGGGTGCGACGTGAACCCGATAATCCCGACCTCCGACAAAGAGGTGCGTGTGAACAAATGGGGAATCGTGATGGTTGACCTTGCCACCTACCAGACCAGCAAAAAAGGGGTGTTCGCGGGCGGCGACGCCGTGACGGGCGGCAGTACGGTAATTTTGGCCATGGGGCAGGCAAAATCTGCCGCCCAGAGCATAGACAAATTCCTTAAGGGAGAATTGAACTGGAACGCCCCAAACGTGCCCACGGATCCCAAGGCGCCCGGCGTCCAGTGGTCCGGCAGGTTTATGACGGCAAAGCGCTAGGAACGGACGGTCGGTGAGAACGATAACTGCCGAGGCCGTTACAAACGCGGTCAGGGAGATGGTGGTCGGCGCCAACACAAACCTCGGCGCGGACGTTTTGGCCGCCTTTCGCAAGGGGGCCAAGGAGGAGAAGTCCCCCGTCGGCAGGGCCGTGTTCGAGACGCTCATCCTAAACGCCGAGATAGCAAGGGACGAAAAAGTTCCGATTTGCCAGGACACCGGCATGGCGGTTTTTTTCGTGGAGCTAGGGCAGGACGTCCACATAGAGGGGGGCCTTCTGCAGGACGCGATTGACGAAGGCGTCAGGCGCGGATACGCCGACGGATTTTTGCGAAAATCAATATGCGACCCCTTCACGAGGGCAAACACAAAGGACAACACGCCGGCGGTGGTGCTGGTGGAGTTGGTGAAGGGGGACGGGCTTAAAATCATCGCCGCGCCCAAGGGGGGCGGAAGCGAAAATATGTCGCGCCTCACCATGCTCGCGCCGTCCGCCGGCAAAAAGGGGATAGTGGATTTTGTGGTCAAGAGGTGCGAGGAGGCTGGCTCCAACCCCTGCCCGCCGGTCATAGTCGGCGTAGGCATCGGCGGGTCGGCGGAAAAATGCATGACGTTGGCCAAGAAGGCCCTCCTTCGGGAAATCGGGTCCGCCAACCCGGACAAGGAGCTTGCGGAGTTGGAGGCGGAGATCCTTCAAAAAATAAACGCGCTCGGCATGGGCCCGCAGGGGCTGGGCGGCACCGTGTTCGCCATGGCGGTTCACGTTGAAAAGCATCCGTGCCACATCGCGTCGCTTCCGCTTGCCGTCAACATCTCCTGCCACGCGAGCAGACACAAGGAGACGAGGTTGTAATGGCGGACATAAAAAAGATTAAAACCCCGCTAGACGCCGCCACGGTGGAGTCGCTAAGGGCCGGGGACCAGGTTTTGATAAGCGGCGTGCTTTACACGGCGCGGGACACGGCGCACAAGCGGATGGTGGACGCCCTCGACAGGGGGGAGAAGCTTCCATTTGATATTTCGGGTCAGGTGGTTTATTATGTGGGGCCGTCGCCCGCAAAACCGGGGAAGGTCATCGGCTCGGCCGGACCGACCACCAGTTATCGGATGGACGCATACGCCGAAAGGCTTATGGAAAAGGGGATGAAGGGGATGATCGGCAAGGGGATGCGCGACAAGAAAATAATTGACGCGATGAAAAAGCACAAGTGCGTTTATTTCGCGGCTATCGGCGGCGCGGCGGCTCTTATAGCCCGTAGCATAAAATCCGCCGAGGTGATTGCGTACGACGACCTGGGGCCGGAGGCCGTTAGAAGGCTGGAGGTCGTGGATTTCCAGGCGTTTGTGATAAACGATGTTTATGGGGGTGATTTGTACGAGATCGGCAAGGCCGAATACAAGTCCGCCGTTTAGCCCGCTTTTAAAGGAGGAGGTACTTTGAGGAAACACGACGTCGTAATTGTTGGTTCGGGTCTGGCCGGGCTACGCGCGGCAATAGAAATGGCCGGCAGGGTGGACGTGGCGGTAGTCACCAAAGTTTATCCCTCGCGCTCCCACTCGGGCGCGGCGCAAGGGGGCGTCGCGGCGGCGATGGCGAACTCCTCCGAGGATTCCGTCGAGAGCCATTTCTTCGACACCGTAAAAGGCTCCGACTATCTGGGCGACCAGGACGCGATAGAGATGATGACCAAGGACGCCCCGGTCACGATAACCGAGCTTGAGAAGATGGGTTGCGTATTTTCGCGCGACGAACAGGGGCGCATAGCACAGCGCGAGTTCGGCGGCCACTCGCACCCGCGCGCCTGCTACGCGGCGGACAGGACGGGCCACGCCCTTCTGCACACGCTCTTCGAGCAGTCCATGAAATACAAAAAGAACATAACCTTCTATTCCGAGTTCTACCTTCTCACCCTCATCATGGAGGAGGGGACGGCGCGCGGAATAACGATGATGAACATAAAAAACGGCGACGTGGAGGTAATCCACGCCAAGACGGTGCTGTTCGCCACCGGCGGCTACGGCAGGGCATTTAAGATAACCTCCAACGCCTTCGCCTGCACGGGGGACGGCATCATGACCGCCTACCGCGCCGGAGTCCCGGTGGAGGACATGGAGTTCGTACAGTTCCACCCGACCGGCCTCTACGGTCAGGGGATTCTCATGTCCGAGGCCTGCCGTGGCGAGGGCGGGTACCTGCTCAACGGCAAGGGCGAGCGGTTTATGGAAAAATACGCCAAGTCAAAAATGGAGCTGGCCCCGCGCGACATCGTAAGCAGGGCCGAGCAGACGGAGATAAACGAGGGGCGCGGAATAGACGGCAAGGATTTCATAAACTTGGAACTGCGCCATCTCGGCAGGGAAAAAATACTGGAAAGGCTCCCGCAAATCCGCCAGCTGGCGATAGATTTCCTGGGCGTGGACTGCATTGACCACCCGATACCGATTCAGCCAACCGCGCACTACAGCATGGGCGGCATACCGGTGGACGTGGACTGCCACGTGATAACGGACGCGGAAAAGACAAAGGTGCCCGGTTTCTACGCGGCGGGGGAGTGCGCGTGCGTCTCCGTCCACGGGGCGAACAGGCTCGGCACAAACTCGCTTTTGGACGCCTCCGTTTTCGGCAGGCGCGCGGGCAAGGCGGCGCTGGAGTTTACGCTCAAGGCAAAACACGAAAAAATCAGCGAGGCGGACGAGATGCGAAAGGCCAAAAAACGGCTGGACGACCTGCTCGTGACGCCCGGCACGGAATCCGCCAACGACATCAGGACGGAGTTGAAGGAGACCATGAGCACGCACGTCGGCGTGTATCGGACGGAAGAAGGGCTTCGATTCGCCCAGGGGAAGCTAAAGGCGCTTAGGCACCGCTTCAAAAACGTCCGCGTCACGGACAAGGGGAAACTTTTCAACACCGAGATTATAGAGGCGCTGGAGTTGTCGAACATGCTCGAGTACAGCGAGGTGATCGTCGCGGGCGCGATGGCCCGAAAAGAGAGCAGGGGCGGACACGCGAGGGTGGACTACCCCAAGCGCGACGACGTAAATTTCCTAAGGCACACGCTGGCGCACAGAATCGGCGACGGCGCAGTACGGCTAAAATACAAGCCTGTGTCTATAACCAAATACCAGCCTGAAGAGAGAAAATACTAATGGGCGCAAAATTTTTCGTATCCAGGTATAACTCGGAAGTTGACGCAAAGGCGCATCTGCAGGAATTCACCGTTGTGGTTCCGAAAGGGGCGACATTGCTCGACTGCCTAAACATAATCAAATGGGAGCAGGACGGCACGTTCTCGTTCCGAATGTCGTGCCGTTCGGCCATCTGCGGCTCGTGCGCGGTTAGGGTGAACGGACACGCGAGGCTTGCCTGTAAAACGCAGGCGGCGGACGTGATTGTGGACGGAGAGGTGACGATAGAGCCTCTTGGCAACCTGCCGGTGATAAGGGATTTAATCGTGGACTTGGAGCCGTTTTGGGAGTCGCTTGAGAGGGTAAAGCCCTGGCTCGTGCCGGACGAGACCAAAAAATTCGACCGCGAACGACTGCAAAGCCACCACGACCAGTTGAAGATAGACGCCGCCTCCACCTGCATCATGTGCGGCTCTTGCTACAGCGACTGCAACGTGCTGAACGTGGACAAGATGTTCCTCGGGCCCGCCTCGCTCGCAAAGGCTCAACGCTTCGTGTTCGACACGCGCGACTCGGAGAAGGAGGCCAGGCTCGACTTTTTAAGCCAGGTGAACGGAATGTGGGACTGCACCCATTGCGCGGAGTGCTCCACGCGGTGCCCGACCGAGGCCAAGCCGCTTGAGCGGATTATTGAGCTGAGGCAGGAGGCGGTCAACAGCGGCTTCACGAACAACAACGGCGCGCGCCACGTTCTCGGCTTCCGCGAGTCCATAGGCGGATTCAAGGGTAAGGGGGGCGGCGGAATGCTGAACGAAAACTATCTGCCGCTCAGGTCGGTGGGGCTAAGCCTCGGCGGAATGCTTAGTCTTTTGCCGGTCGGGATAAGGATGATTATGCGCGGAAAGAATCCGCCGATGATTCCGCACATTATTGACAAAATCGGAGAGGTGCGGAAAATGTTCCGCAGATTCGACGAATACCGCAAGGAGGGTGAGAAATGAGGTACGCTCTTTTCACGGGTTGCGTCGCAAAGGGCGCGGGGCGCGAGCTGATGAACGCGACGATTTTCTCGGCGGACAGGCTCGGGATTCAACTGAACGAGATGAAGGACGCCTCCTGTTGCGGCGCCGGGGTGATGGACGACGACAACCACTTTTTGGCCGACACCCTCAACGCAAGGACCTTCTCGCTCGCCGAGGAGCAGGGGCTGGACATCATGACAATCTGCGGCACGTGCCAGGGCGTCATGCGGACGGCCCAGACAAAAATGGACAACAACCCGAAGTACAAAGAAAAAGTGAACGCGCAGTTAAAGGCGGACACCGGCAGGGTTTATGCCGGCAAGGTGAAAGTCAAACACTTCTACCAGATCGTGAACGACGAATACGGCCTGGATAACCTGAAGTTGCGCGTGACGCGAAAACTCTCCGGCCTCAAGGTGGCTCCGTTTTACGGCTGTTATGTCTTAAGGCCGCACGAGTCGTCCGACGTCAAAGTTGCGGACAAGCCGGATTATTTGGAAAAATTAATTTCGGCGGTCGGCGGCACTGCGGTGGACTACCCGGAAAAACAGAAATGTTGCGGGTTTCCGATTTTGATGGCGAACAAATCCAACTCTCTCCAGCTTTCCGGCAACGCGATTGTCGGCGCGATAAAGGCGGGGGCCGACTGCATAGTCACCCCGTGTCCGTTGTGCCACCTGAACATGGATTCGTATCAGCCGGAGATAGAGGGGATGATTGGCGAGAAGCTCAATTTGCCGATACTGCATTATCCGCAGTTGCTGGCGCTTGCGCTTGGCGCGTCTTTGGACGACATAAAGGCGAACACGCACATAGTCCGCCCGAACAACGCCCTAAAGGAAATCACCGCCTAACACCGCGCCGTTGTAGGTAATGCCTTGGGTAGGTACGGGCTTTAGCCTGTACCTTGGCGCGAAGCGCCAATCCCTTCCTGCGTTCTCGCGCCAAGCCGGGGATGTTGGAAAGAGGGCTTTTGCATTTTTTGTTCGGAAACGGGACGCGGAAAAATAGTTTCTACCCCCCCTTTATCCCCCCCCATCGGATTATTGCAATAATTTAACTTTGGGGTTACAATTTTGGCAATGTGGCGAGGGTGCGCCGGTCTTCTATTGCTTTCCGGCGGGTTGCGGGGTTTGGTTTGCTGGAGAGCGTGGAACCATGAAAATCAAGGTAAGCGTTGAGGGCGGCGTAAGCGTATTCTCGGTGGACGGCAAATTAAATTTCGAGAGCCAGCGGATTTTGCACAAAGAGTTTAAAAAGAACGCCACGTCCCACGGGTCAAAGTACATTTTCGATTTGTCAGGGGTCACAGTAATTGACTCGATAGGTCTGGCATTATTGGTCGCCATGAACAGGACGGTGGTTGCCATGGACGGCAAATTCTGCGTGGTCTTAAAAGAGGGCGCGGCCAGGGAACCAGTCCTTATAACCAGCTTAAACGCCCTGTTCCCGGTGTTTGACGACATCCAGTCCGCGCACAAATATATGTAGCCTTGCGCGACGTTCCTCCGCCTTGCTTTGGCAGGTGGGGGCGGGTGACAATCTTCGGGGCTTGATTCCGGGTCGCCGACAAGCTTTAATACAACGCATGAAGTACGAACCCGAAATCGGCCTCGAGGTCCACGTCCAGCTGAACACCGCGTCCAAAATCTTTTGCGGGTGCTCCACAAAATTCGGCTCCGAGCCGAACTCCAACACATGCCCCATATGCGTCGGGATGCCGGGGGTTCTGCCGGTGCTGAACAAGGACGTCGTCGCCAAGGCGATTAAGGCCGCCGTCGCCACCGACTGCGAGGTCGCCGAGACGTCGCGCTGGGCTAGGAAAAATTACTTCTACCCCGACCTGCCGAAAGGCTACCAGATATCAATGTTCGACCAGCCGATAGCGACGAACGGAAAAATTGACGTGGTCGTGGACGGCGTCGCAAAAACGCTCCGCATACACAGAATCCACATGGAGGAGGACGCCGGAAAGCTAATCCACGGGGAAAACCTGGGCGACCCGAACCACAGCTTTGTGGACCTTAACCGCGCGGGGGTTCCGCTAATCGAAATCGTCAGCGAGGCGGACATGCGCTCCTCAGCAGAGGCGAAGGCCTACATGGACAAGCTGAAGTCCATTTTGGAGTACCTCGAGGTTAGCGATTGCAACATGGAGGAGGGCTCCATGCGCGTGGACGCCAACGTCTCCATCCGCCCGGTGGGGCAGGAAAAATTCGGCGTTAAGGCCGAGGTTAAAAACATGAACTCATTCAAAAACATGCAAAAGGCGATTGACTACGAAATCGAACGCCAGACCGAAATACTAGACGACGGCGGGCGGGTTTTGCAGGAGACGAGGCTTTGGGACGCAAATCGGGGCGTGACCGCCGCCATGCGAAGCAAGGAGGAGGCGCACGACTACCGATATTTCCCGGAGCCGGACTTGGTTCCCCTGCTCGTCTCGCGGGAATGGGTCGCGGAGACGGTAAAAAGCCTGCCCGAACTTCCAAACGCCAAACAGATTCGGTTCGTCGCGGAATATTCCATCCCCGCGTACGACGCGGAGGTGCTGACGGCAGACAAGGCGCTGGCGGCGTATTTCGAGAAAACCGCCGCGCTCGGGGCCGACCCCAAGACGGCCTCCAACTGGATTATGACCGAGGTTCTGCGCGTGTTAAAGGAGCGCAACCTGGAGATAGGGGCCTCGCCCGTGACGCCGGAGATGCTGGCGGAGCTTGTAAAGATGATGAAGGACGGGGCGATTTCCGGCAAAATCGCAAAGGACGTTTTCGCCGAAATGGAGGCGACCGGGAAAAATCCGGCGGCTATCGTCAAGGAAAAGGGGCTGTTGCAGATTTCCGACGAGTCCGAGATAGAAAAACAGATAGACGCTATTCTGGCGGCGAACCCCGAACAGGTGGCCGGCTACAAGGCGGGGAAAACGAAGCTCATCGGCTTTTTCGTGGGCGAGGTGATGAAGGCCACCAAGGGGAAGGCCAACCCGGGCCTTGTCAACAAACTCCTCGCCTCCAAACTCTCCTAAAAATAATTCTCACGCGAAGGCGCGAAGAAAGAAAGGGAGAGAACGTGGTTTTTCCATCCCCCCCCTGACGGGGTAGAAAAAAAGGGTTAATTTTGTTCCGCCCTTTCCTTCCTCCCCTTACAAAGGGGAGGATTAAGGTGGGGTTGAAAAACCTTCTTTCTTATTCCTTCGCGTTTTCGCGCCTTCGCGTGAGCCGAACTTTTTCAAATAATGGGTTATAATCCGCCGATGGGGGTTTTGTTTTATTATTCGCCGTTGTATCTACAGCACCATACGGGCGACCACCCGGAATGCCCGGCAAGGCTCGCGGCCATAACGAGCGAGGTCGAAAAAATCATCCCGCGTGAAAAATGGGTCGAGCCGCCCGATGCGACGGTGGAGCAAATCGAGGCCGTGCACGATCTGCTCCACATCTCCGACATCAGGGAGGCCTGCCTCTCCGGAAACATGGCATTGGACGGCGACACCCCCATTTCCGTAAAAAGTTACGAGTCAGCCGTGAGCGCCGTCGGGGCTGGTATAGCCGCCGTGGAGGCTGTTTGGGCCGGGAAGACAAAACGCGCCTTCTGCGCCGTCAGGCCGCCGGGACACCATGCGGAACGGGACAAGGCCATGGGCTTTTGCCTTTTCAACAACGTGGCGATTGCGGCCAAGCACGTGCTTTCCCTGGGGGCGAAAAGGGTGGCGATTGTGGATTGGGACGTCCACCACGGAAACGGCACCCAACAGGCGTTTTATGATGACCCTACGGTGCTTTACATTTCGATGCACGGCAACGCCATTTATCCCGGCACAGGACACGCCGACGAAACGGGCGCCGGAGCGGGGATAGGGTTCACGGTCAACTACCCGCTTTACGCCAACAGCGGCGACGCGGTTTATCTGCGCCAGTTCAAAGAAGGCGTCGTGCCGCGCGTCAAGAAGTTCGCGCCGGACATTTTGCTGATATCGGCGGGCTTCGACGCGCACGCGGAAGACCCCATAGGTTGCATGGAGGTTACGGACAAGGGGTTCGAGGAGATGACGCGCCTTTTGGCGGAATGCGCCGACGAGATTTGCGGCGGGAAAATCGTCTCGTTCTTGGAGGGGGGTTACAACTTGGAGACGCTCGGCGCCACCGCATCGGCCCACATCCGAAAATTAATGGAATAAACACAACCGCCTAATAATTAAGAGGGCTCACGCGAAGTCGCGAAGGGCGCGAAAAAAAACGGGCAAAAACTCACCACGAAAAAGCACGAAATGGTAACTGGATAGAAAATTGGGCCGCCGTCGCGGGGGGAGTTTTACGTATTCCCTGCGTCAGCAGGGCAACGCTTCCCTCTTTCGTGTATTTTCGTGTTTTTCGTGGTTAGGATGTTTTAAGTTTTTCGAGGGCTGATTTGTACGCGTCGAAGGCCGTCTGCGAAAATAGGACGAATCGCACGTTGTTCGGGCGTCCGTGCGAGAGTAAAAATTCCGCCACGGTTTTTAGGGCGACGTCCGCCGCCTCTTGCAACGGGTATCCGTACGCCCCGGTGCTGATGGATGGGAAAGAGACGCTTTTCAATTCGTGTTTAATCGCCAAGGCCATACTGCTTTTGTATGCGTTGGCAAGGAGTTTCGGTTCGTTTTGGAGTCCGTCCTCGTAAATCGGCCCGACGGTGTGGATCACATATTTTGCCTTTAGTCGGCCGCCGGTGGTGATGACGGCGGTTCCTGTGGGACAGCCGCCGATTTTTCGGCACTCTTCCATTATTTGGGGGCCGCCCGCTCGGTGGATGGCGCCGTCCACGCCACTACCGCCCGCGAGGGCGGAGTTGGCGGCGTTTACTATCGCGTCCGATGTCTCGTCGGTTATGTCGCCTATGGCAAGCTCCACGAAGGCCCCGTTGATTTCCAGCCGCATGATTTTAGCGACGGTAAAAAAAAGGGGTCGTTTAGGCCAGCGCGGCGACTTTTTTTGCTATGCGCGAAATTTTGCGGGCCGCGGTGTTTCGGTGCAATATCCCCTTGGAGCAGACGGAGTCAATGGTCTCCTGCGCGTCCTTAAGGGATTTCGCCGCGTTCGCCTTGTCGCCTGACGCGATGGTCGCGAGGGCCTTTTTCGTGATGGTGGCCACGGCGTGTTTTGCGCTGACGTTTCTCGCGTGGCGTTTGACGTCCTGTTTCGATGCCTTTACTGGCGATTTATGCTTTCTCAAAATTACTCCTCCGTTAAATTAACAACCATGCGCCGGGCCTTCCGGGCGGACGCATACAAAAGTAAAACGGTAATTTTAACCTAATTTCGCCGAATGTCAAACCCAATGCGCCTTAAGCCAATGGGGGGCGGGGTATGCTAGGATTAGCCGGGTGGGTGGGTGTTTGTTTGTCAATTAAGGGGTGTTAATAATGCTTGTAAATTTGTTTGTCGGGCGCAAGGCGCCGGGATTTGACCTCCCCGGAGTTTCCGGCAAAAACGTCTCCCTTGCCGAGTTTGTCGGCGCACAAAAGGCGATAATAGTCGTTTTTACCTGCAACCACTGCCCCTACTCGATTGCCTACGAGGAGAGGCTGGACAAAATGCAGTCCGCATACGCCCCAAAAGGCGTGGCCGTAATTCGCATAAATCCGGACGACCAGTCGGCCCATCCCGAGGACTCGCTTGACGAGATGAAAAAGAGGGCCGTCGGCAAGGGGGCCGGATTTGTCTATCTCCGCGACGAAAAGGGTGCGGCGGCCGGCGCGTACGGCGTAAAAACCCTGCCGGAGGTTTTTCTATTGGACGGCGCGGGGGTCGTTCGCTACGCCGGTCGGATTGACGACTGCTGGCAGACTCACAGAAGGGTGCGTCGGCACGATTTGAGGGAGGCGTTGGAGGACGTCTTGCACGGCAGGGACGTGGCGGTGAAGGTCACAAAACCGTCCGGGTGCGCCTTAAAAATTTCCGGAACCGACTGATGAAAAAGGCGATTAGTTTTTTTTTAAGCCACCTCCAGGTCGGGAAAAACTACTCCCCCCACACGGTTAAAAACTACGAGGGCGACCTGGGGCAGTTTGCGGCGTATGCGCTTGCCAGGGGCGTTGCAAGCCCGGACGACCCGGCTCTTTCAACGGCGATGATTCGAGGGTTTGCGGCGGAACTTCACAGGCAAAAAAGCGCCCCGGCCACAATCGAGCGCAAAATCTGCGCGTTGAGAAGTTTTTTTAAATTCCAGGTCCGCGAGGGGTTTTTGACAAAAAATCCGGCCCTCATGGTCGCCACGCCAAAAAAACCGAAGCTGAGGCCGCGCGTTTTGGACGTGGACGAGGCCAAGGCGCTTGTGGAGTCCCCGGCCCCGGAACAAAAACGGAACCGCGCGATACTGGAGCTTTTTTACGGGTGCGGGATTCGCATAAGCGAACTGCACGGGCTGGATAGGGACGACTTTGACGAAAAGTCCCGCACGGTGCGGGTTATGGGAAAAGGGGCGAAGGAGCGCGTGGTGCCCGTCGGCAAAAAGGCGTTCGAGGCTCTGACGGGTCATCTTTCGGAGCCTGGCGGCTTTTCGCCCCATATGTTTCCCTCTAAAAAAGGGAGGCTTGGCGTGCGGGCGATTTACAACGTGGTGGTGAAGTTCGCGCGCAAGGCCGGGGTCTCCGCCGGGGTTTCGCCGCACACTCTTCGCCACACGTTTGCCACGCATATGCTAAACGGCGGGGCCGACCTGCGAGTGATACAGGAGTTGCTGGGGCACGCATCTTTGGCCACCACGGAAAAATACACCCATCTGGGGATGGAACATCTGATGAAGGTCTACGACGCCGCCCATCCCCACGCCCGCCGAAAATAGCAAACCGCCAAAAGGTTAGACTAAACACAGAGACACGGAGGCACAGAGAGTGTGGTGCAGTTTCCTTTTCCCCTCCCCCTTGACGGGGGAGGGTCGGGGAGGGGGTGCCAAACCCGTTCTTCCTCTCCGTGTCTCTGTGCCTCTGTGGTTGACTGTCTCAGATGTTCGTGATCTTGGTCTTGAGGCCGGTTCCTTTGCATTCGGCGCAAACGATTTTGGCGCCCGGCGTGTCCAACAGTTTGCCCGTTCCCCCGCAGGTCTCGCACCGTTTGTTTCCCACGGCGACTTTGGGCCTTTGGAAGAGGTGGTAGTCCGGCGCCCAGATTTTGTCCCTGCTCAACCTAATTTTTACGAACGAGAGGTCATGGTGCGTAGCTTTTTTCGGCGCCGGTTTTTTTACGACGACTTTTTTTGGGGTGCCCCTCATCAGCTCCCTGTACGCCTCGCTTACGGCGATAAACGCCTCCGCGCCCCCCTTGTTCCTGTCCGGGTGGTATTTAAGGGCGTATTTTTTATATGCGCTTTTTATCTCCGCCTTGGACGCGTTTTTCGGGAGCCGAAGAACCTTGAAACAGGAGGGGGATTAGTTTAATTTGGGGATTTTCGCCATGAGCGAGGTCACGGCGTTTTTAATATCCTCCACCGGTATGCGGTTCATGCAATGGTTCCCTCCGTAAGGGCATTGCACCTTGTATTGCGAACAGGGCATGCACTCCATCCGCGCGGTGCGTAGCACCACGGCGTCGGTTCCCCACGGTGCCCAAACCTCCGGGTCTCCGGGGCCGAAAAAAACGACCACGGGTTTTTTCAGGGCCGCCGCCATGTGCACAGGGCCGCTGTCGTTTCCCATAAACATGTCTCCCGCCTCCAGCAGGGCCGCGAACTGCCCCAGCGTGAACCCAATCGCCACCGGCCTCTCCCTTCCGGCGATTTCCTGCATCTGTTTTATGAAGTCCCTTTCCGCCTCCGTCCCGGCTAGCACGGTTTTAATTATTGTCTCGTTACAGAGCCAGCGGAGAACCTCCCCCATTTTTTCCACCGGAAGGCGGCGAATGTCCGGCGACGCGCCGGGGTGGATGACCATTACCGTCTCCCCCGGCAAAACGCCGTTTCGGGCCAGAAAATCACTGGCGAATTTCCTGTCCTCGTCGCGGCAGGTTAGAAACAGATTTTTCTCGACCGGTTCCGCCGGGTCAAGCGGGCTTAGGATTTTCACCATGTTGTTCACGGAGTGCGAATCGTTGGGCCTTGTTTTTCCGTCGTCGAACGGGGAGTGGATGTTGTAGAAAAGGCGGTTCCGGAACCTGAACGGATAGCCGAGCCTGTATCTTGCCCCGGAGAGCCACGCAAGCATGGCGCTACGCGGTCCGCAGTGCAAATCAACGACCATGTCGTATTTTTCCGCGCGGATTCTAAGTATGAAGCGCAGTTCCCGCAAAAGTGATTTTATTTTTCCCTCCCCCTTCGACCCACGGCTGAAAGGGATGGAGCGGTCAATGTTCGGATTTTTGTAGAAAAGACTTTCAAAGGCCTCGTCCACCACGAAATCAATCCTTGCGCCCGGGAACGTGGCCCGTATCGTCTCGAGCGCCGGGTTGCACAACACCAAATCGCCTATCGAGCGGTATCGAAGAACGAGGATTTTTTTGACCGACTTTTTGTCGAACTTCATCGCGTCTGTTCCATAAGTGGAATGATATGTGTCCCGGATCGGTATAGTCAAGAACTCAGTACGGGGGCGTTCGTCGCCGCGTCAAGATTATGCGTTGTCCAATTTGGGTTTGATTCCATTCTCCATCCTTTTCATGCCATTCATATTAAGTCCCATTTTTTTGAGAGTGTTTTGAACGGATGGATGAAAAACTTCAGAAATATGGTCTGTCCACATGTGGTCCGAATGGTCGTCGTCAAGAATGATTTCCATCCCGATTTTTGCCTCCAATTCCACGACGACATTAATTGTATGGACGTCAAATTTCATGTCGTGTTCTTTTGCAAAATATGTCTCTTCAATCCCCAAAATCCGCGCAAATCCGCAGTGCAATCCCAATTCCTCCGTCGCCTTTCTAATCGCGGAGTCTTGAATGGTTTCTCCCTTGAAAATTCTCCCCCCTGGAAACCACCATTGATTCAGCGCCGGGGATTTTTTTCGCTTCACCAGCAATGCTTTGCCGCCTTGCATAATCACCAAATCAACGCAGATTATGGGCATTGATTCCAATATTTGGTCGTAAAGGCTTTTCTCTATTTTTGCCCGGGCGGTCATTTTAAAGAATAAAGACAATCCTAGCGGCCGAAAAACTTCTTCATAATGTCTTCCAGCGCGTCAAGTTTTTCCGAATTTACAAATTGATTATTGCCGATGTAAAAGCCGTTTTTGTCTACAAGCTCCGCGCTTGTGGCCTTGCAGGTGTTTTTATAAGCCCTTAAAAACGGCTGATTTAACAGGTTGCCGCTTATTATCGGCCTGGATTCAATTCGATTTCCGGCAAGCTCCGCCTGAAACCGCCTCTTCATTTCCTTGCTTTTAAAAATAAACGGGAGCGAGAACGAGGACATTCCCTCCGGCGGCTGTAAAATGTCGAGGACGTCGTCATACTTGTCGCAAATGCGCAAGAAGTCGGAAAAATTTTTATTGCGAATTTTAATGTACCCGTCCAGCTTGGTTATCTGGGTTATTCCCAGCGCGGCGTGTAGCTCGGTGTTCCTAAAATTGAACCCGTCCGTTAGGAATAGAAAGTTAAAGTCAATGTCCGGATATTGTTTTCTGTAGGCGTCGTGATGTTTTTGCGGCAGTTCCCGCGCCAGTCCGTGCGACCTTTTAAGCACGCAAAGGTTGTACAAATCTTCCCGCTCGGTGCAAATCATCCCCCCCTCCACCGTGGTCATGTGGTGCCCCCAATAGAAGCTGAAGGTGCTTCCGACGCCGAAATTGCCGATTTTGACGCCGTCAATATGGGCGCCGTGCGATTCGCAACAATCCTCCAGTATTTTAATGTCCCTTTCGGCCACGGCCTTTTTAATGCCTTCTATCCCGGATGGGAACCCCAACAAATGGGTCACGAATATGGCCTTTGTGCGGTCGGTTATTCTCTCCTTTAGTTGGTCGAAATCAAATGAAAAGTTCAGCGGGTTTATGTCGACAAAGACGGGTTTCAATCCCATCTGCATTACGGGCGAAATATTGGTCACCCACGTGACGGTGGGTACGATGACCTCGTCGTTGTCGCGCCAGCCGTATAATTCCTTCATGGCGCTGATCAATATTAAATTGGCCGAGCTTCCGGAATTAACGTATACGCTGTATTTGCACCCCTGCCATTTTGACCAGACTTCTTCAAATTCCCTAACTTTCGTAAACTGCGTGAACCGCTTTGTTGTTTTTATAAAATCAACCAGATAACCAATGTCGTCCTGATCCAAAATATCTTCCTGCAATTTCCAAAACATAAGTCCACGCCACCAATTTTAATTGAATGTTGATTTATTAACCTACCCCAAGCTCCACTTTTGGGCAATTTCGCGAATTGAGCCGCCGACCCTTCCCCTGTGCCCGGCGGCGCATATTTTATCGTTCATATTCATTTGGTGTTTCCAGTTCCCCTACGACGCCTTGTAAAGCTCTTTTTGCCACTCAATGGTCCTTGCAAGACCCTCGTCGAGAGAAATATAATCGGTTTTGCCAAATTCCAGCGCCACCTTGGTCATGTCCAGCTTGGCCTCCTCGTCGGCCCCGGCAAGCCCCTTCGGATTTTTTGGAAAAACCACCGGAACGCCCATTTTTTTTCCTATTTTTATAGCCAGTTCGCCGACCGTAATCTGGGACCGGCCTCCGACATTGTATATCGGTTCGTTTCCCAAAAAAAGAATTTTCCACATTATCTCGACCGCATCCGCCACATAGCAATAGGTTCTGTTGGCCTCGCCGCCGTCAAGCAAATCTATGCCGCCTTTCAACCCCTTCTCTATGAACGCGTAAAGAACCCTGGTGTCCCCCCTCCTTGCGCCCGGCCCGTATGTGAACGAGAGCCTGGCCGATTTCGCCTTCACCCCCCGGGAGCGATATGCGTTGCAAATCGCCTCCCCGCACCGTTTCCCCTCTATGTAGCACGACCTCGGGTGGGTGGTGTTGGAAATTCCGATGTCGGATTCCTTAAAAGGGAGTTTCGTAAGACCGCTGTAAACGTGGCCGCTACTGACAAACAGGAATTTCCCGTCGGCGTTGAGTTTGTCGAGCAACGAGAAGGTTACGGCGGTGTTCAGCTTAAGCACCTTCACGGGGTTTTGCATAAATCGACCCGGTTGACCGTAGCCAGCCGCGTGTATTACGAAGTCCGCGTTGGGCAGATTTTCGCAAAACCGGCGGTCCGTCAGGTCTCCGCACAAAAATTCCGCCCCGTCGAAATCCAAAAGCTCCTTAAGCACGTCGACGGGCGGGCTTTGCATGACGGCGACCACCTTGAACTTTAACGCCTTCGAGGCTTGTTTTAGGCTTGCCAAAAAATATACCCCTATCAGACCCGAGGCGCCTGTGATTAAAACGGTTTTCCCCCCAATTTCGGAGAAGTCGATTTTGTTGACGATTTCCCCCGCGTCCTCGGCGAGGATGCTAAAAAGTTTTTTCACCGGTCGGACTCCCCGGAACCTATTCTGTCGGGCCGGGTGGAGGTAAGATTAATCGGCATAGTGGGACATCTTTCTTTCGGTGCGTTTTCTTTTGGTCATCGGCTCTATGTAGGCGTCCATTTTTTCCCTGAATTCAAGCAACTCCTCCATGGTCATTTTATACGGTTTGATAAAGAAGTTCTTGTTCCCCGCGAGATAAAAGGTGTCCATCTTCCAAATGGAGGATTTTTCGATGTGATTAAGCAACAGCCCGTCCCTAAAGCACTGGTCGAACAGCGCCGTGCCAGGAAAAGGCATGACGTTGAAAACTATGGGCTGGTCGACGTCCAAATCCTTTATCATGTCGTAGGTCTCGGTCAGAGTCTCCTTGGTCTCCTCCGGCATCCCGATTATGAAGAACGCCCTGACATAAAGTTTTTTGTGTTTTTTTGTCAGATTTACCGCGTTGTAAATTTTTTGTCGCGGCAGGTGTTTTTTCATAATTTTGTTGCGAATCTCGTCCGAGCCGCTTTCAATCGCCAGCGAAACCCTTGTCATCCCCGCCTCCACAAGCGCGTCCATCACTTCCTCGTCAAGGGTCGAGGTGGCGATTCCGTTCGGGGTCTCGAACTGGAATACGAGGTTCCGCTTAACGATTTGGTTGCATAGCTCCAGAATGTGGGACTTCTTTAGCGTAAGGTTGTCGTCTATAAACGAAAAGTGCCTGTGGTTGTGAACGTGGTAGAAATATTCTATTTCCTTCAGGACGTGATCCACCGACCGGTATCTCCACCCGCGACCCATTACCTTGAACATCGAACAGAAGTTGCATAAAAACGGACAGCTTCGGCTGGACAAAATCGGCACCGTCGCGTTAATGGGCAGTCCGCGAGGATTCCACCATCCGGAGGTGTCGTGAAAATAATCCTTGAAGTTCACCAGATCGTATGCCGGGAACGGGATTTCGTCGAGGTTTTCTATGTAGGTGCCTCGCTCGTTGGAGACCGCTTTTCCTTCGTGCCGAAAGGCCAGCCCTGGAATCGTAGCGGCCTGGCTTGGATTTTTTTCAAGAGCGTCCGCAAGGGCGACGATTGTTTTTTCACCCTCTCCGAGCCCGACGTAGTCAATCGAGGGACAGTTGGTCAGGATGTCGTTGTAAAACAGGGTCGGGTGTATGCCGCCGATGGCGATTGGAATATTTGGAAATTTGGTCTTCATCGACTTCGTGTAGCTCCAGACCAGCGGAAAGTGCCCCGAGAAGCAACAGCCTATCCCGACCAGCCCGGGCGCGCACCGCGACATCTCCTTCTCGATAAGACCGAGGCAATAACTATGTTGCTCGTCCGCCTCCTTAAGCCACGGTTTGTGAACGTTCAAGTCCAAAATGCTTGTCGAGTGTCCGGCGGCTTTTAGCGATCCGGCAAGGTAGAGAATGCTCGGCGGAAGCATGAACTCCTTGTTTGAAATGTTGTCGGAGGTCGGCGGATTGATTAATAATACGTTCACGAATGGTCTCCTGAGATTCGTCGCCCTGCTTCAAACATCCCTTGAAAAATCATCCCGGATATTTTGGGTTTTCCCATCCGGGGACGGGCTCGATAATCATGTTGTCCCTAAACTCGTCCCTTGGGAGGAATGGGAACTGGTCTTCGATGGGGGTTCCCCAGCCGAGTTTGGGGTTGTAGTCGTAAAAACCGGCCATGTTGACGTCGCACACAACCGGCTCGTTTAATTCGAGCACATGTCTGATCTTTTGTCTTAATTCGGCGTGGTTTTTTATGGACACGGCCTTTAATCCGTACGCCTCGGCCACCTTGATGAAATCGGGGTTGCTTACGCCGTGTTCCGCGTCCACCCCGGCGTACTCTGATTTGAAATTTGTGTCGCGAAACGCCTTGGTTATTCCGTAGCACTGGTTGTTAAAAATAAAAACTTTCACGGGAAGCTTGTAGTGCCTGAGGGTCTGAAATTCTTGGATGTTAAAGTTAAGGCCTCCGTCGCCGGTTATGCATATAACCGGCTTTTTTGTGGCCACGCACGCGCCGATGGCCGCCGGGAAGGAATACCCCAGCGACGAGTTCCCGTTGTTTGTAAAAACCCGCTGGTTGTTTTTAGCCTCGAAAGTTTGCGAGGTCACCACGCAGTTTCCGCCCGCCTCGTGAACCAGCAGGTCGCCGTCCTTCATCTCATCGGACAGCGCCTTGACGAAAACGTACGGGTTGACGCGTCCCTCGTCCTTTAGATACTCCTCCCTGAACACCTTGTATTTTGTTTTCCAGCCAAAAACCTTTTTAACCCAGGCGGAATAATCTTTCTTGAAGCCGTCCTTCTCGATAAATTTAAGAAACTCGGACACGAAAACACCGGCGTCCGCGCTTATGTTCAAATCCCCCCGCACCTGCTGGTAGTTTAGCTCCTCGTTGTCTATGTCCACGATCACCTTTTTTGCGCCCCTTGCGAACGTGTCCATCATCCCGCCGGTTATTCTTCCGGACACGCGGGAGCCTATGGCCACGAGCAGGTCGGAATTTTGAATCGCAAAGTTTCTTCCGTCGCCGCCGTAGGTGCCCACCCTGCCGCCGTAAAGCGGGTCGTTGTTGTCGCAGAAATCAAGCATGTTCCAAGTCTCGCAGAACGGCGTCCCAAGTCTCCCGATTAGTTTGCGGGTCTGCTCCACCGTGTCGGCAATCCACACCCCGCCCCCGACAAGAATGATCGGTCGCTCGGATTTTTTTAACCATTCAAGCAATGTCCTAAAACTTTCGTCGAGCCTGTCCGGGCTGTTCCCGACGCTCGGGGGAATGTACGGGCGCAGGGTCGCGGGGTTTACGTCGGCCTTTTGCACGTCCATCGGGACGTCCAGCAACACCGGGCCGGGGCGTCCGCTGACGGCCAAATGATAGGCCTTTTCCAGCTCGAACCTAAGATTCTTCGCGTCCTTCACTATGCAGGCGTACTTGGTGACCGGTTTCGCCATGGACACGATGTCGTTCTCCTGAAACCCGTGCTGGCGTATGTCGTTTGTAGGTTTGATAAACCTCGAATTAATCTGTCCGGTCAGGTATATGGCCGGAATAGAGTCGTAGTAGGAGGCGGCCACGCCGTTGAGAACATTTTGCCCTCCCGGTCCCGATGTGGCGATCATGACGGATAATTTTCTTGTCGCCTTTACGTAGCCGTCGAGCGCGAACGAACCGGTCTGCTCGTGCAGTGGGCAGAAATAATTCAGGTTTTTGTTTCTGGCCACGGCGACCACGAGACCGGCGCAAGCGGCGCCTTCAAGACAAAACACGTCCTTAATTCCCTTCGAGACCAAAAATTCGGCTATGTAATCGGAAGCAATCACCTTTATTCTCCTTTAGTGCGACTCTTTTTAACCGGGGGACTTTTTTTCCTCAAATTGCGCCCCAAAAAATCCGCGTATGAAACGATTTGCTTTAACCCTTTTTTTACGTCGTCAACCGCGCCGCAGAAAGACGCCCTTATGAAGCCTTTCCAGCCGAAACTTGCGCCCGGCGTCACCACCGTCCTATATTCCTCGAGCAGGTTGGAGCAAAACAGCTTGTCGTCAATTCCGAGCTTCCTTATGTCGATAAACAGGTAAAAGGCGGAAACTGGTTTCGTGCAAGAAATGTATTTTGAGCGCGATAAAATATCCGTGCACTGTTTGCATAGTTTTTTATAATATTTCATCCTGTCTTCCGCAAATGCGTCCATGACCGGGATTCCCTCCAGCACCCCCTCTTGGGTGAACAATGGCAGGCACGAGTACAACGTGGACGTTGAAAGCGATATCTTTCTCGCCACCCTTGGATCCGCTATTGCATAACCGATGCGAAAACCGGGGATGTTAAAGACTTTGGAGAAGGAGGAAATCACGACGAGTTTTTCGTAGTCCAAATTGGCCATGCTGAAATATTTTTTGTCGTAGCTCAACATCCCGTAAGTCTCGTCGCTTATGATCCAGCAGTCGCGTTTTTTTGCCCGCTCCAACAGATAACGAAGAACTTCCTCGTCGTAAACGGCTCCGGTCGGATTGTTGCCGGAATTAACGAAAATCAATTTTGGATTTGATGAAAAAGCCTTGTCAATGTCTCTCTTTGTTAAATTAAAACCGTTCTCCGCGCTAAGCGGAACCTTAACCATGGAGACGCCCACGTAACCGCAGGTCGCTATGTACGAGGGGAACGCCGGGGTAAACACCGCCACCGCGTCGCTCTTTTCGCACACGATGTCCAAAATTTGGAAAATCAGCATGTTCGCAGTGCTAATGACGACATTTTCCGCGCCAACGCCCTTGCCGAATTTCTTGGAAAGGTATTCCGACAGCTTCTGCCTTAGCGCGGTAAGCCCGCCGGAGGACGCGTAACCTACGTCGGAATTTAACAGCGACACGATTGTTTTATTTATCACCCGGCCGGGCGGATAGTTTTTCGCCCCTCGGTAGTATTTGGGGTCTCCTAGTTCAAACCGGTAGTTTTTGGGGTCGCCGAGTTCGAGGTGATATATTTTTTTTCCCTCAAGTTCTATTTTTTTTGAAAGGTCTAAGAGACGAAACATTTCCTGACCGATTAGCGCGTCGCCCCTTTTGGAAAAATTAAGTTCCATCATTTTTTTTCACAAATAAAAACTTCTTAAGTCGTTGATTACCAAGGCTTGTCGGCCACGCTAAATTTTATTTCGCACCGTGGCTAAGCGGTTAATGGTAACGCACATGCGCCGATGAAATCAATCAAATTCTGGAAATTTGTTGGAATTTTGTCGGAGCAAAGCGGAAATTCCCAATATTAAGGAAAGACGCGCTCCCCCTGGGTTCGTCTTTTGCCGGACGGCAGAAGAGACTTAAAAAATTTCTTTAGGCCGGCAAAATTTGTCCGGCCAAATTTAAACCTCTGGATGTACCTCTTTCGTAAACTCGAAAACACGTGCCTGTAGGTTCGGAATGCGGAGTAATCGTCATAAAACGCCGTTTTCTGGGGTATCTTGAAACTGGCAAAGCATTTGACGCAGATAATCAGGACGTTCGGATTGTCATTGGCCTTAAATTTCTTGTATTTTTGCTCGCAGGCGCAAAACGGACAGCGCATCTCCAACTGATAAAAACTTTTGCCGTTATAACGCTCGTCAAGTTTTTTAGAGCCAATCAACGTCCCCGGGGTGGCCCTGGTGAGCATAAGGTTCCAATATTGAATCTTAAGCGCCAAATTATAGTATTCGCGATTGGATAATTTCGTCAGGTTAACCAAGGGGAATCCGTTGCTGGCGTGCTCCCATGCGTCTTTAATCAACCCTTCCTTAAGCGCAAATCTATAGACGGGCGCGTCTGGAACGGCCAGAATCAACCCCATGCTAACGTGGAATTGCGGGTTGTCCCGCCACCATTTAATGGAGTCGTTCATTGTCTCAATCGTGTCGGCCGGGTCGCCAAGAATGATGTTGCCGGAAAAGAAGAGCCCGGCCTTGCGCGCGGTGTCAAGCGCAAAAACTATTTCCGCCCTGGTTGTTTTTTTCTTCATGCTTTTCAGCACCGCGTCGTTCATGCTCTCGATTCCCATGCCCGCGTAAAAAAGCCCGGCCTCGACAAGTTTTTCCAACACGTCCCGTTGAATTCTGCTCACCCGAAACTGGCACATCCATTTAATCTTGTAGGGTCTTATGCGCTCGGCAAAATCAAGCATTTGCTTGTTCGTGGCGGAGAACAGCTCGTCGGTAAATTGAATCGCGTTCACGCCGAAGACGTTCACCAGGTAATCGACCTCTTTGAAAACATGGTCCAAACTGCGTTTTCTATATATCTTGCCCAGAGGGTGGTAACAAAACGTGCAAGAAAAAGGACACGAGCGCGAGCCGACCACCTCGGCATACCGCAATTCGTCCCATGTTTCCAACAGGGTGTTCTCCCCGGCGTACTTCAGCGTCCCCATCCATTGCCTAAAACCAAACGCCTCGTATTCAGGCGTTGACAGCGAGTCAAGGTCGCCTATCTCTTTCCGAGTTCCGGTAAAAACGAATTTCCCGTCCGGCTCTAAAAAGGCCACCCCCTTCACCCCTTCAAGCGGTCCATTCTTTTGAATCGTCGTCAATAACTCGACAATAGTGTGCTCCCCCTCGCCGGCGACGCCATAATCAACCGTAAGGTGTCTTAAAGCTGTTTCTGGATCCGCCGTGACAATCGGGCCGCCGGCCACCGTTGTAACGCCGGGACTCACGGCCTTTGCGGTGGCGAAAACCTCCTCCACTCGCTTCCATGACACGGACATTCCGCCGGAGCAGACGACGTCAAGCCGCCTTTTGGCAAACGCCCTTTCAAGCGACTCCCTGACGTTCCCGTTCGGCTCGTGGCAAAGATTAAGGCACGTGACGGAAAAACCCTCTTTTTTAAGGTGCGCGTATATGTGCGCCAATCCAACCGGCCACGGGTAGTAGGAGCCTATTCCGGCATATCGCGGAACAACAATTAGAATTTCTATGTCAAAGCCCCCGCCTTCAAATTGTTTTCATCGTTTTTAAATGGCCTACATTGGTGATAATACCACGGCGACTTTCCAAATAAAAACGTCGGACGGGGCGCAAAGGCCGAAAGCTCTTTGGGGATTTATTAAAAAGGTATTAGAATGCGCTTAGATTGCATGAATAATTGGGTTGGAGGCTCCGGAGTTTGATGATTAAGCGCAAACCGGCAGGACTGGCGGAAAAAAACGGCACATTTTTACAAGGGGTACGTTTAACTAGATCCAGTTTTAACGTCGTTCTTTGGTCCTGCGGAAATGACCAGCCCTTTAAAGTCCGATAAAAAATGAAAAAATTTCTTAATCGAATTTACTGGCTTTTGGCGATTCAGTTCGGGTTTGATTACAGGCGGTTTGTTCGCTCCCTAAAAGGGGTTCCCAGGTTCGTGGCCGGCTGGCTTCACTTTAGAAGCGGGTACGAGGGGAAAATGGCTTTTTACCCCTGCCTTTACGATTGGCGCGAGCAGGCGGGGGCGACCGACGACGAGTATTTCTGGCAGGATCTGCACGTCGCCAGAAAAATCTTTGCCGCCGGCCCCAAAAAGCACGTGGACGTGGGGTCGCGCATTGACGGTTTTGTGGCGCACGTGGCCTCCTTTCGAGAAGTGGAGGTTTTCGACATCCGCCCCCTTTCCTCCAAGGTGCCGGGGATAACGTTTAGAAGGGCCGACATGACGAATCCCTTGAACTCGTTCCATGATTATTGCGACTCGCTCTCCTGCCTGCACTCCTTGGAGCATTTCGGGCTCGGCCGTTACGGGGATCCGGTTGATCCGGACGGTTATAGGACGGGGCTTTTAAACATGGCGAAAATTGTCCGTCGGGGCGGCCTGTTTTATCTTTCAGTCCCTGCGGGGATTGAGCGCGTGGAATTTAACGCGCACCGTATATTCGACCCGCGCAGGCTGGCGGAACTCGCTTTGTCGCACGGGCTTGAGTTGAAAGAAATAGCCTACATGGGGGACGGAGGAGCCATAATCGAGACCTCCGATCCCAAACCCGCGCTCGAAGAGATCGGCGGTCGGCCGTACGCCTTGTGCATTTTCACTTTTTTAAGGCGATAAAGGCGGGGGGATTAGGAAGTTTTCTTTCAAAAAATTTCAGGCCCGCCGGCGGTCGTCGCCTGTTTCGGGTTCCATTGGGTCGCGATTTAAAAGTTAAAGGCGAAAAAAGGCTTTCCCCCGTCGGGCGCGGCCCCTAATGTTGACTGTCCGGGAGGAATGGGGTTTACTGTTCGACGCATGGACACCAAAGTGAAGAATAAGAGCACCTTTAAGGGAATGTACGACGATTATCGGCGTTTGCTGAAATATCTGCGTCCGTACCGCGGGGAGTTTCTTTTCGCGTCCCTGACGATGGTGATTGTCTCCTCAACGTCCGGAGGGGCGGCATTTCTCATTCAGCCATTGATGGACAACGTCTTCATAAAAAAGGACGCGCGAATGTTGACCATCCTTCCCGGGATATTGGTCGCAATCTATATATTGAGGGGCGCCGGAAGATATTTTTCGTCCATAACCATGCAGAGAATAGGAATGCAGACCGTCCGCGACCTAAAAAACGAAATGTACGGGCACACACAGGGGCTTTCCCTCAGGTTTTTTCAACAGCACACGACCGGCAGGCTGATATCAAGAATTTTTAGCGACACCAACTTGGTTCAGGAGTCGATATCCGTGGTGATTTACGACACGTTTCGGGAGGGACTTACCGTCGTAACCCTCGTGGGGGTTCTTATATATCGCGATCCTACGCTGTCGGTTTTCGCCCTGCTTGTGCTTCCTTTTTCCGCGTTGTTTATAGGCCGGCTCGGGTCAAAAATAAAAAAAATAACATTCGGGGCCCAGGAGCGGGCGGCCGACCTTATATCGTTGATGAGCGAGGCGTTTTCTGGCGTCAGGGTGGTGAAGGCGTTCGGGATGGAGGCGTACGAGACCGAAAAATTCAAGGGGGAGAACGAAAGAATTTTTAACATCACGGTAAAAACAGTGAAGATTAACGAGTTGAGTTCGCCGCTCCTTGAGTTCATAGGGGCGTTGGCCATCGCCGCGATAATTTACTACGGCGGTTGGCAGGTGGTGGAGGGGCGCACCACCATGGGGAGCTTTTTCTCGTTTCTGACGGCACTTTTTATGCTGTTCCCTCCCATTTCAAAACTTGCGCGGGTGTGGACCAAGATTCAACAGGCGATGGCCGCCGCAACGCGCATTTTTGAGGTGTTAGACCAAAAACCCGACGTGGCCGACCAAAAGGACACCGTGAACATCGGGCCCGTCGTCCGCGAGGTGGCGTTCGAGGACGTCGTTTTTGCCTACGGAAACGAGCCGGTTCTGCGCGGAATTAACTTCACCTCCAAGGCCGGCACCATCACGGCCATAGTGGGGATGAGCGGCGCGGGGAAGACCACCATGGTTGATTTGATACCTCGTTTCTACGATCCGCTGAAGGGGAGGGTTTTATTTGACGGCGTGGACATACGCACCGTCACTTTGGAGTCGCTGAGGGCGCAGATCGGCATTGTCACGCAGGACGTTTTTTTGTTTAACGACACGATATGGAACAACATCGCCTACGGAAGAAGCAACGTGAAAAAGGAGGAGGTGGAGGCGGCCGCAAAGGCGGCCTACGCCCACAATTTCATCATGGGCTTTCCCGACGGGTACCAGACAATAATAGGGGAGCGCGGCGCGAGGCTTAGCGGAGGCCAGAAACAGAGGATTTCGATAGCGCGCGCGTTATTAAAAAATCCGGCCGTTCTAATATTGGACGAGGCGACTTCGGCCTTGGACACGGAGTCGGAGATTGAGGTTCAAAAGGCGCTAAACAACCTCATCGAAAACAGGACGTCGTTCGTGATAGCGCACAGGCTTTCCACCATACTCCACGCGCAGGTGATACTTGTAATGGAAAAAGGAAAAATCGTGGAGGTGGGAACCCACAATGCCCTGATGGTGCTGGACGGGGCCTACAAGAAGGTGTTCGACCTTCAGTTCGCGGCAAATTCCAAGATCGGCTAGCCGGGGTTTTTAACCCGCGCCGGGTTAAGGGTCTTGTCGTCCCTGAATCGTTGACAGGTTTCTCATTCTCCGATACCATTGCCGCCATGGACGCTTCCCGAACGCCTCGCGCCTCGTGCTTAAGAGATTGCTGATGTTCGGCATGAAAAAAACTAATTCGTTCCGCCGGTTATTTTTTTCAATCCCCGAAAGTTTTACGGAAAATTTGCCGAGAATGGAGTCCGGCATTAATCCCGTCTTTCCCGGGGAAAAACCGGCCATTTGCATCCTCGCGGACTCCGACATCGTGGTGGCGCTGGTATTTTGCGAATGCAACGCTTAAACGCATCTTTGGTCGCCTCTTGGGCAAAAGAGAACAATTGTTTCTCGCCGGACGTCCGGGACAACTTGTACGACCCGTACATCGCTTTAAGGGACGCATTTCTAAAAAGCGGCGTGCGGCTGGACACGGCGGACGTCGCCAAAGGGCCGTTGGCGTTTGAATTGCACTTTGACGCCGGCCTAAATTCAACCGGCGACGCCCCCCGATATCTATTTTTATGGGAAACGCCGCAGATTCACGAGGCGAACGGCGACATGGAAATGCTTGCCAAATACCGCCGCGTTTTTACATGGAGGGACGATCTGGCGGACGGCGGCCATTTTCTTAAATTTCATCCTCCCTTTAGGTTTGCCGTAAACGACACCCCAAGATGGCGCGAGCGCAACAAGCTCTGCTGTTTGATTTCGAGCAACAAAAGTTTCAGTCGCGCCACCCCTCTTGATTTGTACTCGGAACGGGTTAAGACGATTCGTTGGTTCGAAAGAAACGCGCCGCCGGACTTCGACCTCTACGGATACGGCTGGGACGAACCCCGGGCGCGGGACGGTAAACTAGGGGTGTTGCTTAAAAAGATTCGGCGACATCTGCCAAAAAGAAAAGGGAAGGTTTATTTTCCATCGTATCGCGGCACGGTGGACAACAAGTTTGAGACGTTAAAGAAATATCGCTTTAGCGTCTGTTATGAAAACGTACGTGATCTTCCGGGGTACATTACGGAAAAAATATTTGACAGCTTCTCCTCCGGTTGCGTCCCAATTTATTGGGGCGCGTCAAACGTGGCGGATTATATTCCGGAGGACTGCTTCATAGACCGCAAGAAATTTAACAATCATCAGGAACTTTATAAATTCATGGTTTCGATGACGGAGGGGGAACATCAGGCGTATCGCGAGCGCATCGCAAAATATTTGGAAAGCGAAAACGCCGGAAGGTTCAGTCCGGAGGCGTTCGCGGAAACCGTGGTGAACGCCGTCATGGCCGATCTTGCCGGAAAATTCATTAATTCAAAATGAGGCTCTCCCCGCCTTCGTGGAATTTACCTCTATTGTCAATTTCGGTTAAGATGGGGGGATGGTTAGGATTAGTATTGTGTCTCCCAACGCCACGGCATGCCTGGGAGCCCGTTGATTATTTCACATCTTCTTGGCGGTTTGGGCAACCAGATGTTCCAATATTCGGCTGGGAGGGCCTTGTCGCTTTCACACCGCGAGCAGTTGAAGCTGGACGTTTCCGCGTATTCCGGCTATCGCCTCCACCAGGGGTTTGAGTTGCACAGGGTTTTTGACTGCCCCGCGGGGATCGCCACGGGATCCGACATGCGCAAAGTGCTAGGCTGGAGGCCCGCCAACAGGCTTAGAAAAATTCTTTCGCGCGCTGGCCTCGCAAAAAGCGGACGCGACGGACGGGTTGTGGAACCGCACCCCCAATATTGGCCAGGATTGAAGGATGCCCCGGACAACTGCTACATTGTCGGATATTGGCTGTCCGAGAAATATTTCGCCGATGTCGCCGACGTCATAAGGGGGGATTTTACGTTCAAGCCCCCCATGTCCGGACAAAACGCCGGGCTTGCCGACAAAATTGTCGGCTCGACAAGCGTTAGTTTGCATATTCGACGGGGAGACTATGCGACCAATCCGGAGACCAACGCGGCCCACGGACTCTGTTCCCTTGATTATTATCGGTCCGCGGTCAGGTACGTCTCCGAAAAAATAGAACGGCCCGTTTTTTTAGTTTTTTCAGACGACATCGAATGGTCGAGGAGGAGCCTTGCGATTGAATTCCCATGCCAATTTATTGACCACAATAATGGCGCCGAAAGTTTTAATGACATGCGCTTAATGTCCCTTTGCAAACACAACATAATCGCCAACAGCACCTTTAGCTGGTGGGGCGCGTGGCTGAATCCCAACCCGGAAAAAATTGTCGTCGCGCCGCGTGCCTGGCTTGCGGACAAATCGCTGGTTCCCGATTACGACCAATTCATGAAAGACCTAATCCCGTCAACATGGACGTTGCTGTAGCGGTTATGGCGGAAAATTACGGCGGGGTTTTGGACGACAGGATGCGCGACATATTCGACCTGTTGCGGGCGGCTCCGCTGGAAAACGTGACCTCGATTCTCGACGTCGGCGCGGGACGGGGAGAGCTTGCCGTGCACCTGGCAAAACAGGGGAAGAAGGTCACGTGCACCGGGGTCAGCATTGGCTCCTACGTGCGGGACATTGGGGAACTGCGCGACAAGTACGGAATAGAATACGCGGAGTGCGACGTCGAGAACATGCCGTTTCCGCAGGCCTCGTTCGACGCCGTTATTTTAAGCCACGTCTTGGAGCACTGCCCGAACGTGGCAAGCGCCCTTGCCCATGTCCGTCGCGTTCTGCGCGAGGACGGGCTGTTGCTTGTGTTCGTGCCGCCGCCGGAGGTCACGGTCTGCGCGGGCCACGTGTCGGTGGGCTGGAATTTGGGCCAGTTGATGTACGTGTTATTGCTGAACGGCTTCGACGTAAAAAACGGCAACTTCATCGAGTACGGATACAACGTCTGCGCCTTTGTGCGAAAATCGTCGCGCCCGCTTCCCCAATTGCGCCACGACAAAGGGGACATATCGTTACTGGCGAAGGAGGGTTTCTTCCCTCTACCGGTGGGCGGCGACCACTTTGACGGAAGCATCAAGGCGGTCAACTGGCCCGACCCGTCCAAATGCGCGCGGGGCGATTTGAAGCGAAGGCCCTTTAAACGCCTCCTTTCGCTGATTCTCCCGCTGGGCGCAAAAATATGGCTGGCCCGCAAACTGTCAAAGCTCACCAAATTTTTAGTGAGAACCGCCCCCGGAAACTCGACGGAACTGCGTTAAAGCCGCCAAACTTGAGACCACTAGAGTAGTGTCCAAGTAAAATAATTACGCTATGGTAGCGGCGGGCTTTTCGGCGACCATCCTCTTGTGGCAATAATACACGCTCTGACTTCGAGGGCGGAAGTATAGGGTCGTTTACTGCGGCCTGCCTTGCGCCCTGCCTTCGTCAACCCTCATAAAGTCTCAAATGAAACAAGGCCACAAAGGCGCGATACTAATCACGGGCGTCGCGGGCTTCATCGGAAGCCAGCTGGCGGATAATTTTCTGGCGAAGGGGCGCGAGGTTTTCGGCGTGGACAATTTTTGCCGGGGAACCGAAAAAAACCTGGCGTCCGCGAGGCGAAGCCCGAACTTCAAATTTTTCGAGATTGACCTCTCCGTCGAATCATCCGTCATGGGCAAATTGGCACCGGCACTGCGCGGCAAAGCCATAGCGGAGGCGTGGCACATGGCCGCGAACTCCGACATCCCGGCGGGTGTGAGCGATCCGAGGGTGGACCTCCGCGACACGCTTATGACCACGTTCAACACCCTATTGCTAATGCGCGAGCTGGCGATACCGAACATGGCCTTCGCCTCCACCTCCGCCGTTTACGGGGAGAACCCGGAGCTGTTAAAAGAGAGCACCGGGCCGTTGTTGCCCATCTCGAACTACGGGGCGATGAAGCTCGCCGCGGAGGGGCTCATTTCGTCGGCCGTGGAGTCGTACCTTAAAAGGGCGTTTATTTACCGATTTCCGAACGTCCTCGGCCCGCGCCTGACGCACGGGATTATTTTTGATTTTTTAAATAAACTAAAAATAAATCCACACGAGCTTGAGGTGCTGGGGGACGGCACTCAACAAAAACCGTATCTCCACACGTCCGACCTCATCGAGGCGATGTTGTTCATAAGGGACAAATCCAAAGAGAGGGTCAACCTATACAACATCGGCCCGGAGGACGGCGGGGCCACGGTGGCGGAAATCGCCAAGGCGGTGTTGGACGGCGTAAAATCCAAGGCCGCCGTTCGATACACCGGCGGCGACAGGGGATGGGTGGGAGACGTGCCCAAATTTCGATATTCGGTGAAAAAACTCGCCGACCTCGGATGGCGCACGCCGTCCACGTCGCTCGAGGTGGTGCGCCGCACCGTTTCGGAGGTGACTGCTGGCGCCTGACAAAATCCAGGCCGTCGTTCTGGCCGGCGGCATGGGCACGCGCCTGCGATCGGCGGGAAATATGCCGAAGCCGCTGGTGGAGATTAACGGCAGGCCGATGATTGACTACCTGTTGGAACACGTCTCAAGGGCGGGAATCCGCGACGTGGTTCTTTTAACCGGGTTTGATGCCGGAAAGATTGACGACTATTGCGGGAACGGCTCCAAATGGGGTTTGAGCCTGCGCACCGTCGCCGAGAAGGCCCCCGCGGGGACGGGCGGCGCCGTTTTGCAGGCGCTGGACGGCCTACATCCGCGTTTTTTGGTTCTTTACGCCGACACCATTTTCGATTTCGACATAGAACGGATGACGGATTACCACGAAAAATTCTCGCCGGACGCCACGCTGTTTTTGCATCCCAACGACCATCCGTTCGACTCCGATTTGGTCGAGGCGGACGACTCGGACAAAATTTTAAAAATCCACCCCTATCCGCATCCTGCGGGCGCGGATTTGCCGAACTTGGTCAACGCCGCTATTTACATAGTCGAGCGCGCAAGCCTTGCGAGGCTTAAAAACGTCCCCCAAAAGCCCGATTTCGCCAAACATCTTTTTCCTCTTATGTTGGAACAGGGGATGTTTTTAAAGGGATATAGAAGCCCGGAATACGTCAAGGACGCTGGCACCCCGGAGCGGCTTGAAAAGGTGGGGCGCGACCTCCTTTACGGCAAGGTGGCGCAACGCTCGCTTAAAAATCCCGTGCCTGCCATTTTTATTGACCGCGACGGAACGCTGGTGGAGGAAAGAAGCCATATAAAAACCCCGGACGAATTGGTTCTTCTGCCGGGTGTCGGCCCCGCGCTGGCGAAACTAAACGCCGGCAAATACCGCACGGTTCTCGTCACAAACCAGCCGGTGGTGGCGCGCGGCGAATGCGACGAACGGGGGCTGAAAAAAATACACAACCGGCTAGAGTCACTTTTGGGGGCGGACGGCGCCTATCTGGACGCGATTTATTACTGTCCGCACCACCCGGACAAGGGTTTTCCCGGCGAGAGGCCGGAGTTGAAAATTGACTGCGAGTGCCGCAAGCCAAAAACGGGTCTGCTGGAACGCGCAAAAACCGAGCTTAACATAGACTTTCCAAACTCGTGGATGATGGGGGATTCCACAACGGACGTGATGACGGCGCAAAGGGCGGGGGTTAAGTCAATTTTGGTCGGCACCGGCCACGGCGGGCGCGACGGCAAATGGCAGGTAAAGCCGGATTTTGAGCGCCCCTCCCTCGCGGAGGCGGTGGAATTGATATCGCGCTGGTAATTACTGTATTGCGCGATATAATTTGTCGGTCGCCAAAGGTTTCCTTGGCGCGGGCTGTGGAGGAAAAATAACATGATAGTTTGCAGAACCCCGTTGCGCGTCAGCTTTCTCGGCGGCGGGAGCGACCTGCCGGTGCATTACCGCCTTTACGGCGGGGCCGTGGTAAGCATGGCGATTACAAAATACGTCTTTGTGTCGGTCAACAAAAAGTTCGACAACGGCATAAGGGTCAGCTATTCCCAAACCGAGGAGGTGGAGCGCGTCGGCGACGTAAAGCACCGCCTTGTGCGAGCCGCGCTGGAAAAACTTAAAATCGGTGGCGGGGTGGAGATTACGTCCGTGGCCGACATCCCATCGCGCGGAACGGGGCTTGGTTCGTCCAGCGCGTTCACCGTCGGCCTTTTGCACGCGCTACATTGCTACAAGGGGCCGTATCGCTCCAAGGCGGATTTGGCGGCG
>JACQEX010000042.1 GCA_016200345.1 Nitrospinota bacterium
ACCTTCATCAAAGTAGCGGTGATGCACGCTCTGACTTGGAGCGCACAAGAAAATAAATGTTTACTGCTCGCTCTGATTCACCTTTTAAAGTCTCAACCATTCACTGCGGGCGCAGAAACAGGATGAATCCCGTTGCTACCAATTCGTGTTGGTGCATACACCGCCTGTAAAGGAGATGCTGGGACACTACACTAGACCCTTATTTTTCCGGCGAAGGCCATCTCGGCGGGGCCGGTCATGTACACCCGGTTGTCGGCCTTGTCCCATCGGATTTTCAAGGCGCCGCCGCGTTGTTTAACCGTAACGGCCCGGCCGGTGAGGTTGTTCAGCGCCGAGGCGACGGCGGTGGCGCACGCGCCCGTTCCGCAGGCAAGCGTCGGCCCGGAGCCGCGCTCCCAGTGCCTAGCGGTTATGGTTTTTTTGTCATCCACCCTTGCAAAGTGCACGTTAATTTTTCTTGGGAAGAGCGGATGGGTCTCAAGGAACGGGCCGAGCCTGTCCAAATCCACCCCTTCCAGCTTATCCGTAAATATGACCACGTGCGGGTTTCCCATCGAGACTGCGGTGATGTTGAACTCGCCCCTCTCCGTGGATATTTTTCTGCTCACGACGGTGCCTTCTAGATTTACGGGAACGTCGGGGCCGTTGAGCACCGGCTCCCCCATGTCCACCTCTACCATCGCGCCGGGAAGGATGGAGGTCTTTATGATTCCCGCCATCGTCTCGACGTTTAGTTTTTTCTTGGAGGTTATTTTTTTTCCGACTAGGAATCGGGCGAAGCAACGTATTCCGTTTCCGCACATCTCGGCGCGGGAGCCGTCCGCGTTGTACAGATCCATCTTAAAATCCGCCTTGGACGACTTTCGCGCAATCATCAGCTGGTCGCACCCAACGCCGTACCGCCTGTCGGCCAAAAGTCTTATGACTTTTTCGGTCGGCTTGAACTTGCCGTCCCTTCCGTCAATCAGGACGAAATCGTTGCCCAACCCCTGCCATTTCTCAAAGCTGATTTCTTTTGCCATCAGTCCGCCATGGTCTCGCCGCGCACGAGGTCTTCCCACGTCTCGCGTGCGCGGACGACCTTGTACGTGTCGCCTGTTACGAGTATTTCGGCGACCCTTCTGCGGGAGTTGTAGTTGGACGACATGGTGAATCCGTACGCCCCCGCGCCCATCACCGCCATCATCTCCCCCTGTTTGAACTCCGGCAAAACGCGGTCCTTCGCCAAAAAATCGCCGCTTTCGCAAATCGGCCCCACGACGTCGGCCTCCACCTTGCCCCTTTCCAACGAGGCGTGGCTTATGGGCTGTATGGACATGTGCGCCTGGTAGAGCGAGGGGCGGACAAGGTCGTTCATCGCCGCGTCCACCACGTAGAAGGTCTTCCCCTCGTTCTTTTTCGCGTAGAGAACCTTCGAGACCAAAATCCCGGCGTTGCCGACGATTACCCGGCCCGGCTCGAAGACGATCGTGCAGTCGGTCTTTTTCAGCAGGGGGACGATTTCCTTAGCCAACTCCGCGGGAAGGGGTGGGGACTCGTCCTTGTAGGTGATGCCAAGTCCGCCGCCGACGTCTATGTATTTAATATGGATGTTTATTTCCCTAAGTTTTTCCACGAAGGGGAGCAGGCGTTCCACCGCGTCCACAAAGGGGCTTATCTGGGTTATCTGGCTTCCGATGTGCTGGTGTACGCCGACTATTTCTATGTTGTCCATCCGTGCCGCGAGGCGGTATTCCTCCAAAGCGAGGTCTATGGAGATGCCGAACTTATTTTTTTTCAGCCCCGTGGAAATGTATGGGTGCGTCTTCGGGTCTACGTCCGGGTTTACGCGCAGGGCTACGGCGGCCTTTTTGTCGAGCCTCTTTGCGACCTTGTCTATGGCGAAAAGCTCCTGCGAGGACTCCACGTTGAACATAAGGATTTCGCTTTTTAGGGCGTATTCAATCTCTTCCTCCGTCTTGCCCACGCCGGCATAGACGATTTTGCGCGGGTCGCACCCGGCCTTAAGGGCGCGGAAAAGCTCGCCGCCTGAAACGATGTCGCAACCGGCCCCTTCTTTTATAAGCTCCCGAAGGACGCCGATGTTGGAGTTTGCCTTCACCGCGAAACAGATTAGGTTTTTTATATCCTTAAACGCGTCGGAATAACTCTTTACGTGCCGGGCGAGCGTGTGCCTGCTGTAGCAGTAGAAGGGCGTCCCCTCTTTTTCGGCGATTTTTTCGAGCGATACCGACTCGCAATGCAAAGAGCCGTTTAGATATTGAAAATCGTGCAAGCGTTCCTCCTAGCCTCGTTGTTCCGTTAATAACGCGGGATAAACGGGCATTCTATAACAACAAGCAAAACATTTACAATCCCGGCCTCAAGTGTATTATAATTCTGATTGTTGTTTTTTACCGGTTCGCCGGAAGTTGACAGTAAGGAGGATGTATGTCCGAGATAGTTGCAGACCTGCACCTGCATTCCACGTTTTCGGACGGCCTTCACACCCCGGCGGCGCTGGCCGAGCTTGTGGCGGGCAAGGGGCTTAGGGCCTTTTCGCTTACGGATCACGACACTGTGGCCGGTCACGCGCTTGTCCCGCAAAATCCAAAAGTTACGTTTATTCCCGGCATAGAGCTTACCGCCACGCACGACGGGAAGGAAGTCCATCTGCTTGGCTACTACATAAACAAGGACGAGCCGGAATTGGGCGATATCTTGGCAAAAATTGCCGCCAGAAGGACAAAGCGGCTGATGGACATAGTTGACAAGCTTAACAATGCCGGCAAGGTTTTGTTGGACAAGGACGAGCTTGCCGAGGATCTTGGAACCGGCTCTTACAACAGGCTTAACCTGGCCCGATTCATGGTTAAAAAGGGGCTGGCCCAGAGCATAGAGCGCGTTTTTAACAGCTACCTGGGCGATTCGTCCGATGCGTACGAGGCGGTTAATTATTTATCCCCCGTCCACGCAATCAAGCTTATCCACCAATGCGGCGGGGTCGCCTTTTTGGCGCATCCTTACACCAACAATACGTCGTTGCTTATTCCGGAGTTGGTGGAGTGCGGGCTTAACGGCATAGAGGCGTTCCACCCTTCGCACGGGGTGTCGGACGTTAAAAAATGTCTGGACTGGGCCGTAAGGTTCAAGCTCGGCGTTTCCGGCGGGAGCGATTTTCATGGGAATGAAAATTCGCCACGAAAAATCCTTTCGGCGGGGCTAAATGGCGAGAGACTCGTTGATTTTCTTGCGCTTAACCCGTCAAGGGACTGTGTTATCGCCTAGCAACTAGGAAACTTTTGTAAACAACCTCTTGCGGGGGGATGTTTTTTTTGATATTTTGCGTCATTAACCAAACGCAAATGAGCGAGGGAAAGAAAGATGAAGGTAAAGAAAGAGGTTGTTAGGTACCTCGCAAAGAAGATAGTGGACCACCTGAAGAACGCGAAGGCCATCGAGTTTGAGTGCACGGACGACGAGATAATTGATTTGGTTGACGGCGCCATTAACGTGGATCTTTCCGTAGAGGACAAGCTCAACGACGAGGTGAAGGCCATTCTTGCGGAACAAGAGGGCGTGCTGGACGAAAACAACATAAACTACCGCAAGATGTTTCAAATGGTTAAAAGCAAACTTGCGCGCGAGAGAGGGCTTATACTGTGAAACTTTCAAGGGAAAAAATTAACCATCTCTCCCAGGTAATTTTAAAGGCCATACTTGCCGACGACCGCGTGGAATACTTTCTCGAAGAGAACAAGTTAAGGCTGGAAATTGTCAAGTCCCTCACCGACGAGATAAGGACCGAGGACGAAATTGACGTGGCCGTGCGAAAGACCATAAGCTCGTATGGTCGCGACCTTAGGGAAGGTAGCTCGGAATGGGAAATTGTTTACCAGCGGCATTATCAGGAAGAAACGAAAAAACGCCGCGGTCTTACCCTTTAAACCCTTGTTTTTCACCAAACAGCCCGGATAAATAAAAAGCCTCGTTCTTCGTCCGGGTTTACGCTTCGGACGGGGGACGGGCCGGACGGCGATATGTTCAACAGGTTTAAAAAAGGGCTGGCAAAAACGGCCGAACTTCTCGCCGGAAAACTCATAAGCATCACCACCGGGCGGATGTCGCTCGATTCCGACATGTTGCGAGACGTGGAGGACGCGCTGATTATGTCCGACGTCGGCCTAAAGACGGCCCAAGACCTTGTCAATTCACTTAAGGCCGCAGTCAAATCCAAAGAGGTCGTTTCTCCCGACGGGATACGCCCGTTTCTACGGACGAAAATAGAGGCGCTTGTAACCCCTAAAAAAACAGAGAACCCGCCGGCGCCGCTGACGGTGATTCTAATGGTCGGCGTGAACGGGGCGGGAAAAACCACCACCATAGGAAAACTTTCGGCGCGCCTTTCAGGCGAGGGGAAAAAAGTGCTGGTGGCCGCCGGGGACACGTTCCGCGCCGCCGCCATAGAGCAGTTGGCCCAATGGTGCTCCAAAAGCGGGTGCGAGATGGTTCGGCACCAGCAGGGGTCGGATCCGTCGGCCGTGGTGTTCGACGCGATGAAGGCGGCAAAGGCGCGGGGTGCGGACTTTGTGATAGTGGACACGGCGGGCAGGCTCCACACCCGATACAACCTTATGGAGGAGTTGAAAAAGGTCAGGCGAATCATCGCCCGCGAGGTGGAGGGGGCGCCCCACGAGACTTTGCTGGTGGTGGACGGCACGACTGGTCAAAACGCCATAAGCCAGGTGCGCGAATTTAACTCGAACATAGGGCTTACCGGCGTGGTTATAACCAAGCTGGACGGAACCTCCAAAGGTGGGGCCGTCATAGGCATCGTCAACGAAACGGGAATTCCCGTCAAATATGTCGGCGTGGGGGAGGGGGCGGACGACATTAAACCGTTCGACCCGAGGGAGTTTGCAAGCGCGATTCTTGACGGTTAACAGCTCAAAACGCGGTTTTTTCTTTAAAAACGGCATTTCCAGTCCGAAAAGGTGATTTTTTAAAAAAACCACTTTTTTTATAAAAAAAGCGATGTTTTTTTGCAAAAACAGGGTAAAATATCGCCCAATCTATAAAAAAGGAGTTGGACAGAAACATGGATATTACGTCATTAAGGCCGGGTTTGAAGATTGAGACGGAGGGGAGCCTTTTCGTTGTTGTTTCCGCACAACACGTCAGCCCCGGTAACAAACGAGCTTTTGTCAGGGCAAGGATAAAGAACCTGAAAACCGGACAGCTTCTCGAAAGAACCGTAAGGGAAGGCAATGATTATGAGGTGGCCGACACCGAGGAAAAGGACATGCAGTATCTTTACCACGACGCCTCGGGGTACCATTTTATGGACTCGCAGACCTACGACCAGACTTTCTTGACCGAGGATCAGGTTGGGAGCGACAAGGACTTTTTGCAGGAAAACAGCATCGTAAAGTTATTGTACCACAACGGCGCGGTGGCGGGAATGCAACTGCCGTTTTTCGTAGAGATGGCGATAAAGGAGACGGAACCGGGCTTTAAGGGGGACACCGCCAGTTCAACCGGAAAACCTGCTGTAATAGAGACGGGGGCGGTCGTTCAGGTGCCGTTGTTTATAAACGTCGGCGACAAGATAAAGATTGACACGCGCACAGGGGAATATTTGGAGCGCGTCTAGCGGGTTTTGGTTGCAATCGCCGGGGCGGCGACGCCCGGCTATGGCGGGACGTCGGGGATTTATAATGCGCCCTTCGAGACGGCACAAGGGGAGGAGTGGAAATGGATTTGGAAGAAGTTAAGAAGCTAATCAAGATTGTTGAAAAGAGCGGCATCAAGGAGATAGAAATCGAGGAGGACGGGAAAAAAATACGCATTTCCAAGGGGGACGGCGAAGTCGGACAGATGCAAATGGGGTACGCCCCCGTTCAGCACCACATGATCCCGCAGGCTCCGTCGAACGCTCCGTCCGAGGCTCCAAAGGCCGAGGTGGACGAGAAAAAATACCACGACGTGACAAGCCAGATGGTCGGCACGTTCTACCGCGCCCCGTCGGAAGACGCCGCCCCGTTCGTAAAAGAGGGGGACGTCATAAGCGCCGGGCAGACCCTGTGCATCATAGAGGCCATGAAGCTTATGAACGAGATTGAAAGCGACGTGAGCGGTAGAATAGTAAAGATAATCCCGGACAACGGGGCGCCGGTTGAATTCGGCGAGGTATTGTTCAAAGTCGAGCCGGTGTAAGGGCGGGACAGGCCTTTTAACTTGTTGGGTCTGGGAAATAATTCGAACATGGCGCCCGTCTGGGGCGGATACCGGGGAAGAAAATGTTTAAAAAAATACTGATAGCAAACCGGGGGGAGATAGCCCTCCGCATTATTCGGGCCTGCAAGGAGATGGGCATCCGCACCGTGGCGGCCCATTCCACGGCGGACGCGAACTCCCTGCCCGTTCGTATGGCGGACCAGGCGGTCTGCATCGGGCCGGGCGAGGCCTCGAAAAGCTACCTAAGAATACCGGCGTTGATATCGGCCGCCGAGGTTACGAGTTGCGATGCGGTTCATCCGGGGTACGGATTTTTATCCGAAAACGCCGGATTCGCCGAGGTTTGCGGGGAGTGCAACATAACCTTCATCGGCCCCTCCCCCGAAAGCATCCGCCTGATGGGAAACAAAAGCGTGGCGAGGGAGACCGCCGTGGCCGCCGGGGTGCCGGTTGTGCCCGGTAGCGACGGGCCGGTGGAGTCCGACGAGGCCGCCCTGTCTTCAGCGGCACGCATTGAATATCCGGTGATACTAAAGGCCTCCGCCGGAGGCGGCGGCAGGGGTATGCGAATCGTCCACGAGGAGTCGGAGCTATTAAACTCCCTAAAGCTCGTGCAGACCGAGGCCGGGGCCGCGTTTGGCGACAAGACGATTTACATGGAAAAATACGTGACCACCCCGCGCCACATTGAGATACAGGTGCTGGGGGACAAACACGGAAACATCGTCCATCTTTTCGAGAGGGACTGCTCCATCCAAAGACGGCACCAAAAAATGATAGAGGAGGCCCCTTCCGGCGCGCTCGACCCTGAGATAAGAAAAAAAATGACCATCGCCGCCCTGTCCCTCGCGCGTCACATACAATACCATTCCGCCGGCACGTTCGAGTTTTTGCTGGACTCGAAAAAGAATTTTTACTTTATGGAGATGAACACAAGGGTGCAGGTGGAGCATCCGGTTACGGAGATGATAACCGACGTGGACATCATCAAGGAGCAGATAAAGGTCGCATTTGGACTGCCGCTTAGCTTCAAACAGGAGGACGTCTCAATATTCGGCCACGCAATCGAGTGCCGGGTGAACGCGGAGGACCCGGAAAAATTCATCCCCAGCATCGGGCGGATAGAGGAACTGCACCTGCCGGGCGGGCCGGGGGTTAGGATAGACAGCGCGATATTCCAGGGCTATAAAATTCCGTCCTATTACGACTCCATGATAGCCAAGATAATAGTGCACGCGCACACCCGCGACGAGGCGATTCACAGGATGCGAAGGGCCTTGGGCGAGTTTCACCTCTCCGGCATGAAAACAACCGTGCCGCTTCTTTCAAAGATAATGTACTCCGAAGAGTTCACAAAAGGGGACGTCAGCACGCGCTTCATAGAGGATTTTCTTGCCAAGCAAAAGGCCGCCTCTGTCCACCCCAAATGAGCAATCAGTAAACTTTTCCCAGGGTAGTTTGAGCCCTCGTGCCGGGTCTCCAATGGGCCTGCTGGTCTTGATGGGTCTTGTCAGCCTTTTCGCGGACGTGGCATACGAGGGGGCCAGGAGCATCACCGGCCCTTATATGGCGATACTAGGCGCCTCCGGGTTCGCGGTCAGCTTTGTCGCCGGTCTTGGCGAACTGCTTGCCTACGGGCTTCGGATTTTTTCGGGATTCATCTCGGATAAAACAAGAAATTATTGGGGCATTGCGACCGTCGGATATCTGATAAACCTAATTTCAGTGCCGCTGATGGGGTTCGCCTCGGAATGGAGAACCGTGGCATTGCTTACCTTTACGCAAAGGGTGGGAAAGGCGACCCGCGCCCCGGCAAGGGACACGATTATTTCCTACGCGGCCAAAAATGTGGGCACCGGCTTCGGCTACGGCCTCCACGAGGCCTTCGACATGGTCGGGGCGCTGGCGGGGCCCATATTAATCTCGATATTTTTCTACTTTCATTTCGGATACGAAACGTCCTTCATGCTTTTGTTCGTTCCGGGGCTCGTAGCCATGAGCGTCCTTGCCGTGGCGCGTAAAAAATACCCCCGCCCCGAAGTCTTTGAGAGGGAAGACGCCGAAAAAGGGGAGGGGGGTGCTGGAAAAGGACTGTGGACGTTGATATTGGCGGTGTCGTTCCTTGGGATGGGATATGCCGATTTTCCGTTGATAGCCTACCACGCCAAAAAGCGCGCGATACTGTCGGACGCCAATATTCCCCTCCTTTATTCCTTGGCAATGGCGGCCTGCGGCGCATCGGCCCTGTTGTTCGGCAGGCTGTTCGACAAGATTGGAACATGGGCGGTTATTTTGGGCGCGGCGTGCGCGGCCTCCTTTTCGTGGTTTGCGTTTATGGGAGGGCCTTCGGGGATGCTCGTTGGCGTGCTTCTTTGGGGCGTCGGAACGGGAGTTCAGGAATCGGTCATGAAGGCGGCGATAGCCAACCTTATTCGGTCGTCGGCAAGGGGCCGGGTGTTTGGATTTTTCAACGCCAGCTTCGGCATATTTAGTTTTTTTGGAAACGCCATAATTGGTCTGCTTTACGACAAGTCCGTTTTGTACCTTGTCTACTTTTCAATTGGGGCGCATCTTCTGGCGTTCGCGTTCCTCGCGACGGTTTCCAAAAGAATGTTCAAAAAACCGCGCCCGAAGGTTACAGACGACGGATAGGGAATCTGGTTCCGCGATTTAACTTGACAGCATATGAATCCCCGCATATAACTACCAATGGGTTTTGCCGTATTACTTGGCTAGAGGGTGGTTCAAGATGGTTGGCTGGTTCAAAAATCGTTCTATCGGGGTTAAGGTCGCGCTAATTCTAGGATTTGTCTACATCGCTATGTCTGCAGGAAACATCTATTGGCAGTCCGTAAAGCAGAACGAGGAGGAGATAAACAAGGCCAAGTCCTACGCAAACGGCATCGCCTACACCGTCCTAAGCTCGTTGAACACCATGATGGAAAAGGGGTTCATAAACGAGCGCGGATTTTTTCTCAACCTCATCAAGGCGACGACCGTCGGGGTTCAGGACATTAGGGTTTTTCGAAGCAAATCCGTGTCCGACCAGTTCGGCGACGGGGAGCCGGGGGAGCAACCCTCGGACGATTTGGAGCGGAAAGTTCTGGAGGAAGGCAAACCCGTCTACAAAGTCTTCTCCGAAGGGGGCGAAAGAAAACTTCGCGCCATCGTTCCGTTTCTTGTGTCGCTTAACCGCGGCGGAATAAACTGCACCGACTGCCACGAGGGGAAAGAGGGCACCGTAAACGGCGCGATGAGCATGATAATGCCACTGAAGTCGGCCGACGCGGAGGCCGCCGTAAACACCCGAAACCAAACCTTAATTTTGTTGGCGGAACTTCTGCTGGTTTTGACGGTGCTCACGCTTGTCATCCGGGAGCTTATGACGAAGGTTCTAAAGGCGATTTCCGGCGGGATTGAGAATTCGTCAACGGTGGTTAGCGACACTTCCGCGCAGGTTGCCGAGACCAGCGGGCACCTCGCGACCGCCGCCTCCGAGCAGGCCTCGGCGGTGGAGCAGGTGACGGCCACGCTCGAGGGGATATCCGGCACAACCGCGCAGAACGCGCAGGACGCAAAAAAATGCATCGGCGAAATGGGCCGGGTGTCCGCCATGCTTAACGGCGGGCTTGCGTCCTCGCGCGAGATGGTGGCGGCAATTGACGCCATAGCGAAAAGCTCCGTTGAGACGACGAAAATCATCAATACCATAGACGAGATAGCGTTTCAGACAAACCTGCTTGCGCTCAACGCCTCCGTCGAGGCGGCGCGCGCGGGCGAGCACGGAAAGGGCTTCGCGGTGGTGGCCGAAGAGGTCCGAAATCTCGCCGGCAGGGCCTCGGCGGCCTCTAAAGAAACGGGGGCGTTGATGACGGAATCGTTAAACCAGACGAACCTTGGCAGGGAGCTTGTAAACAAGGTCGCCGTCGCGCTACAAAAAATCGCCGACGCCTCGGAATTGGTGGCAAAGGAAATTGATAAAATGGCCTCGGACACCGTCAGCACCGCCGAGGGCGTGGCGCAGGTAAGGACGGCGGTGGATCAAATCAGCATTTTGTCCCAGCGGCTCGCAACAAACTCCGAGGAGTCGGCCTCGGCCTCCGAGCTTCTTTCCAACCAGGCGGATGAGCTTCGCAAATTTGTGGCGGAGCTAAATGTACTGCTGGAAGGTCGGGACGACCATTAAGGAAGTGTTCTTATGTTAGGTTGGTTTGGCCGTCGTTCAGTCGGACAAAAGGTGGCCTTTATGTTGGCGGGGATGTTTATCGTTCTGTCGTTGTTCGACATATATCTCCGGTCCAGAAAACAGGACGAGCTGTCCCTAAATAAAATGCGCTCCTACGCCCAGGGGATAGCCAACTCCTTAAACAGCTCCCTAAGCACTTTTGACAAGCTCGGAGTGGCCGACGTCCGCGGTTCGGCGCTTGCCAACTTTAGGATAAACGTCGCCGGCATAAGGGAGCTGAGGGTTTTTCGCGGCAAGGCCATCACCGAGCAGTTTGGCCCCGGCGAGGAGGGGGAGCAGCCGGTTGACGAGATTGACGCAAAAGTTTTGGCGACCGGAAAACAGATCGAAAAGTTGTTCTCTGACGGCGGTGAAAGAAGGCTAAGGGTAGTCATTCCGTTCCTAATCACGAACGTTCGCGGCGGCGTAAATTGCGCAAAATGCCACCAAGGGGAGCCGGGCACGGCGGTGGGCGCGATGAGCCTGACGCTGTCCCTTAAAGAGGCCGACCTCCATGCCGCAAAGGACACCCGAAATCAAAGCATCGTATTTTTTGTGGAATTGCTGGCGCTCATTGCGGTTTTAGACCAAACGCTGAGGGTGTTTGTGATGCGTAAGATGGAGGCCATAGGAGCCGGGATGGAATCCAATTCCACCGTGGTCAACTCCACGTCCGTCGCGGTCTCTGAATCGAGCAACGGCCTCGCAAAAACTGCGGGGGAGCAGGACGATGCGGTAAAAGGCGTCCTAAAAACGACCGAAGAGATGGCGGCGTCCACGAAAAAAAGCGCGGAGGCCGCCGCCCTGTCCATAGTGAGTATGGGCGAGGCGTCCCGGCTTTTGCAAGAGGGGCTTGATTCGTCGGCCGAGATGGTGGGGGCTATGGACGCAATCGCACATGGTTCCGCAAACACCGCAAAAATAATAAAGACCATAGACGAGATTGCCTTTCAGACAAACCTTCTGGCGCTTTACGCGTCGGTGGAGGCCGCTCGCGCCGGGGAGCATGGAAAAGGTTTTGCGGTTGTGGCGGAGGAGGTTCGCAACCTTTCGGCCAGAATTTCCTCGGCGGCTCGGGAGACGACCCAACTCATGACGGATTCCGTCCGCAATACAAACAATGGAAGGGAGCTTGTCAAGCAAGTCGCCGACGCGCTGAAAAACGTCTCGTCCACGACGGCCTTGGTGAGGGTGCAGATGGAAAAAAACGGGGTGCTTGCCGGTAAAACCGTCGAAGGCCTCGCGAATCTTGGCGAGCTAATGCGTAAAATAGACGAGCTATCCGGAGGATTTGCGTCGTCGTCCAAAGATTTGTCCTCGTCGTCGGAATTGCTTTCGGCCCAGGCCAGGGACCTCCACCGTCTGGTCGAGGGTTTGGAAGGGCTAATAAAAGGCGGCTAGTGTAATGTCCCAGCATCTCCTTTGCAGGCGGTGCATGCACCAACACGAATTGGTAGCAACTGGATTCAACCTGTTGTTGCGCCCGCCGGGCGCAAGGCAGGCCGCAGTAAACGACCATATACTTCCGCCCTCGAAGTCAGAGCGTGTATTATTGCCACTAGAGGATGGTCGCCGAAAAGCCCGCCGCTACCATAGCGTAAAGATATTACTGGGACACTACACTAGCCGATAACGGCAAGTTTTTTGGGGACGCCCTCCGAAATGAGCTTGCAACCGGACGCCGTGACGGCGACCACGTCCTCGATTCTCACGCCACCTATTCCGGGAAGGTAAATGCCGGGTTCGATTGTAAACACCATTCCCTCAATGGCCGTGGCCGTGGAACGCTGGCTGACGTTTGGCTCCTCGTGAATGTCCAGCCCAACTCCGTGCCCGGTGCCGTGCCCGAAATATTTTCCGTATCCCATTTTTGATATGTAGTCCCGGGCGGCGGAGTCAATCTCCTTCAACGGAACGCCGGGGGCCGTGCGTGCGATGGCGCGCATGTTGGCCTCCAGCACAATTTCGAATATTTCCCTAAGCTTTGGCTTTGGTTTGCCGACAAAAAGCGTCCGGGTGTTGTCGGAATGATATCCGTCCAAGACCCAGCCCCAGTCGAGTATCACAATGTCCCCCTGGCGTATGAGTTTTCGCGACGCCACGCCGTGGGGAAGGGCGGACCTTGCGCCGGAGGCCACGATGAAGTCAAAGGCCGGTTTTTCCCCCCCGGAAAGTTTTAGCGCGTACTCCAACTCGGCGGCCACCGCGCTCTCCTCCTTGCCGGGGCGAATAATGGCGCTGATTTTGGAAAACGCCTTTTCAAGCAGGCCAAAATTTCGGACGATAAGCCCGATTTCGCCGGCGTCCTTAATTGAGCGCAGTCCCTCGATTATTGACGACGGAACCCATCGCAAAGACCCGGAATGTTTTTTCAACTCGGCCATCAGGGCGACGGTCACGTGCTTTTCCTCAAAGCCGACGCGCTTTCCCCGCACCTTTTGGAGTTTTTTCCCGACGTCCTCCGTCAGCGCTCCGACGCATACATGGCTGGTCATGTCCGGCGCCTCTTCCTCGACCTGCGAGGCATACCTAAAATCCGTGAACAACACGGCGTCCTTTTCGGTTACGACCACCGCCCCGTTGGATCCGGAGAAGCCGGAGAGATAACGTATGTTTTTGAGGTTGAACGTCACGAACGCGTCCAGTCCCGCCTTTGCCATTCCCCGGCGAAGGTTATGAAGCCTCCCCTTGGTTTTCGCGGAGCCGGTTTTTTTACCCACCGTCTAACCGCGCGCCTTGCCGGCCGCGGCCCGGAGCGCGATAAAATAGCCCTCCGCGCCAAACCCGGCCACGACACCGGACGCAATGCCGGATATGAACGATTTTTTTCTAAATTCCTCGCGGGCGAAAATATTGGAGATGTGAACCTCTATGAAGGGAACGGCCACCGCCGAAAGCGCGTCCCTTATCGCTATGCTGGTGTGGGTGTACGCGCCGGGGTTTATTATTATGTGGTCGGCCGCTCCGTGCAGGGATTGAATCTTGTCGACCAACTCCCCCTCGCCGTTGGATTGAAAAATCTCCAGCCGGGCCTTAAGTTTTTTTGCCTCGGCCAGCAGGTTTTTGCAAAGCGTCTTGTAGTCCAAATCCCCGTAGACTTTTTTCTCGCGGACGCCCAGCATGTTAATGTTCGGCCCGTTAAGAATTACTATTTTTTTCATCATGCCCCCCTTTCATCATTCTAGTGGCGTTTCCCAGCCATTTTTCAAGCGTCTTTACCGCAGGATCAATTTGAGGTTGCGGCGACTCCGCCTTTGCCTCCACCTCGGCCAAGGCGACAATTTCCTCAAGCAATGCCTCTTCCGCAGGCGAAGCGTCCTCCGCCGCGACCGCTTGTTCTTTCACCGGCGGAGCGTATTCCACAACTGCCGCCTGTTCTTCCGCCGTTGCAAGAGGCGTTTCAATTGTCTCCTCGTGTTTTACCGCGACTAATTCTGTCTCCGCTGGGGCGGTTTCATATGCGGCGGCTTCTTCCTGAACCTCCGCGACGACCTCCTCCACAACGGCGCTTTCCAAATGGTCGGCGGTTTGGGGTGCGGAATCCGCCCTTGGCGCCCCCTCAAAATGGGCGGGCCAGACAAGCGTCAGTTCGTTTTTAATCTGCGCCAATTTTTCGACGTCGCCGGATTGGTCGTATATTCGCGCCAGAAGTTTTCGGGCCGCCACGTTTTCCGGGTTGGCTCCGGCCGCGTTAAGAAGAATCTCCCTGGCCTCGCCGGTCCTTCCCAGCGCGGCCAGAGCACGGCCCTTCAGCGTCAAAGCGCTCCCGAGCGTCGGGTGCCGCATCAGGCCCCTTTGTAGCAAGTCGAGGGCCATTTTGTTCTTGCCAACTTTCAAACACTCGGACGCCATGGGGACAAAAAGATACGTGGAGGGATTTTCTTTGATTTTTCTCCCGTAATGGCTCAGGACTTCTAGTGTGGTCACGCACCCAATTTACCACACCAACGGGGGAGATGGGAGTGGGAACTCGGGAGTCCGGAGGAATCCCCCTCCCTTCTGAATTCTGGATTCTTATTTCGGAATTCTGTTCCTACATTCCGCTTTTTTGCTTGGCCTTGTCCATAACGTCGGTCGTGATTCTCGACAGGCCGTTGTCCGCCGCGTACCGCTCTATCCCTTTTCTGACCATGGGGCGGACAAACATGGGAACCTTCTTAAGCCTTTCCTCGGCGTCGCCGTCCCAGGAGACAGAGCCCGGTTTTTGGGCTTCGCCCGTCACCAGCGCCTCTTTTATCATTTCCATAGGTTGTGCCGGCTCTTTTCTGCCTCCTACCTGCACGCCAAGGCTTTTTACGAGCTGGGCCTCCATCTGGTTTATCAACATGGCGAAGCTGTTGCCGCACTTGTTGCACACGAAAACCAGACCGGAGCTCCCGTCGGTGGAGTCTCCCTCCGCGTCCTTAAACTTCATCGCCTCGTCGCATTTTACGCAAAGTAGTTTCATTATTCTGTTTCCTTTACATCGTTTATCAAGAGCGGGTTTCGCCCACAAACGCCAATATCTTTTTGTTTATGCCGTCAAACGCATCCAGAGCGCCTCCGGCGTTCGCGCCCGGCTCGGTAAGCCCCTCGTTTGAGAGAGCCAATAATTTTTTGTCGAAAGGAACCCTGCCAAGGTACGGCGCGCCGATCCAGTCGAACGACTCGGCCATTTCGTCTCCGCCCTCGTACGGGTTGTTTTCCGCGCCGCATTTAACGCAGGCGAACCCCTTCATATTTTCAATCACCCCGATTATGGGCGAGCCCATTTCCCTGACCGCGTTGATGGATTTTACGACAATCCTGTTTGATATCCCGGTGGGGATTGTCACCACAATCGTCCCGTCCAGCTTGCCCAACAGTTGCGTTAAATCTCTAAACCGCGCCAGCACCGGCGGAAGGTCTATAAATAGGAAGTCCAACTCCCCCCACGCCGTGTCGGCCACCAACTCGCGCAGTGCGGTGGCCTCCATTACGCTAATCCAAGAATATGTGGAGGAAGGCCCGTCCCAGTTGATGGGCTGTCCGTGGGCCGACATGAAAAGCTCGGTGGACATTATTTTTATCCCATACGCGCCAGTCGGTGGGCGAACGCCGTCCCCTTCGGTTGCCAGCTTGGCGGTTTCGATTCCCATCATTTTTGGAATGGAGGGGCCGTTTAGGTCGGCGTCCAGTATTCCTACTTTGAAGCCGTTTTTAGCCATGTTTGCCGCAAGGCTGACGGTGACGGTGCTTTTACCGACGCCCCCCTTGCCGCTCATCACAGCGATTTTATATTTGACGTTTTTCATGCGCGCGCTGAGGGCCGAAAGCTTTTCCGTGACCTGCGCGATGATGTTAGAGCCGCCGTCCCCGACGACCTCCTTGTATTTTTTCATCAGGCGGCTTTGACCGGCCTGATTTTGCAATCCTCTACGCACAGTGAGCCGACCTTGTTCAATTTGGCCCAGTCCTTTTTAAACGGGTCTTTGTCCTTCAGCGCGCCTTGGAAAACGTCCACCAGCGCGTTTTTCAGGGAGAGCATCGGCCCGTCCTTGCGAAGGGAATAGTAGCAATGCTGTTTGTCCTTTTTAACCTCCACGATCCCCGTTCTTCTTAAAAGGGCCAGGTGGCGGGATATGGTCGGTTGGGGCACGCCGAGGGTACCCACTATGCATTTGACGCAGATCATGCTCCCGTGGGAGAGCAACATGAGGATTCGCAGGCGAATCTCCTCGGAGAAGGCGAACAGGACGTCGTTTAAATTATCTTTTGCCATGTTCAATTTATATCCGAATATACGGATTGGGTCAACGCATTTTTTTAAGGCGGAATTCCGCGCTATTTCCCGCGCTTGCCCCAAGCGGACGCGTCCTTGTACAATCAACGGACGGTTTGGGCCGGGATGGCGAAACTGGTAGACGCAAAGGACTTAAAATCCTTCGGCTGGCAACGGCTGTGACGGTTCGATTCCGTCTCCCGGCACCATTTATAAAGCCGGAAGCACTATTGCTTTGCGGGGAGGGCGGAGAGGGCCGTTTTGTCCGCCTCGGCCTTTTCGGGAAGGTCAACCTGCGCGTGCGCCATCAACGCGCGCTGGTAATAATACCTCGCGTCGTCAAAACTTTTCTTGGCCTCGTATGCAGTTCCAATCAAATAAAGCGTGTCGCCTATGTTGATGGTTGCGGCTGATTTTTTGTCCAGTTCTAGGGCCGTGAAAAGTTGCGCAAGGGCCTTGTCCGCGTCCCCCGTTTTTAAAAGGGCTTGCGCCATGTTGTAGTGCGCGGCGGACTCAAGGTCCGGGTTTTTAGTTTTTGAAAGAACCCGCGTAAAGTACCCTTTCGCCTCCTCCGCCTTGCCGGAGGAAAGCAGAAGTTTTCCGCGCGCGTTGTCTAGCTTGTCCGCGTCCTCTCCGGAGGCTCCGGCCGTCGCCTTTTTCAGCGTCTCCTCCGCCTCGGCGTTTTTTTCAGACGAAGAAAGAAGGGTGGATTCCAGAACCGCGACGTCCGTCTTAAATTCCGAGAGTTTTTCCCTTTCGCATATCGTTTTTGCGCTCACGAAATATTTGTTGGCGTCCTCGGCGTCGCGCTTTAGCAAGGCGGTGCGGGCAAGCCGCAAGTATGCGGCGGCCATACCCTTTAGGTCGTCGGTTTTCTGGAATGTCAGGACGGCAAGCCCGTATTTCCTGGCGGCCTCGCGCACCTCCCCCTTTTGAAGTGACTCGTCGCCTCTGGAGACAAATTTCCCCCCTTCGGACGGAACGGAGGAAATAAACTTTTTTGTGTCCGAGGTGGCGCACGATGATAAAAGTATAAGGGCCGCAATCAACAACTCTCTCATTTTGCCCCCTCTCTAAGCGTAGGCTCGAAGACCGGTCTATCTTTTTCGGCTGGGACGAAGTTTTTAACGGGCCACGCCGTCTTCAGAGATTGAATCATCAGTAGCGTCTCGTTGAGCGTGTGCTCCACGTCGTCCATCAGCGCGGGTATTTTTCCCGCGGCCGTGGACGCGTTGTGAACCGCGCCGCCCGCCTCCTCGACGGATTTTTTGATTACCGGCGTCATTTGGGCTATGTCGTCCAACACCTTGTTTAGATTTTTAAGCACCCCTTGGATGAGTTTTTGCGTCTCGGGGAGGTCGCCCGATATTGTTTTGACCTTCGCCATCGTCGCGGGAAGTTCCTTTGCCATGGTTTTGCTCACGTCCGCCACGTGCCCCATCGTCTCCGGCAGGCGGACGGTGGCCTCGTCAATTTTTTGGGATATGTTGTTGAGCTTTAGGAGAAGCGCGTCAACTTTTTCGAACAGCGCCCCCTTGTCGGTGCTGATGACTTTGCCGACCGTGGCCTTGCCGGTTTTAATGTCGTTTAAAATGCCGGCAACGTCGTTGACCGAAGATTTAAGGCTTTCCTCCGGGATGGCCGACACGACCTTTTCAATTTTCAAGACTATGCTTTCCACGGCGTTGAGCACCGGCGTGATTTTGTTGATAAGATTTTCTGTGTCCACCTGCTCCATGGACTTTAGGACGTCGCCGTCCTCCACCAGCGGGGAGGACGCGCTTCCGCCCCCAAGCCTTATCTCCTTCGTCCCGATTATGCTTTGGGCGGCCAGCGTGGCAAGCGAGTCTTTCTTCACAAAATGCGCGTACTCCTTGTGAATTATGAAATTTATCTGGATGGAATCCGCGGCCATAAGGCTGAAGTTTTCAACCTTGCCGATTTCGATGCCGGACAGGGTCACTTTTGACTGCGGATCCACGCCCAGCGCCGTTTTGACGTTCGTTTTAAGATGCACGACCTTGTTGAAGACCCCGCGCTTGTGCGCCCAAAGGGCCGACATCAGGGCAAAGGCCACCAGCGGCACCGCGATGAAAACTCCGATGACAAGTTTTTTCTGTTTTTCGGAAAGGCTGTGCACGTAGTGCATTAAGTCGTCCCCCTCTTTCCGGAAGGCCCCAGCCCGGCGTAAAAAGGCCTTACTCCGTTCGCCTGCCTTTCGGAGTAGTCGTTTACGACCCCCATGAAGTCGTCCACGGCCACGTTGTGAACGCGCCCTAATTCGGAGCGCGGTATCAGCGCGCCGTCAACCATGCAATAGGAGGCGGCGCCCTCCATGGTGGCGACGGAGGGGGAGGACGTGGTCACAAGAAGCGACACGTCCTTCATGTCTTCGGAGTTCATGGTTCTCAATATTTTTACAAAGCTGTTTGGGTCGAGGTCTCCGTTTGTCGGCTCGTCAATCAGGAGTATTTCGGGGTCGAAAACCAAGGCCCTTGCCATCATGGCAAGTTTTACCTCGGCGTCGGAAATTTGGTGCGGAAACAATTCGCCGGCCTTTGTTATCTCAAATCTTTCGAGCAGGGGGCCGATTTTGTCCGCCGTTTCCCGGGCCGAAAGGCCCGTGTGGTACGAAAGCGGCAGTCCGACGTTGGCGGAGACCGTAAGGTTGTCCAGCAACGTGGAGTTTTTTCCGACAAAGCCGACTTTTTGGGCCAGATCCGGCGGCAGTCCGCGTCCGGCCATGTCGAGCGTCTGTCCGAAAAGTCGCACCGTTCCGTCGCTATAGGGGTGCGCGCCGAGACACACGAGGAGCAAATCAGATTTTCCGGAAAATCTGGGGCCGAGCACGACGGCCTTCTCCTTGCGCCCGAGGCGAAAAGAAAGGCCGCGCACCTCGGTCGAACCGGTGGAGAAGGAGACGTTTTCCATTTCTATCATGCGAACACCATGTGCCAGACCACCGACAAGACCCCGTCCAGGACGAAACAAAACATGAACGACTCCATAATCGCCCTGGATGTGCGTTGCGGAATTTCCGTGGCGGAGTTTTTAACCGACATCCCGTGGTGTATGCAGACGATTGCCACCATGGAGCCGAGCATCAGGCCCTTAAACAACCCCAGCATTACGTCGGAAAAGCGCACCGCCCCGGCCAGCAGTCCGAGCATTGCCGCAAGGTCCACCTTGGGGTCGAACGAAGATATCGCGATCCAGCAGACGAGGGCCATTATCACGAAATATCCGTTGAGCATCATGTTTGAGACGGCCATGCCGATTATTCGCGGCATGTGAAAAAACGGGGCGACGTTTATTCCCATGATTTCCAACGCGTCGTCCTGCCGTTTAACCCTCATTCCTCCCAGCTCGACAGCGATGGCCGATCCGGAGCGCCCAACCAAAATCAGCGTGGAAAAAATCGGCGCAATTTCCCTTATTATCAGCCCAACCATCGCGTTCATCAGAATGGAGTCCGTTTGAAAGCCCGGTGAAAAGGACATCAACTCGACCATCACGACTCCGCCTATAATCGCGCTGAGCACGCTTACGACGTATATCGCGTCTATTCCCGAAAAAATAATCTGGTGGTAGATTAGGTTTCTGGTGTATTTCCACTGGCTTCCCTTAAGAGCTAGGAGGGCCCCAGCGAAATCCGCCGCCAAAAAAAGAAGATCCCGAAGATGCCCGGCCTTGCTTGCGGCCCAGCCGTAAACCCTTCCGACCACGGGCGTTTGAAACCTTTCGTCAATCTCCCTCGCCGTCATAATGCACCCCTAATCCCGATTGTCCAACCCTGCGGGCGGAATATCGATTAATATCTTTGGACGATTGCTTTTAGCCCTTCTTTCTCCTTAAATTCCGACGCGGCTTTTTGGGCGGTCTCCCTGTCGGGATAGCCGCCAACCAACACTTGGTACCACACGGATTTAACGGTCTTCTTTTTTAGCACCCTGGTTTTCCAGCCTTTTTGGGCGAGGACTTTCGCAAAATCATCCGCCTCCGCGTTTGTCGGGTAAGACTTCACCATAAATGTGAATTCTGGATTTTCCTCCGCCGGCGCCTTGGGCTTTTCGTTTTGTAGTGGGGCGGTGGGCGCGGTTTTGGCCGCCTCATCGGGTGTTTTGGGCTTTTCATTCTGTTGCGGTGCGTTCGGCGCGGTTTTGGATGTCTCCTCTGGTGTCTTGGGTTTTTCGTTCTGTTTTGGCGTTGTCGGGGCTGTTTTTGCCGTATCCTCGGGGGTCGCAGTTACCGGGGTGACCGGGGTCGGAGCGGGGGCAACCGGCTCGTTTACAAAGGCGTTTTTGTCCGGTGTTTTGGATAATTTTTCCGCCGGCGCAGGAGCCGGGGCCGCGATTTTCGCCGTTTTTTCTTCAGATTTTGCCGACGTCTCGGACGGTTTTACCGGAGTCTCCTTTTTAGCCGCGACTTTTTCCTCGGAGGTTCTGGATTTTTTTGCCTTCACGTCCACCTGCTTGTTAAGCGGTTTTGTTTTTATGCGGTGGATTGCCTTTGCCGACTTAACTGGTGGCTTTACATTATTAACGTGCGATGCAGGGGTATTTTTATTCACGCCGAGCTCTTTCGCGGGGACGGCCCGCGTCCCCTCGTCCGTTTTCACCGGCGCTCCGGCAACCGCGGCGGCCTGTTTTTTTGGCGCCGGGGTCTTGTCGGTCTGCGGGGCGGCTTTGGGTTGCGGGGTGGAATTTTCCGTTATTTTCTTTTCAGCCGGCTTCTGGTTTTTTTCGCCGTCCTTTGCCGGTTGTTGCACCTGTTTGGGAAGCGATTGCTCAAGCTTGCCAATCTCATCCTTAGATTCAACCCCTTGCGCGCCGGCCTGTTTGCCGTCCGTGGTGGCCGGTTGTTGAACGGCGGCGGTCTGGATCTGCGCCGGTTCCTGCGGGGTCTTTTTAAAAAGATGAACCAACAGGAACGAGAGAACCACTATTGCGGCTATGCTCCCGCCGATTAGGTACAACTGCGCGCGAGACAGGTCGGTCGTCTCCTTTTCACCCAAGTTTAGGTCTTTTCTCATACCCGCGTATTCTAACCCGTTTTTTGGGCGGAATGAAACGTGTTGAGCAGGTTAAAAAAAGTTAAAACACACCCCCCCTAGTGTAGTGTCCCAGCATCTCCTTTACAGGCGGTGCATGCACCAACACGAATTGGTAGCAACGGGATTCATCCTGTTTCTGCGCCCGTTGGGCGCAAGGCAGGCTAAAGCCCGCCGCTACCATAGCGTAAAGATATTACTGGGACACCCCCCTAGGCGCCCCCTAAAAGGATTTTTGGGTAATTAAAAATACCTGTTGCAAAAGAAAGTTGGGTTCGGTGTATAATGACCTCGAGGCTAATTTCATACTTAGCCTTCCCACAAAAGCCGGCGGGAGTCTCTCCCACATTAAGCCCGCCGGCTTCATTTTTTAAAAATCGCGACGCTCTCCACGTGCGAGGTGTGCGGAAACATGTCCAGCGGTACCACGCCCTCCAGTACAAAACCTTCCTTTGCCAAGTCCGCCGAGTCCCTCGCCAACGTCGGCGGGTAGCAGGAAACGTAAACAAGCAGGCCTTTGGAAAGCGCGGACAGCGTCTTCGCCATTCCCACGGCGCCTCCGCGCGGAGGATCCATGACTATCGCGTCGTACGTTCGTCCCTCCTTGCCCAAAACTCGCGCAATTTTTCCGGCGTCGCCGGCGACAAAGGCCACGTTTGAGATTCCCAACCTTTCGGCGTTGGCTCGCGCCGACTCGACTGACGCTCCGAAAAATTCGACGCCCGTCCAGTTCGCGCCCCCGGCAGACAGGGGAAAGGTGATGTTTCCCGTTCCGCAAAAAAGATCCAGCCCCTTTTTCCCGACCGGCAGTCGGACAGCCCCGCAAATTTTTTCCAAAAGCACGAGGTTGGCGGAAGGGTTAACCTGCGAAAACAGCCCCGGCCCGCTTTGAAGGGTCATGCCGTCCGTCAGCGTTGTTTCAATCGTCGCGTCGCCGTAAGACTTGTATGTTCCCCCGTTTCCAACCGCGGCCCCGCCTACCGAGGGACACTCCGCCAAAAGCGCCTCCATCCAATCGGGCCGGATTGCGCCGTCCGCCTCGATTGTGACGCGCCCTTTTGTCGCGGGATGACCGGCCTCAAGCTTCACATATTTGAATAGACGCGCGTGTTCCGGGCGTTTATTTACGTGTGCGCGAAGTTCCGGAAGGATTTTGTTTATCGCCTCGCACGCCACGGCGCAACGGTCAATCTCCACTATGTCGTGCGATTTTGGCCTACAAAACCCCATTTTGAACGCACCGTTGTCTGCGGAGCATTTGAGCCGAATTTTCGCCCTGTGCCCGTATTGAACGGGCGACGGGGCGGTCGGCCCGACGTTCACGGTCATTCCCCCCAGGTGGGCAAACTGCCCCTCCACAATTTTTCTTTTCCATTCCAACTGCGCGCCGTATTCCAACGGCATCCACGGGCACCCGCCGCATTCCGCAACGTACGGGCATTTGCACGGTCTCCTGAGATGGGAGGGGGTTGTCAGGCCCGTAAGACGCGCCTCCGAGTAGTTTTTTTTAACTTTTTCGATTTTCACGAGCGCGACGTCGCCGGGAAACGCCTCGGGAACGAACACCACCTTGCCGTCAATTCTGCCCACGCCGGCTCCGCCGAATGCGAGGCCGTCTATCGAAACGCTGTTTGTCTCTGCGTCCATCTGTGTAATCTGCGGACAATATTTCTTTGCCGAGTGTGTTAACGGTGGGGGGCGGTTGGCTGGGAATAAAGCGCCTCTATCTCGGCGGAGTAATGCTGGACAATCGCCTTTCTGCGAATCTTAAGCGTGTTGGTGGTGAGGCTGTTGTCGGGCGACCAGACGTCGTTTGTGAGGTGCAGTTTTTTTATTTTCGCGTATGCGGGGAACCCGGACAATTTTTCGTTGATTAAAGCCAAAAGGGCGGTTTGCAGACGCTCGTCGTAAATATGCCTTCCGCCGTCTGTGGAGACGCCCATGACGTGAGCGAACTCCTCTATCATCGGCGCGTTGACCTCGGCGATTAGAATTAAATACGGGCGCCTTTCGCCGTACACCATAACGTTGCCGAAAAGCGGGACGTCGCGCACCGCCATTTCCAGCCTTTCCGGCGGCACTTTTTCGCCGTTTGACATGACTATTATCTGTTTGAGCCTGTCCGTTATAAAAAGGTATCCGTCCCTTATTTCCCCAACGTCGCCGGTGTGAAGCCATCCGTCCTTGTCAATTACCTCCGCCGTCGCGCCGGGGTTGTTCCAATACCCTTTCATCACCAGCGGCCCTTTGGCAAGGAGTTCGCCGGTGGGGGCGATTTTGGCCTCGACTCCGGGTAGCGGGGCGCCAACGCTCCCCTCGACGTTGTCGAGCGGTTTGTTCACGCTGATAACCGGGCTCGCCTCCGTCATCCCGTAGCCCTGCACGACCGGGATTCCGAGATAAACGAACATTTTCCAAATTTCCGGAGGAAGAGGTGCGCCGCCGGACACGATGGTTCTAAGCCTTCCCCCCATTCCGTCCAGCACCTTTTTGCCGACAAGCTTAAAGAGCAGGGGCCAGAGCAGAAGTAGCGGGTGCCAGCCCCCCTTTCCCTGTTCTTTCAGGAACCTTTTTTTGCCGACCCCGAGCGTAAGGTTGAAGACGGCCCTTTTAACGGGAGAGGACGCCTTCATCGCCGCCATTATTTTTTCATAAGTCCTTTGAAGCACCAGCGGCACGCAAATCATCAGCGTCGGCTTTTGGGTCACCAGGTCCTCGCCGACGGTTTTTACGTTTCTGGCGTAGCAGATGGTGGCGCCGCTCATGACCGGGAGGTAGTACCCCGCCGTGCGCTCGAACATATGGGTCAGCGGGAGGAAGGAAAGAAACACGTCCTCCCTAAAAACGTCGAAGTATTGGAGGGAGGCCCACGCGTTGGACATGATGTTGTTGTGGGTGAGCAAAACCCCCTTCGGGAGGCCGGTGGTGCCCGAGGTGTACACGACCGTGGCGTTCGAGTCCGCCGTGACGTCCTCGTGTATTTGAACCTCCAGATTTTCGTGGCAGACCCAGTCGTTGATGTAGCGAACAAGGCCGGTTTTTTTGGAGTCCTTGAACGGTTTTACTATTAGCACCCGCATAAGGTCCTTTAACTGCGAATGAATAGGCGCCAATGCGTTCCAAGTTTCAACGTCCTCGATGATTAACAGCCGCGCGCCGGAGTCGTTAAAAATATGGACTATGTTTGAGTGGCTCTCCTTTATGTATATGGGAACCACCACGAGTCCGCAGGCGAGCGTCGCCATGTCGAAAAAGACCCACTCCATCGAGTTGCGCGCCCAGGCGACCGTCTTGTATACCTCGCGCCAGGTTTTTTGAAACCACGCGCCGGTGGCCTCGTCGAATTGGCGCAGGGCGGGGGCGTCGGGCGTTCTTTTTACCCTCTCTATCAGGAGACCCGGAAGAGATCCGGCCTCTTGGGGCGATATGTAATCCTTCATAGTGGGTAAATTATACCCCCATCCCAAATGATTGTTTTAGGCAAATTTACGTTGTTGCTAGCCATTAAGATTTAGAAGCGTTTTTTTGAAGTTGCAGATGATGAAGATGAAAAATTGCTTGATTCCATTAGTCAACGTGTTAGCATCGTGGGATGAGAAAAATTAGGGAATACACTGTTGTCATTGAGCGGGACGAACAAGGAATTTTTGTCGCTGATGTTCCTGAGCTACCTGGGTGTCATACGCAGGCAAAATCGTTGGATTCTTTAATGGACAGGATAAAGGAGGCAATACAACTGTGTGTTGTGGCTCAAAAGTCCACATCCCGTAAATCACGATTAGTTGGCGTTCAGCGCATCTCTGTATGAGCCGGTTTCCGGCGGTCACCGGCAAGCACTTAACCAAGTTGCTTTCAGCCAAGGGTTTTTCAGTAGTCAGGCAGAAAGGGAGCCATTGTTTTCTCCGACATTTTGACGAAAGAGCGACTGTGGTTCCTGTGCATTCTGGAGAAGTAATCGGCGAAGGCCTATTACCTCGGATTCTTAAAGACGCCAAACTGACCAAAGCGGAGTTGTTTGAAAAGTAAGACCGGATACTGGATTATTCAACATTCCGTTCTATAATACCTCCCCATTATGAGACAAAAAGTAAGGCAAGCTGTCATGCGGGCGCTTGAGGAAAAAATAGAATCACTCTCCGGCGATAGGCCGGGTTTGGGTGCCGTGTCCGTCGAGGTGCCGCCGGACGAGAAATTCGGCGATTTCTCGACAAACGCCGCGATGGTGACGGCGCGGTTTTTCAAAAAGCCCCCTGTGAAAATCGCGGAGGTTATAGCCGCCCTGCTAAAGGCGGACCCGTTGTTTGAGTCGGTGACCGTGGTTCCGCCAGGTTTTATCAACTTGGTTGTTAAAAAATCGGAGTGGATTTCGGAGTTCAAGGATATTCCGGCCGACAACTCGGACTACGGCAAGCTCCCGCCCAAAAAGGGGGAGAAGGTTTTGTTGGAGTTCGTCAGCGCAAACCCGACAGGGCCTTTGCACATAGGGCACGGAAGGGGGGCGGCCGTGGGGGACACGCTCGGCAGGCTTTTGAAAAAAGCCGGGTACGACGTGACGACCGAGTACTACACGAACGACACCGGCCTGCAGATGGAAAATTTGGGAAAATCCACGCTCGCCCGATACAGGCAACATTTCGGGCAGGACGCGCCGTTTCCGGAAAACGGTTACCAAGGGGAGTACATAAAAGACATAGCCAAGCAGGTGGCGGACAAACACGGCGACAATTTTTTAAAAATGTCGGACGCGGAGGTGCTTCCGTTTTTCTCCAAGTTCACGGGCGACCTGATATTGGACGACATCAAGGCCGATTTGGAAAAATTCCGCGTTAGTTTCGACGTATGGGCCAGCGAAAAATATTTCCACGAAAACGGCGAGGTGGAAAAGGCCATCAAAGACCTTACGGCCTCCGGCAGTATCTACGAGTCCGAGGGGGCGCTCTGGCTTAAGAGCAAGGAGCTTGCGGGGGACGAAAAGGACCGCGTCGTAAAAAGAACCGGCGGGGCCACCACCTACCTTGCGTCCGACATAGCGTACCACGCCGGCAAATACCGGCGCGGATTCACGAAGATAATAGACATTTGGGGCGCCGACCACCACGGCTACATAGCGCGAATGAAGGCGACGGTGAAGGCTCTTGGGCAAAACCCGGATTCGCTCCAGCCGATTCTTATCCAAATAGTCTCGTTGAAGAAGGACGGGCAGATAATAGCCATGTCCACCAGAAGCGGAAAGTTCACCACCCTTAAGGAGGTCGTGGACGACGTGGGGGTGGACGCGGCGCGGTTCACGTTTTTAACCAGAAGCCACGAGGCGCAGTTGGAGTTCGATTTGGATTTGACGAAACAACAATCGTCCGACAACCCCGTGTACTACGTCCAGTACGCCCACGCGCGAATCAGCAACATTATTGTGCAATTCGAAAAATCTGTCGGAGGTGAT
>JACQEX010000041.1 GCA_016200345.1 Nitrospinota bacterium
ATCGGAGGTTGGATTGCCTACTACAACTCGGAACGGCCTCATTCCTCCCTTGGCGACAAAACTCCGGACGAGGCTTACATCGGCCCTAAGCGCAGGAAGTTGGCGGCGTAATAATTAACGAATGAAGAGAAAGGGGGTAAAGCATATTTTGGGGGGAACCTATAGCATGTGCCGAACCCTTGGGGTCAATCCTGGGGCAAATGGTGAGGTCGGAAAAGCAGGGTGGCATCAAGAAATTCTTTATGATAGTGTTTTGGGGACAGAGATTTATTAACATGGGTTCCACCTTAGGGCAGTCAATTTGTTGTCCAAAGAATGGGGTCCACCTTAGTTTTCGCCTCAGTTGGATAATCTATAACAGTTGAACCAGTTTTTATTAGGAGAATCAGCATCTTGAAAGCGGAAATTGGCATTATATCCACCATCATTTTTTCACTTCTTCTCTGCGGAACGTCCGCCGCCCACGGCGGATCACACGATGGCTGTGATGAAGATGCGAACAAATATTGCACCGAGGCGGAGATAAACGGCGGGCGGTATGTAGATTGCCTGTTGGAGCACGAGAACAAGCTTTCCGCCGGTTGCATGGAGGTGATGCAAAGCGTTAAAGAAATGATGAAGGACTCCAAGGCGCCTCAAAGACCGTGCGATAACGACCTCAAGAAATTTTGCTCCGACGTCAGGCCGGGAGACGGCAAAAAAATGAACTGCCTGAAAACGAACGCGGCCAACCTCTCCAAAATATGCAAAGACGACATCAAAGAAATGCAAGGCACTAGGAACGGGCGGCAATAACGTCGTATTCTTTCGCGGCTCGGCCCGTATTCTCCGCATTGGGTGCGAAGGACGCAAGAAGGAATAAAACTTAATGACGTGGAAGCAAGGTATGAACCGCCCCGGCGTGATTGCCGTGCTAGGCGCCGCATTGCTGTTCGGTGCGGGCACGCCGCTGGCAAAACTGCTTTTGGCTAAAGTCAGCCCTTGGTTATTGGCCGGGCTACTCTACCTAGGTTCAGGACTTGGGCTAACTTTGTACCGCCGCCTTAGCCACGCGCCGACGGTGAAGCTTCCCCGCCGCGAGTTGCTTTGGTTCGTTGGCTCCATCGTTGCGGGGGGCATCGTAAGTCCGGTGCTCCTGATGATTGGTCTGGCGGGCATGCCGGCGTCCGATGCGTCGTTGCTCCTGAATGCCGAGGGCGTATTTTCCGTTCTCCTGGCTTGGTTTGCGTTCAAGGAGAACTTCGACAACCGCATAGCACTGGGCATGCTTGCCATCGTGGCCGGTGCGGTTGTTTTAAGCTGGCCGGGTCAGACTCACATGACCGGATTTTTACCGGTGTTGGCGGTATTGGGAGCGTGCTTCGCTTGGGGGTTGGACAATAATCTCACCCGCAAGGTTTCGCTGACGGACTCCACGTGGATAGCCTCAATCAAGGGATTAGCCGCCGGCGTGGTAAACCTTACTCTGGCCTTCGCTTTGGGGGCTACGATTCCACCCTTGCCGAATTTGGCTGGAGCAATGGTTGTAGGGTTCCTAGCCTATGGCGTAAGTCTTGCCTTGTTTGTCACCGGACTGCGCCACCTGGGCACCGCTCGCACCAGCGCGTACTTCTCGCTGGCTCCGTTTCTCGGGGCAATACTCGCGGTGGCAATGGGCGAACCGGCGACCATGCCGTTTCTCATTGCAGGTGTGTTAATGGGGCTGGGCGCTTGGCTGCACCTTACCGAACGCCACGAGCATGAACACCAACATAAAATTCTGGTGCATGAACACGAACACAGCCACGATGAACACCACCAGCACCAACACAATGAGCCGGTTATCCCCGGCTTGAAGCACGGCCATCCGCATGAGCATGACACGCTCACTCACTCTCATCCCCACTTCCCGGATGCGCATCACCAACATGGGCATTGAGTCGAATACAACAGCTTGTTCGCTTCTCTTTTACGGCCAACAATAGCTCACCTGAAAAAATAGGGTTCCCTCTTCGTCTATGAAATAAGTGAGCAAAATACCCTTCAGTACTTTCGTATTCCCCAAATTGCGACAATCCCAATTTTCTAAAGAGATTCTATTAAGTCTTGGAACATAGTACAATTTCGCCATGTGCGTATGGAACGAAGGGAATAAAAAAGGGCTTTTCATCGTCATAGAGGGGCTGGACGGAACCGGAAAGACAACCCAGGCCGTCGCGCTCGTGGAGAGGCTTAAAAAAAATTCGCTCGACGCAATCTATCTTAAGGAGCCGACAAACGGCCCATGGGGAACGAAAATTCGCGCGATTGCCGACAAAGGAAGGGACGGAATCACCCCAGAGGAAGAGCTTGGCTACTTCATCAACGACAGGGAGGAGGATTCGAGGCTGAACATAATTCCCGCCCTTGCGTCCGGAAAGGTCGTAGTGATGGACCGATACATCTACTCAAACGCCGCCTACCAAGGTGCGCTCGGATTGTCGCCCGACGTTATTTTTGAAAAAAACCGCGCCTTCCCAAAGCCGGACGTTGTTTTCTTTTTGGAGATTCCGCCAGAGGAGGGTTTGAAACGGGTCAACAAACGAGGGGGCGCGAACGAGGGGTTTGAAAAAATCGAATACTTACGCCGCGTCCACGCAACATTCAACGGAAACGCCGAGGGTTTTAAAAAAATGGTCAGGATTGACGCCCTGCAGGAGGAAGAAAAAATCGCCGAGGCGATCTGGCAAAAAATCGCCCCCCTCCTCCCCCATTAAAGACTAATTCGGGAGTTGGGTGTAGGAGATTTAGCCGAAATTAAGCGTATTCGTAAAGCGGTACGGTCTTATGTGGTTGGGAGGCCTTGCTGAGCAACTCCTCGATATGCCTGATAGTTTCCGGTTTTAGAAGAATATCCCCGCAGACGGAGCAAACCTCTGCCGGTACATTTTCCATAACCACCAACCTCCCGTTGTGCCGTTCCGTGTGCACAATCCGCAGGTTCTCATACTCTCCCGGGCAACCTTGAATACTGCATTTCATCTTCAAACCCTCCTTTGGGTTGGTGACGTCCATTTTGGCTGTTTGGGCACGTATACTGTGATTATTATAATCTTCTCCGTTGCCGTTGTACAAATAATGTGCAAAGGACGCCCGTTTTTTGAAACACCGTTCAGAAGACAACACGCGCCCCTGAGATGCTCCGGATAGTTCTCCAAAATATTTCCTGTTGCCAACACCTCAAGCATGTCGTCAAGACTTATATTTTCTTCCGCCATTTCCTGGCGCGCGTGCTGTGTTGTTCTAAAGTTTCCCGCCGCCGTTTGAGCGCGAATATTCTCGACAATTTTGTTTAGTCCGGGAAACTCTGACCGACTCATCAACGTTGATTGTATAGTTTTTCGCCTAAGAAGCAAACTGTATGAACAAGATGATGGAAATGGCGGGAAATATTATCCCGCTCTCCGTGGCGGCCTGCCTGTTCGGGCTTCTATTCTGAAAAAGAGGCCCAGGAGTCGTCCGTCTCGAAGACCCTGACCAGCGCCGGCTTTGCGACGCCGGATTTTTCCAGCGACTTGAAAAAAAACTCGGCCAGATTTTCCGCTGTCGGGTTCACGCCGGCAAGTTGCGGGACGTCGTTAAGAAGTTTGTGATCCAGCATCGCCGCCAGCCTGTTCATCTCTTTTTTTACGTCGTTAAAATCAACCACCATTCCCAGCCGATCCAATTTCTCGGACGAGAACACCGCCTCGACAGTCCAGTTGTGCCCGTGGATGTCCTTGCACGGCCCGTCGTGCCCCACGAGTCTGTGGGCCGACGAGAAGGTTATTTTCGTTCCTACCTCGTAATTTCCCACGGTTAGGAACTAAGCAAAAACGGTTTGTCGCGCCGGGTCAGCACCCCTTTTTCTATGCGCACGGATCGGACGCTTTTTGTCTTTGTGTCCTTTGCGGAGACGCTCATAATCCCGTCCACGTTTATGTCGAACTCCACCTCAATCTTTGGCTCCCCTTTCCTGCCAAGCTCTATGTTGCCCAAAATGAACTTGCCAAGAAGCGCGTTTTCGGAGGCCCGGAAGGAATTCCCCTGCAATATTTTTATCTCCACCTCGGTCTGGTTGTCGGCCACGGTCGAGAAAATCTTTTTTTGCCCCACCGGTATCGTGGTGTTGGGAGCTATTATCTCCTCCATCGTCCCGCCGTCAATCTCCAACCCCAGCGCCAATGGCGTTATGTCGAGCAACACCTTGTCGGCCAGCGTTCCGCTCAGTATCGCCGCCTGCACCGCCGCGCCCAGCGCCACGCACTCGATGGGGTTTACACCTCCGGCCACCTTGTCGCCAAAGCTTCTGGTTATGGCGTCCCTCACAGCCGGGATGCGCGTGGAGCCGCCGGCCAGCAAAATTCTGTCCAGATCCTTGTTTTCCAGCCCGCTTTTTTTCAGCGCGTCCTTGGAGAGCCTGATTATTTTCGAAATGATTCCGGAAATCGCCTCCTCGAAAACGGCGGAGGTGAAAGTTTTGTCAATGTGTATCGGGCCGTGTTTGTCGGCCGTTATGAAAGGGATGTGAAGCCTTGCGCTCTCCTGGTTCGAGAGCGTTATCTTAAGTTTTTCGGACTCGTCCCTAAGTTTTTGCATGGCCATACGATCCTTGGAGAGGTCTATCTGATGGTCGGCCATGAAGTCGCCCGCGACTTTTTCCATAAGTAGCCGGTCAATGTCGTCGCCCCCCAGCATGTTGTCCCCGCCCGAGGCCTTGACCTCGAACACGCCGTCTGCGATGGTCAAAATCGAGACGTCGAACGTGCCGCCGCCAAAGTCAAAAACCATAACGTTTTGCTCTTCTTCCAAAGCGACGCCATACGCCATCGCGGCGGCGGTCGGCTCGTTTATTATTCGCAGGACGTTGAGGCCGGCAAGCTTTCCAATTTCCTGCACCGCCTCCCTTTGGAGTTGGTTGAAATATGCCGGAACGGTGATGACCGCGTTATATATTTTTGCGCCAAGCTCCTTTTCCGCCGCGTCCTTCAGCCTTAGGATGATTTGCGCCCCCATCTCCTCCAGACTCCACTCCTTGCCCGAGATGTTTACGGATTCCTTTTCGCCAAGACGGCGCTTTACGGAGGCGAAGGTTTTTTCGGGGTTGAGCACGGCCTGTTTTTTGGCGGAGCCGCCGACGAACGGGTCGCCGTTTTTGTTGAACGCGACGACCGACGGGAGCATCGCCTCGTTGTCCTCGATTTTAAAAAGGAAGGGGACCCCGTCCCTCACCATGCCGATGGCCGAGGTTGTCGTCCCGAAGTCTATGCCGACTATGATTTCGCCCTGGCCCGCCATCAAACCCCGTTCATGCCAAAGAAATTATGCGCAAAGCTTGTCAACGTCCATCCATCCCAGAATTCTTCCCCCGGCCCGGCCTATGGCCTTTATGTAATCGGCGGAAACCTCGCCCAGCGCGGAGGACGAATAGTTAATGACGCTTTCCGGAAGGCGCATGACGCTCGTGACGGCGTCCACAAGAAAACCGGCCATGCCGCCGCCGGCCTCGACTATGATTATTCTGGAACGCGGCGAGAACTCCTCCGTCGCCATCCCCAGCTTCACCCGTAGATTGATGACGGGAACGACCTCCCCCCGCAGGTTGATGACGCCCTCGATAAATTCCTGCACGCGCGGGACGTGGGTGATTTCCTCGAGCATGATGATTTCCCTCACCCTTTTAATGTCCAGCATATACTCCTCGGCCCCCAGGATTATCCCGATGAACTGGAGCGAAGGCTCCTCTATCTTTTGTCGTTGTTCTCTGCGGACGCGAAACCGGCCCATCTGACTATTAGATGGCTTTTATAGCCTCGTCCTCGCTTTCAAACACCTTGAAGAGCCTGGTGAGACCCACCGTCTGAAGCACGCTTTCAACCGCCTCGTTTGGGTTTATAAGGGCGAAAGAGCCCTTGTTGGAAAGCACTGTCTTGTAAACGGACACTATGAAGCCGACCCCGGCGGAGTCAATCATTCCGACCTTGGTCAGGTCCAAGAGAAACTTGTTGGTCGTGGCCTCGGCCATCTCCTTCTTGATGGTTTCCCTTATCTCGTTAAGATGGCTGAACACAACGTCCCCCACTATGCCGAAAATAGTGACATTGCCAACTTTTCTGGTCTCACATTTCATGTTCCATTCCCTCACTTCCAAACATTTGTCGCGCCCATACGTGTTCCAAGGGCTAAAGAACCCCCGAAGGCACATTTCTACCAGAAAATTCGTCTTATTCCAAGCAAAATCTCCCCCCCCCCCCCCAACGCCACTCCGGCGATTTCTAAGTGTCGGACAAGAAAGGATGTTAGAATAGCGGCTAGGACAATGGAAAAGAAATTCGACCCCAAGCACGCGGAAAAATTAAAAAACCCAGCGCGGCTCAAGCATGAAAATCCCGATTTTATCTGGGAGAAACTCGGGCTTGACAGGCCGACCTGCGTCGTGGACGCCGGGTGCGGCCTTGGTTTTTCGGCCATACCGTTCGCGAAAAAAATGCCGGACGGCGTCGTTTATGCCTGCGACATATCGCGCGAAATGCTGGACGCACTTTCCGAGGAAATAAAATCAATGGGAATAAACAACGTCCGACCGCTTCTAATGGGGGAGGTTAAAATCCCCCTAAACGACGGATGCGCCGACGCGTTGATAATGCAAAATCTCCACCACGAGTTGGACGCGGCGGTCGAAAACCTTAAGGAGTGCGCAAGAGTCCTGCGAAACGGGGGCAGAATTTCCATAATAGACTGGAAAAAGAAGCCGTCCGAGTTCGGCCCCCCGCTTGAACTGCGCGTCTCCGAAAAAAAAATCGGAAGCGACCTAAGGGAGGCCGGGTTTACGCAGATTGTGTCGCTTGGGGGCCTTCCGCACCACTCCTTTCTAACGGCCTGCAAGCCTTAAGGCAACCATGGACGCCGCCCCGACAGCCAAGGCAAATTTGTTTGAAAGGTCATGGAAAACTCTCCGTTCCGAGGAGGGGCAGTTCATCGCAGTTGTCGTGGTCGTTTTCCTCCTGCTCTATTCCATTTACGATTTTGAGACCTTTTTAAGTCCGGCCCATAAGATGTTCGTCGGATGGGGAATTCTCGCCATCATCACCTTTTTTTTCAAATCGCCGCTGGTCCGCAAACCGCCGCGGAGGATTTTATTCATGTTTGTCGGCGGATTCCTTACGGCAAGGTATTTTTTCTGGCGCACGCTACAAACCCTGCAATACACCGGGCCGCTGGATTTCATCGCGATGATGATTTTGTATCTGGCGGAATGCTACGCCATATCCATCCACTTTATGGGAATGTTCATTAACGCGACACCGCAAATTTCAAAAATTATTCCCATGCCGGAGGACAGATCCACGTGGCCCACCGTGGACGTGCTGATACCGGCCTACACCGAGCCGGAGGACATGGTTGGGACCACGGCCATGGCGGCCACCCAATTGGACTACCCGAAGGACAAATTGCGAATCCACATTTGCGACGACGGGAGCACGATAGGAAGAAGAAACAACCCGGCCACCTCCGACGCCGCGTGGGAGCGTTATTACACCATGCGAAAAATCGCGGACCGAATCGGCGTCAACTACATCACGAGGGAGCGCAACGACCACGCGAAGGCGGGCAACATAAACCACGCGATGGACGTGACGTCGGCGGACCTCATCCTTATTCTGGACTGCGACCACGTGCCAACGCACGATTTTCTTATAAACACCGTGGGGAGCTTCCTAGCCGACCCGAAATTGTACCTTGTCCAAACGCCGCACTTTTTCATCAACCCCACCCCGATTGAAAAGAACTTCACGCAGGTGACGAACCTGTCGGTGGAAAACGACATGTTTTTTAGGACAAGCCACCCGGGATTTAACGGATGGAACGCCAGCTATTTCTGCGGCTCCGCCGGCCTGTTGCGCAGAAAATATCTGGAGGAGGTCGGCGGGCTGTGCGGGGAGACGATCACGGAGGACGCCGAGACTTCCATAGTCCTCCACAGCAAGGGATACAACAGCGTCTACATACGCCGGCCCATGGTGTGCGGCCTCTCGCCGGAAAGTTTTAGCGACTATCTCACCCAGCGCGTGAGGTGGGCGCAGGGAATGATACAGCTTTTCACGCTCCGCAACCCGCTCAACATTCCCGGCCTCACCGTCCCGCAGAGGATAGTCTACTTCAACTGCTGTTTTTTTTGGTTCTTCGGCATCCCGAGGTTCACCTACTTTGTGGGTCCGTCGCTATTTCTTCTCTTCAACCTCAAGGTGTACCACGCGTCGGTGTACCAGGTTATAACCTACGCGCTTCCCCACCTCTTCTCCACGTTTTTCCTCATGGACTTCCTTTACGGAAGAACCAGAAAAATGTTCTTCTCCGAAATTTATGAAAGCGTTCAGTCGTTGTTCCTCCTGCCGGCCATCATCTCGGTTATACTCAGCCCGCGCAAACCGACGTTCAAAATAACGCCGAAAGGCGCGCTGACCACGACCGAATCGCTAAGCCCGCTTGCAATGCCGTTCACGCTCGTCATCGCCATCAATATAATCGCGCTTATCGTCGCTGGCTATAAGTGGGTGGCGTTTCCGCTTTACCGCGACGTCATAGTAGTCACCGGCTCGTGGTGCGTGTACAACTCGTTCATAGTCGTGCTTTCTCTCGGCGCGTTCTGGGAAAAGAAACAGATACGAAACTACCACCGCATCAACGTGCCGGGCACCATAGACGTGATGTTCCCTCGAATGAACCAAAAATTCCAGGCCATACTCCGGGACATCTCGCTGTCGGGCATAGGGTTCGAGGTGGAAATTCCGTTCGCTCCCACCGACAACGAGGCGGTAACCATGATAGCGGTGGACAGCTACAAACACGAGCACTCTTTCTCCGGAACCGTGCCGCGGGTGAGAAAAATTGGCGAGAACAAGTATTTCATGGGCTCCTCAATGCCAATCTCATACGAGTCATACGGGGATCTTGTCTCGTTCGTTTATGGCGACAGCAAACGATGGGTGGACGTTTGGTACCTCAAATCGGAGCCCGGAAACACTTGGCTGATACTTTCGTTGTTCTTCAAACTTGGGTTAAAAGCGTTGCTTGAAAACGTGATGCAACTTTCTAAAATCGGATTTATGCATGGCGCCCGGCTGGCTAAAAAGGGCTTTGACCGCCTTAAAAACGCAGTTTTTGGCCCCCGCCAGACGGTCAACCCCGGCGAACACGCCGACGTTCCGGAGGCAAAGGCGGCCGCCCCGGTCAACCCATGATTTGCGCGCGCACCAAGGATGCGGAAAAGGCATGACGGTTAAAAAACGCGACATCCTTCAAGAGCAGGTTCGCCTCGCCATCAAGCTGATACCGGGCATGCAGATATCGTCAATTATAGTGGCCCTCGCCTTGTCCTACTCGGTGCTGAACATTGTTCCCGGCGTAAACATCGCGCTTTGGCTCTGCGGCATCGCGGTGGTGGCTGGCACAAGGGTGCTCATGACGATGAAATTCGAAAAATATAAAAGCGGGCCGTTCGACGGCGCGAAATGGGAGAGGGCGTACATCTTTTCCTCAATCTTTTCCGGAATTGTATGGGGGAGTTCGGCCTACCTAATACTGCCGTCCGGCAACCCGGGAATAGAGGTGTTGTTCGTGGCGTCGGTGGCAGGCCTCTCGGCCGCCACCACGGTCTCCCATTCCTCGCTAAAATACGGCCCGGCGGCGTGGATGACCCCCGTCCTGACAACCTACTGCTCCCGTTTCCTTTTTACCGGCGACCAGCAGGCGCAAATCCTCGGCGGGCTTTTGGCCCTTCTGCTGGTGGTGCTGGTCTACTATTCGTTTAAACACAACAACGTGATAACAAACTCAATATCGTTGCAGTTCGTGAACCTCGAGCTTATAGACGAGGTCAGAAACGTCTCGAAAAAGCAGGAAAAATTCGTCTCTATCGTGGCGCACGACCTTAGGTCGCCGCTGACCGGCATAAAGGGAATGATAGAGATAGCCGAGGGAAAAAACAACGAAAGCTGGGCCGAGGTGCGCGAAAACGCCGCCGCAAAACAAATTACCGACACGATTGACGGTCTGCTCGCCATGATTGAAAATTTGCTGAACCACAGCAGATTGAAGTCGGGCAAAATTGCGCCGGAAAAAAGATTTGTCTTTGCGAGGAACCTTGTGGAGTCGCAAATAGCCGGAATTATCCACGCGGCCGCGCTAAAGAAAATAACGGTCAACAACGACGTGCCCAACGACATGCGCATTTTCGCGGATCCGCAACTGATCGGACAGGTGTTCCACAACCTCCTGCTAAACGCCGTCAAGTTCACCAACGAGGGGGGGGCAATCACCGTTTTCCGAACGTCGCCAGAATCGTCGGACATCGCGGTAAGGGACAACGGGGTCGGGATAAGGGAGGAATATATGGCCGACATTTTTTCCGACGACGTCAAAACGACAACCTTCGGAACAGCCGGGGAAAAAGGAACGGGGCTGGGGCTCCCCTACTCCCACGACATAATGACGACGCACGACGGAGACCTCAAGGCGGGACGGGCCGAGGGGGGCGGCACAGTTATTACCGTCTGTCTGCCGCATCGCAGGCCAAAAATTTTGTTGGTTGAAAGACCCGACGAGAGCGCGGATTCCATAAAAAGCGCGGTGGCGAAGATTGGCGACGTTGATTTGGCTGAGGTTGATTCCGGAAGGGGCGCGCTGGAGATACTTGGCAAAGCCAGCCCCAATCTGGCCATTATAAGTCTGGACTCCGACAAGGACGGCGCCATTGCGTTGATAAAAAAAATACGCGGCATTCCAAGGTTTAGGTTTTTGCCGATAATCGCGCTTGCCAAACCGGCCGGACCGGGGGACGAAACCGATAAGCTAAGGGTGCGGCTTTTGGAGTTGGGAGTGAACGAACTGCTGGTCAAGCCTTTTTTGGAATCCGAGCTCACAAAACAGGCGAACTTCTACCTGAGGTAAAAGGGGGCGGAGCTCTCCCTATAAAAGCCCTTTTTTGCGGGCCTCTTTCAACGCGCCGTCCTTGTTGTTCGCGTGGAGCTTTTTAAAAATATTTTTTATGTGCCACCGAACCGTGTGGTGGCTTAGATTTAATTTGTCCGCGATTTCCTTGTATATAAGTCCGAACTCCAGCTTCAAAAGGATGTCCCTCTCCCTGCCGGTGAGGATGTTCTCCCCCACTTTTTCCTTCTCCTGAAAATCGGTGATTATCAATCTTGCGATGCGCGGCGAAATCGGGGAGCCGCCGATGTTAAGCTCCTGCACGGCGGAAAGAAACTCCTCGTTCGAGATGTCCTTTAGAAGGTAGCCGGTCGCACCGGCCCTCAACGCGGAAAACACCACGTCTATCTCGTCCACAACCGTAAGCGCGATTATGTCCACCCCCGGAACCTTCGACTTCACTTTTTTAATCAACTCAATGCCGTTCATCCCCGGCATCAAAATGTCCGTGAGTATCAGGTCCGGCGCGTCGTTTTCAAGCTGGTCGAACGCCTTCAACGGTTCGGTGTACATCCCGACCAACTCGTGGGCCTTTACGGATTTAAAAACCCCCTTTAGTTTTTCCAATTGTACGGAATCATCGTCCACAAGCACAAGTCTCATGGCGACATTCTACACTTTTTCATCCCCGAACCAAATCCTTTCCGCCCCAAGAATACCTCCCTCGCAAGACTACTTTTTTGCGCGCTTTGGGGTAGAATCGGGCCATGGCTATTGAAAAGGGGGCGCTGGTCGAAATCAGGGCTGTATGCAGGGACGTTTCCACAACCCCGGCGGACTTACTGCTTTACTCGTTCGACGCCACAAGGGTTAAACACCGGCCCGATTGCGTCTGCTGGCCGCGCTCGACCGACGAGGTGGCCGGCATTATGAAAATTTGCGCCCGACGCAAAATTCCCGTCACCCCAAGGGGGGCCGGAACAGGTTTTGCCGGCTCCTCCGTGCCCGTCGAGGGCGGGGTCGTCCTAGCGTTTGCCAGAATGGATAAAATTCTCAAAATAGACCCGGAGGCGATGTACGCCGAGGTGGAACCCGGCGTGGTGAACCAAGACCTCGGGACGGCGCTCTCGGCGCACGGCCTTTTTTACCCGCCGGATCCGGCGAGCCTTCGCAGTAGCACCATCGGCGGCAACGTGATGACGGGCGCGGGGGGCCCAAGCGCCGTCAAATACGGGGTCACACGCGACTACGTTATGGGCCTCACCTTCGTCCTGCCGAGCGGAGAAGTGGTCGAAACGGGCGTTAAAACGTTGAAGTGGGCGGTAGGGTACGACCTTACGAGCCTTATGGTCGGCTCCGAGGGGACGCTTGGAATAATCACAAAAATAAGGCTTAGGGTGGTGCCGCTTCCCAAAACGGTGGTTACGGCAATGGCGGTTTTTAACGGACGCAGGGACGTCGTCTCAGCGGTGGCGGCGATTCTGCGTTCCGGCGCGGTTCCGCGCACCATGGAGATTATGGACAGCACCGCCGTAAAATGCGTGGAGGAGTACCTAAAGGCCGGTCTCCCGGTGGATTGCGGCGGGATGTTGCTGATTGAAACCGACGGCGGCGACTCGGCGGCGGTCGAGATGGAAAAAATCAGGGCCTTCTGCCTTTCGGCCGGGGCAAGGGAGTTTAACCTCGCCAAGGACGGGCGGGAGGCGGACCAATTTAGAAAAACACGCCGTTCAATCTCCGCGTCCCTAAACCGGCTGAGGCCGACAAAAATCAACGAGGACGTTGTGGTTCCCCGAAACCTTATAGCCGAGCTGTTGGACGGGCTGGACGCAATCTCAAAAAAATCCGGCCTGCCCATCGTCACCTTCGGCCATGCGGGGGACGGAAACATACACGTGAACATAATGACCGACAGGTCGAACGAGGCCGAGTACGCCGCGGCGTTAAAAGTTTTGGACGAGGTGTTCGACTTGGTTCTAAAGCTCGGAGGCACCATATCCGGCGAGCATGGCGTGGGGCTTTCCAAAAAACCGTACGTCAGCAAAGAGATGGGGGAAGGCGCGATATCGCTTAGCAAAAGGCTTAAAAGAGCCTTCGACCCTGACAACCTGCTGAATCCCGGAAAAATCTTCCCATAGTGCAATCGAAGGGCGCGCTATTTGACCGCGGATAGTATCGCGCTTGAAACGGCCTCGATGTCCGCCTCGGAAAGGTACGGATGCATCGGGACGCTAAAAATCTCCTTTGCAATTTTTTCCGAAACCGGGAAGTCTCCCGCCGAGCGCCCCAGGTATTTAAACGCTGTCTGAAGATGAAGCGGAATCGGATAATAAACCGCCGTGGGTATCCCCGCTTCCGTCAGCGCGGAGACAATCGCCCCCTTTTTTGGCGAGGTCATTGAATACTGCGCCCAGACGCTTTTCAGCCCATCCGGGGCGGCCTGCAGTTTAACCGCGTGTTTAAGCCTAGCCGAGTAGGCGTCGGCCACCTTTTGCCTAAGTAAAATTTCCTCGTCAAAAATATCCAGCTTCGCGTCCAACACCACGGCCTGTAGCGTGTCGAACCTCCCGTTAATCCCTATCCGCACGTTGTCGTACTTGTCCGAACCCATGCCGTGAATCCTGATGGAGCGCATCTCGTCCGCAAGCGAGTCGTCGTCCGTAAAAACCGCGCCGCCGTCCCCGTAAACGCCAAGCGGCTTCGCGGGGAAAAAGCTCGCGGCGGTCACGTCCCCCACGCTCCCCAATTTCTTACCCTTGTAAACGCCGCCGAATCCCTGGCAGGCGTCGTCCAACACGAAAAGCTCGTTTTCTTTCGCGACTTTAAAAATGTGGTCGAAATCGGCGGGAAGGCCGAAAAGGTCCACCGGAATTATCCCCCTCGGGGTGAGCCCCCTTTTTTTTGCCCCCTCGACGGCGGTTTGAATTTTTACCGGGTCGATGTTGAAGGTGTCCGGGTCAATGTCCACGAAAACCGGCTCTGCCCCGAGCAGGGCAACCACCTCTGCGGTTGCCACGAAGGTGAACGGCGTGGTTAAAATTGCGTCCCCCGGCTCCACGTCGTAGGCCATCAGCGCCATCAAAAGGGCGTCCGTGCCGGTGGCGCAGGTTAGCGCGTGCCTTGCGCCGGCGAACTCGGCGAGCCTTTTTTCCACGGCGGCGATTTCCGGGCCCATGATGTACTGGCCGTGATCCAAAACCCGTTTAAACCCAAGGTCAATTTTTTCCCTGATTCTTTTTTGCTGGGCCGACAAATCTATAAATTTCATAGTGAACGAGTCTACCCCCGTTTATACCCCGAATAAAGCAAAAAAACGACCCGCCAAACGCGCTGATTCCGCTTGCAAAACATTTTGTATACACTTAAACTCACAAAAAGTGAATAAACCTTTTTGCCCAATTATTCGAATAGGAGCGCGACTATTAGTTCGATGAGGAAAAACGCCAAAGGAAAAATAATTTGGTTGCTATGCCTGTCGTTTTTAATGGTCTACGCCCTTGGCAGTTGCGGGCTTGGCAAAGTCGCCCCCCCCTCCGTCCAAGTCGGACTGCTCGGCTCCAATTTTAGCGCCGCAAAAACCGTCAGCGGCACAATCGCGCAGGGCGGCATTCAAGGCGGCTCCCTTTTTATAAAATGCGGCAACGACAGCACCATACACGCCCTAAACGTGACCACCAGCTCCGGTAGCGGAGTCAACGGTAATTATTCGACCACTATTCCGGCCGGCATCTGCCCGGATGACAACCAATACCTATACGCCGTCAACGGCACCGACTCCATCACTACCGCCCTACAACAACAGATACAAGGGCTGAACCTCATAAATTACGGGTCGGGTAACACAGTCAACGCGACCATGCTGACCACGTTGTCAAATTTGGCCCCCTCTAGCCAAACCACCTCGCTTCAAAACGCCCTGCTCGCCCTGGTCGACGCCGGTCCGTCCATTGACATGGACGTGACAAAAAACACCTCCCCCGCAATCGCCGCGCTTGTAAACGCGATAGCCGCGACCGTCAGATCCCTTGGTCAAACCGGCTCCGGGGCCGGACTTAGTTTGGGCCAGGTTCTTCAACTGCAACAGAGCTATATGTCCAACATCATTTCCGGGATTGCGTCCACCGGCTCGGCTTTGACCACAACCGGGCTGGCAATGGCCTCCGCCTCGGGCGGAGGATTCGCCAACCTGTTGGGCGTGGAGGCGGTGAATACGCTAAAGGCGTTTATTCCCACGGGTGGTACGGCGGCTGTTTTTACACTGACCGGCTCCGGCGGAACATCGCTTAACAACGCAATCTCGAACCTTGCCCTCCAAACTATACGCGCCATAGCGGGAACCGGCTCCACCCTCAGCACCACCATCGGCTCCGGCGAGGCGTTAATAACCGCCGCCACCGGCTCCTCGATTGCCGGATACATTACCACCGCAATCGCCGCCTCTCCGAGCACCGGCTCCGGCCTTACCGTTGCCAACATACCAACGGACTCTGGTCCCGTCGCGAAAAACGTTTTATTCAGAACCGGCACCGCCACTCAGGTGTTCGTCTCCTCCGGCGGCTCCCTATTTTTGGCGACGGGAATTTCTGATTGGAATATAATGGCGGTCGCCTCCGACGCGGACTTGGAGGTTGTCACGTGGAATACCCCCGTGTATAAAAACCTAAACACCAACGGGACATGGTCAACGATTACCGCCCCGACAGGTCTGACATTTAATACGGTTTCCGGCACCTTCTCCGGTACGCCCAGCGTGAATGCAACATACCAAATTTCCATAACCGCAAAGGATGCATCCAACATCTCCAGTTCCACCGGGCTTTCGCAGGTTAATTTCTACCTGACGGTCGGAAGCGGCGCCACGTCCGGGGGCTCCGGCGCGGTGTTCTAACGTGGTGTCCCAGTAACATCTTTACGCTATGGTAGCTTTCGTCAACCTTTATCAAGTTGCCTGCTTTATCTCTCTGACTTGGAACCCAAAAGTGCAAACCATTCACTGCGGCCTGCCTTGCGCCCTGCCTTCGTCAACCCTCATAAAGTCTCAAACCGCCGTCGTCAACCTTCATCAAAGTAGCGGTGATGCACGCTCTGACTTGGAGCGCACAAGAAAATAAATGTTTACTGCTCGCTCTGATTCACCTTTTAAAGTCTCAACCATTCACTGCGGGCGCAGAAACAGGATGAATCCCGTTGCTAC
>JACQEX010000035.1 GCA_016200345.1 Nitrospinota bacterium
GGGGTTCTGGGGTCAGGTCTTGCAAAGTCACATTTTGCCCATTTTCTAACCAAGCTCTCCCTTTTTAACCACCCGGCTGACGGTAGTGTAATGAACTCCTAAAAAAGTGGCGATTTCCTTCAAGGTATAGCCTCCTCCCAAATATGCCGACACCATCGCTTTCTTCTTGCTTCCGGTCTCTAAAAGTATCTCGACCAATGGTTTTGGCGGGTGCAGGCGTTGATTTCTAGGGATTTCCGAAAGGTCTGATTGCGGAGAAACCCTGCCGAGAACCTTCAGGATAAAACTTTCCGTGCCGATTATTGATTGCCGGATCATATTCTCCCACGGATTGGGCGTCTCCTTTTCCCCTTCCCGGACAAAATTAGCATAGGCTTTGACGGCGCGTTTCCTTTGGCTCCCGAATTGGGAAAGTATCCAGTCGTTGAAGAGCCATTCCGGCCTTGGGGCGACGCCTATCGCCGCACCGTATGCGCTCCATTTCCACTTCGCGGGATGATTTACCATTTTGGCCCTGACCGGGTTTAGCACGACGTAACGGCACAACTCCTTAAGGTGCGAATCTTTCTCGACGACAATCGCCTTGAATCGTCCCTGCAAAAGATGCCCCGTTCCCGAATGCCGTCGATTAAACGCCTGCGTATAAACCCCGTTTAATTGCCGCATGCCCTTGGAGAGGTTGGCGGAAGGGGTTTCTATCAACAGGTGATAGTGGTTGCTCATCAGACAGTAGGAATGGCAAACCCATTTGAACCTCGAAATAACGTTGCCCAGAACTGCAAGGAATTGATTTCTGTCGTGGTCGTTGAGAAAGATATCTTGTTTGCCGTTCCCCCGAGAAGTGACGTGGTAAACCGCGCCGGGGAATTCAATTCTTAAAGGTCTGGCCATGGAAGTAATAATACCGACATAAATATGATTTTGCAAGACCTGACCCCCTTGACCCCCATAAATATGATTTTGCAAGACCTGACCCCCTTGACCCATGTGACCCCCTTGACCCATGACCCCCTTGACCCCATGACCCCCTTGACCCCCATTGACCCTCCGGCCGCCAACCGATTGACATGGTGTAACGCATAGGCTACACTATGGGCGTGAAGGAAGTAAGGGAATATAAAAGGCAAAACGGCAAAAACCCGTTTGGCGAATGGTTCGACGCCTTAAAGGATGTAAAAGGCAAGGCGATTATAAGGACGCGGTTGCGAAAGCTTAGCCTTGGCCTTTTTGGCGATTACGGGTCGGTCGGAGGCGGAGTTTACGAACTCCGGATTTTTTTCGGCCCCGGATACAGGATATATTTTGGAATGGACGGAAAAGACGTAATCCTGCTTTTGCTCGGCGGGGACAAGGGAACCCAGCAACGCGACATAAAAATGGCGAGAGAATATTGGCTTGATTATCTGGCTTGAACCATGGACAGTGATATTTTTTTGGAGAGGATGTCTTTATGAACACATTGAAAGCCGTTAAAAACAAGAAGAGCGTCAGCTACCATGAACACCACATCCGGACTTTGAAGAACCCCAAAGAGGCGGCGGCTTACATGGACGCCGTTTTGGAAGACGGTGATCCGCGCCTCCTTTTACTTGCGCTTAAAGATCTGGCCGAATCTCGCGGTGGAATGTCCGGAGTCGCAAAACGCGCGAAGTTGAACAGGGTTAGCCTTTATAGGACGCTTTCGTCGAAGGGAAACCCGACCATAGCAAGCATCACAAAAATATTAGGCGCCTTCGAACTCCGCCTGTCGGTTCAGCCTGGCGCCAAGACCATTAAGGTTACAAAAGCCGCCAGAGGATGATTTACAGGGGCCGAGCCTAGACATTTGACTGTAGGCGAGGTCGGGATTGGCAACCTCGTACAGGCTAAAGCCCGTACCCACCAAATTATGTCAGACAGAAACCTGCGCGGCACCGGCAACCTCGTACAGGCTAAAGCTCCCTTCGGCCTTCCCCTCTGCCCGCAAGATGGGCAGGTATGCCAGGCCGTGCCCACCGGAAAAAAGGGGAAAGGGCATGGACATATCGGTCAAACCGGTCAAACCAGTCAAATCAGTCAAACCAGTCAAACCAGTCAAATCAGTCAAACCAGTCAAATCAGTCAAACCAGTCAAACCAGTCAAATCAGTCAAACCGGTCAAACCAGTCAAACCGGACAGCAAAACGTGGACGAAATCAAAGTTGCGTTCAATAAAATCAAAGGCAACACAAAAACGGAACATGAAAAATAAAAAAATCAGGTCAAACAGGACAAACCGGCGACGGTACGCCGTTATGGGAAGATCGGTACTGGATTCCCGCTTTCGCGGGGATGACAAAAAAGCAAAGATAAACTGGACAAACTGGGGTCGGGAGGCGCGTTGTGATTCAACGGCAATCTTGGTATATTAGCCTCCAAGGGGTCTTGCGACAGCGATTTTTGCATTATCGGAGGCGCGTTGAAAAAAGTTCCTAGATTAAAGGCCGGCGGGTTCGGGGAATACCTCGTCCTCAGCGGCGTCATAACGCAGGAGCAATACGCCAGGGTCAAGACCGTCCAGAACATCAACCGCCTTATGGGCATCATCGCCAAAGGTGAAAAATACCTCAACGACAACCAGGTGGAAAAGGTCGTCGAATACATGCTGGACTACCCGACCGTCAAGTTCGGCGAAGCCGCAATAGCCCTTGGTCTCATTGACCCGAGCCAGCACCGCCACCTGATGCACCTCTGCCTGGCGAGAAAAACAAGGATTGGCGAAATTCTCCTAAACCTCGGTCTGCTGGACCAAAAACGGCTCAACGACGCGCTTGTGGATTTCCACCTAATAAGGCAAAAGTCAAAACGAGTCCTCGTGGTCGAACCGGCGGCAAACGTCTCCATGATGCTGGAGCTGACGCTGAAAAAATACGGCTACGAAATAGAGCGCGTGCCGGACGGCGACTCGGCCATAGCGGCGGTGGCCTCCTTTAAACCGACTCTGATTTTATGCTCCGCCGCCCTCGACGGCCCGATGAGCGGATACGAAATTTGCTCCGAGATTAAGAATAATCCCGACACAAAGTCAATCCCTATCATCATCTTCGCCGCCACCGTAACCAAGGAGGCGATAGACAAGGCCTTCGAGGCCGGCGCGGCGCACGTACTAAAACTGTCGTGCAAGGAGAGCGAGCTTTTGGACGCCGTGATGCAGGCCGAGGGAACCGAGTCGCGCAAACGGACCGAAAGAATCCTCGTGGCGGACGACAGCCCTCTGGCGCGAATGGTGGTCCTCAACGAGCTTTCGCCGATTTGGGGCGACATTCACCTGGCGGAAAACGGGGAGCAGGCGGTGAAAATGGCGAAGGAGTTGCAACCGGACATAATCACGATGGACGTGGAAATGCCCGTGATGAACGGGCTGGACGCATGCCGAAACATTAGGAACGACCCGACCACCGAGAACATCCCGGTTATTTTCATAACGGCGAACAACACCCTCGAGTTTCGCGAGGAGGGGTTCGCCGCCGGAGCCGTGGAATATTTCGCCAAGCCGTTCAAGGCGGGGCACCTTGCTATATTCATCAAAACGCTCTTTGAAATGAAAAACGCCAGGAAGGACGGAAAAATCCTCATCGTTGAAAACAGCCCGTCGGAACGGCACATTTTTTCCTACTTCCTCCAAAAAAACGGATACGCCGTGTTCGGCGCGCGAAACGGCGAGGAGTCGCTGAAGGCCGTCAACTCCTTTAAGCCGGATTTGGTGATAACCGACAGCCACCTTCCCGGCATGAACGCCTTCGAGCTGACCAAACGGCTGGCCGAGGAGGAGAAGAGCCGTTCCACGCCGGTCATTATGGTCACCTCGAGCAAGGAAAAGGGGGAGGCCATCCAAGGGCTGGCGGCAGGCGCCGTGGACTACATCGTAAAACCCTTTGACGAGTCTGAAATGATAGCCCGCCTGCAGGTGCACATAAGAAACAAACGCCTGCTGGAGCAAATTGTGGCCGAGAAGGAAAAATTGGGCGACGCGCTATCCAAGCTGGAGGACGCCAACAAGATATTGGAACGGCTTGCGGTGGGCGACGGACTTACCGGGCTATCGAACAGAAGACATTTCGACGAGCTTATTCGAGTGGAGTGGAGCCGGGCGTGGCGCGACGAGAAGCCGCTTTCCTTCCTCATGCTGGACATTGATTTTTTCAAAAAATACAACGACGGCTACGGCCACCAGCAGGGGGACACCTGCATTAAAAAGGTCGCCGGTGCGATAAAACAAATCGCCAAACGCCCGACGGACATAGCCGCGCGCTACGGCGGCGAGGAGTTCGCCATAATCCTTCCCGGCACCGTGGCGAACGGCGCATTCCTCGTAGCCGAGGGAATAAGGGCCTTGGTAGAGGCGTGGCAGATTCCGCACGAGTATTCGGGCGTGGCCCCGTACGTCACCGTCAGCATCGGGTACGTCTGTCTTGATCCGACGGAGCCAAACCAGCCGAAGGAATTTAAGGAGCTCATCGAAATGGCCGACAAGGCCCTTTATAAATCCAAGCACGACGGCAGAAACCGCGCAAGCCAGGCCGACGAATACGCCGCATCCCTCGCGACCGTGGAATAATTTCCGTCCGCATTTCTAAATTTGATACAATGGACGCATGGATAAAATAAAAGTTTACACGACCTCGTGGTGTCCCGACTGCCGGGCCGCGAAACGAACACTCACGGAAAAGGGGCTGGCCTTCGAGGAGATTGACATCGAGCAAGTGCCGGGCGCCTTGGAGATTGTTGTGGCGGCAAAGGGCAAACGCGTCGTCCCCATGCTTGAATACAAGGGGAAATATATTGACGGCAACCACTTTAGCCAGCCGAAGTTCGAAAAGGACCTTGCCGAGCTTTTGGCCTGACGCCCTCAGCCTATGTAGCGGGCAACGCGGGGGATAAAGTCCTCCGGCACCACGGGCTTGGATATAAAGTCGTCCGCTCCCAGTTCCAGCGCAAGCTTCCGGCTGTCCAAAATTTCGCCCAGTTGGCCCGACGAGCCGGATGCCACGCTGTTTACGATGATCGGGAGCCCGATGGTCGGCGGGTTTCGGCGTAACTCCCTTAGCAGTTCGAAGCCGTCCATTTCCGGCATCCCAAGATCCGTAATAAGCAGGGCCACATGGACGTCTTTCAAAATATCCAGCGCCTCCAACCCGTTGCAGGCCTCCATTACCTCCACGTCGCGCATTTCCAGCAGGTGCTTTTTAATTATCGCCCTTTGGATCTCCTGGTCGTCCACGACCAGCACGACGGGACGCCCCGCCGGAAACCGCATGGTGAACGCCGAGCCCAGCCCCTCCTCCGACTCCACGGTTAGGTCGCCGCCGTGGGCCGCCATTATCTCCTTGCAATAGGGGAGCCCCAGGCCGGTGCCGCCCTCCCCCTCCGTGCCGACGGTGCTTGTTTTTACCTCCGACCTGAACAAGTCGGGCAGAATCTTTTTGGACACTCCGGTTCCCGTGTCCTTCACCACGACTGCCAGCGGGTCGGGGGTCGAGACCGTTATGGAGTCCCCGTTTCGGCAAAATTTCACCGCGTTGGACACAAGGTTGTTCAACACCTCGCCCAAAAGCGCCTGGTCGGCCAGCACTGTCATCTCGCGCGGCACTTTGTTTATTAGCGCGACTCCCTTTTTTTCCGCTGTCGCCATGTAATAGCCGAAGGAGACGTCGACCAAATTTTTTATCGAACAACTTCGCTTGATGACGGAAATCATCCCGGTACGGAACCTGCTCAGGTTTAAAAGCGTGTCTATCATCTCCAACAACCCGCCCATGCTTTTTCGCACAATCTCCACCATCTCGGAGGTTTTGGCCGAATTCTCGGCGATTTTTTTGTCTTTCACAACCAGTTTCAACAGACCCATTGCGATTCCCAAAGGCCCCCGCAAATCGTGCGACACCAGCGACACAAATTTATCCTTTAGTTTTGTGGCGTTTTCGGCCGTTTCCTTGGCAGTCTTAAGTTGGGCTGTGCGCTCGTCCACCATTTTTTCAAGCTCCGCGCTTTTTTGTTCAATCTCCCTAAAAAGCGCGTTCTCGGCATTTTCCTTGTCCTCCCTCATGACTTTTATTCTGTCCCCCAGCGCAAGTGAAAGGAGCATAACGTCCACAAGTGCGCCGACCTGCGCAACTTTCTGGAAGAAGTCCACCGGCCTGGCCGAGGACGAATAGGACGATATCACGGCTAAAAAAAGGGGGAGCATATAGACCCCCCAGGCAAGCACGTAAAAGCGCGCCTGACGAAGCCCGGCAAAATGGCCTTTCACCCCGGCGTATAGGAGGAGGAGCGGCACAAAGGCGGCCGGAACAAACCCGATTTTTACTAGCGTCGTCCAGAAGGGGGAGTCAAAGGATGTTATCGCGCCGTGGACAGCCGAAAAAACCATTGTCGCTACCAAAAGCCTGTCCAAGGAGGGGAAGAGCTTTTTGGTGTCCAAAAAAACCCGGCAGAAGGCCGCCGCGGCAAGGCTAGAGGCGCCGAACAACAGCATGACGGCGTGGTTCACCACATAACCGGAGGACGGGAAAAAGTAGAGCTTTGTAAAGCCGTTCAGGCTTAGGAAAAGCAGTATGGTTAAAATTATGTATGCGGAGAAATAGAAGTAGGCCCTGTCCCTGGTCATGACAAAGAGGAGGAGGTTGTACAAGAACATGGCCCCCATGAGGCCGTAGTAAAGCCCGAGAAAAAGGTTCTCCATGTTGTTATTTTTATCGAACAGTTTTTCCCCCCACGCGATGAAGGTTAGATCGGCGGGCGCGGTCAGTTTGGCCCACGTCTTAACGTACACCTCGCCAGTGCCGGGGAGGGCCGTCATCGCAAAGGCGCTTTTCCTGTATGGGACGTCCCTACTATCGGCGTGAATCAGCGAGCCACCCTCGTGGAACCGAATCCGCTTGTCGCCGCCCACCTCGTAAACCTCCACATGCTCTAGAAAAGGGTTTTCGGCCACCAAAATCCAGCCGAATTTTTGGTCGGTTGGATTGTTGACCGTAAAATGAAGCCAGAAGGCCGACTCGGAAATGCCGAGGTCCGCCACCCCCGCCGAGGCCGGGCTGAACGGGGGGTGATTTTTTTCCATAACGTCGGAGAGCGTGAGAGTTTTGGATTTGTCCTCAAAATACTCGGCATATTTTCCAACGGACAAGCCGCCCATGTCGGCGGTCGGGACAAGCGGCTCGAGCGTACTGGCCTTGGCGTAGGGGATAAAAACAGCCGCGAAAAATAATAGCGCGGCAAAAATACCAGCGCGGAACGAACTATGCGCCCAAAACCTCCGATGTGGGGACGATATGACGAACCTGCAATAAAGTCGAATCCTTCCTTCGGATTGCTCGCCGGATAATTCCAGAAGGGCTTTATTTAGGCCGACATTTCCCATATGACCCCTGCTTGACCCCTTTGCCATGAAGATAAGGATATGCGCTCCGGTAAAAATAGTCAAATCACGCCATCCATCAGGTGATGTATTAAATCTTGTGTCAGTGAATGGAAATGATAAAAAAGGGGGCACCCACAATTAAACAACCACGAATAAAGGAGGTACCCCATGGCACAAAGAGCCACGATTACGAATTATGCCGAAGCCGTAGAAATAGTCAAGGAGATGAATTTGGGCGAAAACGACAACGCGCCCGTCGACCTGCGGTTTCACGGGCGCGAGGCGTTGAAGAAAGTGCTGAGGGAGAAGATGGACAACCGCATAGACTGCTATCTGTCCGGCGTTGCCCTGCGTGGGGAGTCCGACCGTCGCAACGGCAGTTACACGCGCAATTTGCTGACGGCGATGGGTTCGATTGAGTTGGAGGTGTCGCGTTGCCGGAAGTTCAGCGCGTTGTCCGTTATAAATGCCTACAAGCGCAGGACTTCCGACATAGACCAC
>JACQEX010000045.1 GCA_016200345.1 Nitrospinota bacterium
ACACTGCGGAAGGTGAACGGTTATCAGCATCTCAAGGAACTGCGGGATGCCATGAAAAGTAGGCTGGTGAAGGAAAACGTGCAGGTGAAGGCGGCGTGATGGTCATACCGAAAATTTCAACTAAGAAAGGGCTTGCTTCCGTATGGGTGGTTGGTGACGCTCATATGCGATTTAGTGAATAAAAGTGAATAAAGTTTTAGTTAATGGAGGAAGTTGAAGATGAAAAAGGATGGAATGGAAATTCCAGTTTTACACGGAGGTAAGTTAAGTGATGCAATTAACACGAACGGTTTCATGGGTAAGGGCGGCACTAAAGGAATTTAAAAAGTTTCCGATAGGTGCTCGATCAGTATGCCTAGGTGCGCTGACGATTGCCGCCGAGGGTGGAAAAGCGGACATTGCAAAACCGATGAAGGGTTTCGCTTCCGGAGTTTTCGAGATTGCGTTGCCATATAAAGGCGATGCGTATAGAACGGTATATGTTGTGAATATAGGAGATGAACTTTGGGTAGTCCCCGTATTTCAGAAAAAATCCACCAGCGGGATAAAAACTCCCAAGAGAGAAATTGAATTAATACACCGAAGAATTAAACAACTTAAGGAAAGTGAAAATGAAAATAAAACAGGATGAAGTAATTCGAGGAACTGGGAACGTTTTTCGCGATTTGGGCTACAAAAACGCCGATGTCATGCAGTTCAAAGCAACCCTTGCCGCCGAGATTATCAAGGTTCTTGACAGGGAAAAGCTAACCGTTAGGGCGGCTCATGCAAAAACCGGGTTCGCGGCCGCTGATTTCTCGCGCATCCGCAATGCAGACCTTGGTCGCTTCACCGTGGATAGGCTTATGTCCATCGTCAATGCGCTTGGCTCAAGGGTGGAAGTAAAGATAAAGGTCATACGTGTAGTCCACGCCATTGCCGCTTAAGCGAAAAAAAGGGGCGGATTGCTCCGCCCCTCGTGACAGCGATGCTTACTTTCTGTCGTTGGCCTGGTCTTCCAGCGCCTCTTTGTGGCTGAGGCGAATTTTTCTGGTCCGTTGGTCGACGTCAATTATCTTCACCAAAAGCTCCTGGCCCTCCTGCACCACGTCCGTTACCCTGTTAACCCTGTGGTTCGCAAGGTGCGATATGTGCACTAGCCCCTCGGTGCCTGGCGAGATTTCCACGAACGCCCCAAAATCCACGACGCGAGTGACCTTGCCGGTGAACACCTTGCCGATTTCCGCGGGCTGGACGATGTTTTCCACCATCGTCTTGGCCTTCATAGCGTCCTCGGTGTTGGTCGCGAAAATCTTCACGGTGCCGTCGTCCTCGATGTCTATCTGGCTGTTCGAGGCCTCGGTGATGCTTCGGATTATTTTCCCCCCTGGTCCGATCACGGCGCCGACCATGTCGGACGGAACCTTCACGATGATCATTCTTGGGGCGTACTTGGATATGTCGTCCTTCGGCTTTGGCATCGCCTCGGCCATCTGATCCAATATGTGCATCCTACCTTTGTTGGCCTGGGCGAGCGCCTCGGTCATTATCTTCATCGAAAGGCCGGTGGTCTTGATGTCCATCTGAATGGCGGTGATGCCTTTGCGCGTTCCCGCGACCTTGAAGTCCATGTCTCCCAGCGCGTCCTCGATTCCGAGGATGTCCGTGATAATCGCGTATTTTTCCCCTTCGGTGACAAGGCCCATCGCAACTCCCGCGACCGGAGCCTTAATCTTAACGCCCGCGTCCATCAGGGCAAGCGTGCCGCCGCAGACGGACGCCATGGATGACGAGCCGTTTGACTCCATAACCTCGGAAACTATCCTGACGGTGTAGGGGAAATCTTTTTTGTCGGGCAGGCAGAAGGAGACCGCTCTTTCGGCCAGCATCCCGTGCCCAATTTCGCGCCTGCCGGGGCCGGGGGCGAATTTAACCTCGCCGACGGAGAACGGGGGGAAATTGTAGTGGAACATATATGCCTTGTCGGTTTTGCCCTCGATGTTGTCCATCAACTGCTCGTCCTGGCCGGTGCCAAGGGTAACGGCCACCACGACCTGCGTCTCGCCGCGTGTAAACAGCGCCGAGCCGTGGGTGCGGGGCAACACGCCGGTGCGGATTGTGATGGGCCTTACGTCGGTAAGGCCGCGCCCGTCCGCGCGTATGTGGTCGTCCACCACCAAGTTGCGAAGAACCGTCTGCTCCACGTCGTCGTAAGCCGACTTGATTGTCGGGGTTAGCTCCGCGCGGTTTTCGTCGGTGGTGAGTTCCTTGACGATTTTTGCCTTGATTTCAGAAAGGCTCTCCGCCCTCTTGTGCTTTTCCGGGGTGGTGATTGCTGACTTGATTGCGCCGGCGTACTTCGTCTTGATGGTGGAGTGCATTTCGGTTTCCCGAACCGCCTTCTCGAACTTCATCTTTTCTTTGCCGCACTGTTTGGCGAGGTCGGACTGGATGGCGCAGAGTTTTTTGATTTCCACATGTGCCAGTTCAAGCCCCTCGACCAAAGTGGCCTCGGTGATTTCAAGCGATTCGCCTTCGACCATCGTGATGGCGTCGGCGGTGCCGGCTACGACGATGTCAATTTTACTCCCCACGCGCTCTTTGTGGGTGGGGTTGACGATTAGTTTGCCGTCTATCATTCCTATCCTAACGGCACCCACAGGCCCGAGGAACGGGACGTTGGAAAGCATCAACGCCGATGACGCGGCGTTTACGGCCAAAACGTCCGGCTCGTTCTCCATGTCGTAGGAGAGCGTGTACATGAACACCTGGGTCTCGTTTGCGAAGCCGTCCGGAAAGAGGGGGCGAATCGGCCTGTCCGCGAGGCGGGAGACTAGGATTTCCCTGTCGCCCGGCCTGCCTTCGCGCCTAAGGAATCCGCCCGGAATTTTACCGGAGGCGTAGAATTTTTCCTTGTAGTCTATGGACATGGGGAAGAAATCGACCCCTTCTTTCGGCTTGTTGGCCGCGGTCGCGGCGCAAAAAACCATTGTTTCGCCGCACTGCACCATAACGGAGCCGCCGGCCTGGCGTGCGATTTCGCCCGTTTCGATTGTAATTTTTTTTCCGCCTATCTCGGCGCCCACTTGCACTTTCATCAAAAAAATCTCCTAAATATCCCCTATTGTGTTCCGGTGGGTTTCCAAGCTCAACAAAGGCCAGAGGAAGTGACTTTTTCGAGAAACCGGCCGGATTTTAGGAATAAGAATTTATTTTCTTATCCCCAACGACTCGATGGTCTTCTTGTAGCTGGCAAAGCTCTCCCCCTTGAGGTAGTCGAGCAGTCGCCTGCGTTGGTTTACCATCATCAAAAGGCTCCGCCTTGTATGATTGTCTTTTTTGTGGGTTTCAAAATGCTTGCTAAGCTGTTGAATCCGCCCGCTTAGAAGGGCTATCTGGACTTCCGGCGACCCGGTGTCCTTTTCATCGCGCCTAAATTTTCCGATAGTATCCGCTTTCAATTGTTTTGCTAACGCCATAACTCCTAGTCCTCTTTATTTTTTTAAACTTTTACTTCAAGCCGAGATTTGTACCATATCCGGGCAGGATTTGCAAAATATTTATTTTAATCCCTTCTCCTTAACTGGTCTGGGATACTTGTATCGGACGTTCGCGCTGTCGAGTTTGACCAAGTTTTTTTATTTTTCATTTTTTGTTTCTTTCGTTTTTCCATCCATTTGAAATTTATGAACAATCGGAGCCGTCTCTTGTTTGTTCGCTGTCCCGTTTGACCGGTTTGCGCCGAGGATTTCATCCGCAGATTATCCCTCCGTACCCAAGTTGGTGCAGAGATGACAACGCAGATTTCGCAGATTGGTGCGGGAACGGGGAATATTTTTGCGCCTGCGGCGAAGGAATTCCGTATTCTCCGCGAAGCGGGCAAACCGGCTTCCGATTTTAATCTGCGGATAGATTCTCCCCCACTTATAGTCACCCCTGCCTCTCCCCGCGCCAGCGGCAAACAAAAATCCTTTCGTGTCCTTTCGTGTTTTTCGTGGCCCCCCCCAGGCATTCTTCGCGCCTTCGCGTGAGCCACCCCACGACCCCTTCCGTCTCCTGACTCCTGTATTCTTAATTCTGTTCTACTGCTCATGCCAACTTTATACCGCGTGTCCGCGCGGAGGGCCTTTGCGTTTTTTGCGATTTTTCGGAATAAACAAAATTAATTCCCTTCGGGCATGATTTTGGAATGGGGTTCCCCTTAATGTTTGGACGCTTTTTGTAGGGTCGTAACATAATTTCAGCAATGTGATATGGCTTGCTGTCAGGTCGTCAACATAGTTAACGAACATATCCAAGACATCGTTTGCGGAACTCGTCAAGGGCCTCTGCCTTTATTCCGGGTTCCACGAGGGGGAAGGTGGTTAGGATGTACGCGAATTCCTCTTCAGTCAAACCGTAGAGGTGGGCGATAATTCCGTCCAGTTCGGCGCGGAGCTTCGCCCGTTCAGCCGGGTCGGTTACGCCGTTCTTGTGGCTCCCAAGTCCGACTTCCTTTGCCAGATCGTCAAACTCCGGCGTGGGACAGATTAGCTTTGCGGCCCGCTCCACGATTTGCATAAAAACTGCGTCCTTGTCTGTAAGGCGTGGAATTGGGAGTTGATAAACATAAAACAAATTGCAATGGTTGGTAATTTTATTTCTCAGCATCGCATCGCAAATAAAGCTATTGAAAAATGGCGCTAAAAAAAGTGTAACGGTTGGCGACGTATTTCGAGAGAGATTAATTGTATTACCTGCAAATACATTCTTGGGCATCACAGTACAAACCATAGTTCGTGTATTGGTACTTGCAGTTATATCCCTGAAGCCAAGACGGCATCCCTGATAATCTAGCATTTGGCCCTCGTCGGCTTCTCTTCCCAAAACTGCAATTCTTCCATCTTTCTCGTTGACCCAATATTGGGGTTTCTCATATTGACTCTCAAACTGCCAGATCATCTTGCCTTCGTAAAGCGGCAAGCGACTTTTGCCAGGTTCTGTTTTAAATAGGTAGCTGTCATTTGTCATGTCGAATTCCCTGCATAGCTCCAAATTCCATGTTCCTTCGAGTTTTTCACCTAATAGTGGAAATCCGAGCATCTTTTTGGCTATGGTAACGTCCATTTCATTTTTCAATTCCATGATAGAAAGTGAATCAGGGGAGAGCTTGCGGATGAGTTCAACCAAAAGCTCCAATGCCCCTTCTTTAGGAAATCTTTCCAATTCCTTTACCTCGTGCCGCATGAATGCAGTAGGGAAGGAATGCGTGGTGGCCCCTTTCTCGAAGGTCAACACGACAAACTTGAACATCCGGTGAACCCCTTCAAATATTTCCTTCCGGTTCTCAAAACAAAACAGGCCGGTAACTTTTGTCTGGCTGAAAAGCATTTCGCGGAGTTGCCTTGTACCTAAATCGCTATAAACCCCACTTGGGATTACGATGCCACACTCCCCATTTTTCAATAAAAGGTTAAAGCATTGCTCTAAAAACAGCTTGTAAAGGTTTATGTCCGTACCAGCTTTTTTCCCGTTCACAACCGAAATCTGGTTTTTGAATTGCGGGGAACATCGGTAATACTGGCTTACATAAGGGAAACGGTTCAGATATTCCAGCCACGACTTTCTGATTTCCTTATCCTTCATCAGTTTCGTTTGTTCTTTCTCGAACTCCTTGATGGTCATCTTTTTCTTTGTTACCAAATCTGAATATTCTTCAAAGAATTCTTTACCTTCGGGCTTAAACTTTTCCCAAGGCGGGTTGGTGATAATTGCGTCAAAGCCGCCGCGTTTATTCAGAATCTCGTCAAACTCGTATCCCCAATGGAAGGGGTGCAAGGCTTCCATATCAGCCGGGACAAGGGGGCGTTTTATGGATTTCCCCTCTTTGTTTGTCTTTTCGTCCCAAGTTGCTTCCTCGAATTTGATGTTCAACTTGCCGAATTCGTCCTTTAGCATTTCATTCAACGTCTTGTAGGCTTCGCTCCTTAACTTATCTATACCTTCTTTTAAAGAACGGAGGTCTTGCACATAAGTTGATGTATCTCGATATGTTTTTACCTTCCTGTTCTTCTCTTCAAGAACAGTCCGATACGAGGAACGGAAAAGTCCCTGTTGTCCGTGGTGGCCGTCGAAGTCTCCTTCCCTGACGTGCATTAGGCCAATAAGTGAATTCCCTGCCATGATGTTGAAGTCAATATTTGGGAGAGGCTCAAGGTCATCAACTGATTGCGCCGAGGCAACCAACGTGAGAAATAGCCGGAGTTTGGCTATTTCAGTGGCCTCCTCCATAATATCCACGCCGTAAAGGTTATCCGTGATTATCCGCTTCTTGATGTAATAGTTTATGGAGCTATGTTCCGTCTCTATCTTCTTTATTTCGTCCCGCAATTTTTTGTCGTGCAAAAAGTGGATTTTGCCTATGATGGCGGAATAAACCTCTATCAGCACCCTCATCGCGGCCACAAGGAATGCACCGGAGCCACAGGCAGGGTCTAGCAATTTAATATCCGGCAAAACTGTGAACAGTAAATCACGGCAAAGCGTGGAATCCAACTTTAGGAGCATGTCGGGTAGGGACTCGAATTGGCGCGGCTCCACTACCCCTGGAATGCCGACATCGTTGACTTTTTGAAGGATGAGCTTGTGGATGGTGCGCTCGCAAAGATACTCGGTTATTTCTGGCCGTGTGTAATATGCGCCAAAGGCTTTCTGGTTTATGTACTTTTCAAAGATGTACCCCAAAACATCGGGGTTTACCTCGTCATCCTTGCCGCCGGGGGTATCGTTGAGGTTCCAAGTATATGCGGTAAAGAGCTTGAAGAGGTTTTCAAAAGCCTTGTCCGGTACTTTTATATTTGGGTTGTCGGTTTCGATTTTGTGTTGAAGGAAAAGACCACCGTTCAGATATTTTATCCGGCCCAATATTTTACGGGCTTCCGGAGTTCTGCTTTCCTCCGGCTTTGCGAACCCTTCAAAGAAAAGGGCCTTTAAAAAGAGTTCGTAATATTTGTCTTTGCCATGTGTTTTTTGGCATTCAGTAAGCTTGTTTTGAAGGTAATCCATATTGCCGTTATCCAAAAATCCTTTGCGTTGCAGAAAATATATAAACATCATCCGGTTAAGAAGAATGGACGCATACCACCTGAGCTGGCGGTCGTCGGTTATCCCATTGATGAGCTTGAGAAATTCGATATGTTGTTCTTGAAATTCGCCATAGAATTTTTTTGTAACTCGCTCGACATCCAACGCCTTTTTTAAACGCTGGGCAACTTCAGTTACAGGCAGGTTCCCTTTTTCGTCGAGTTCTGCCATATCCACAAACATGGAGGCAAGTTTGCCAAGAAAAAGGTCGCCCGGCTGTCCCTTAGTGTAGATATGGTCGCGGGGATATTTCTTAGGGCCGTCCCTTTTTACCCAATACCAGAGACTTTGGGAGCGTTGGCCGTCAACAAATATCAATAGATTTTCACGTTCCGTAATTTCGGCGTGGATAGCGGCCATTGTCTTTTTATCGGGAATTAAGCCGTCAGCGGCGGTAATCTCCAAAACGACCACCCCTCCACCTGAAAGGCTGGATATTTCCTTGCGGGTGTAGCCAACGCCTCCATGATTCCAAGTTACAGCTTTGGTTGATACCGGCTTGTTCCAACCAAGCTCCTCAATGAAAAGCTCGCTGAAATTGAAAGCCTGTAGAAGCGTTCTGGCCTTGTTCAGATTAATCGGCATATGCTTTCACCTTACTCCGATGATTTTGTAAACAAAATATTTCCTTGCATAACCAAAGCCGGATTGGTTATCATGTGGGTGAGCGGTAAGACCGCTGTGGGTTCTTTTGGCGTTCCCTTCCGTATGGTAGGCCAAGCCAAAGGGCAACAAGCCCACAGGGCACGCTCATTTTTTTTATAGATAGCGGTCGTCATATTTGATTTTATTCTTAAAAATTTCAAACCATTTTGTTTCGCCCCTCTCGTATTTTCTAAAAATACCCCATGAAAACAAGTCCACCGCCTGCAATCCGCGGTTTTCATGCGACGTGTGATGATAAATGTCGAGCGGAACTCTCGGATCAATGCGGCCTTTCAGATTTCGGGTTACATAATCGTTGAACTCCTTAATCTCGCGCTTGCTTTTACTCATATCTATAATGAATTCGATCCTCGTCGAGGCATCATCAAATGATATTTTGTCCAGCACATTCCTGGCAATAAAATTGTACACACGATCCTTTTTTTGAGCCAACTCGGAATATACACGCTTCTTATTTAGGGAGAGCGCGTAAATTTCAAAAGGGATTTCGGAAACCTGATTGTAAAAATATTTCTTAATCTCAAGAACGGTGTCGCTACCCTTTAATTCCATGCGTGATCCTCTGGGCAACTTCCGCTTAATGGTCTTCCTCACGGCACCCAACACGGCCCGGTTATTTTCAATCCCCTTTACCGCAAGAATGGTGACTGTAAAAAAGTGGGAAGGTTTCTTGGAAAAGAAATCAAACCCTAAATCTCCGCTTTCGTCCAGGTACAAATATAGCATTGTTTAATTACTCGCCCTTTACTAAACCCATTGAGCAGATTATATGCGGCTCGTGCGGCTGTTTTTCCTCTTGAATACTGCAAAGACGCTCTTCTTCCCAAAGGGCCGTTACCATTTCGGCTAGTGCGGAATCTGAAACCCCGCTTCGTAATTGTCGGTTAAGCATGTCCGTTGCCGCTCCTTTCAACGGGTAGCGGTAGATAGCGTCAACCGCCTTGATTAACGGTTGAGTCTCAAACAGGGTGCCTTTAACATCCTCAAGATGTCGTTTGAGGCGTTCATATGTACGGCTCCTGGCACTGTTGGGGCGGCCAAGCTGACCGCCTCCGGAGGTTTTTTCTTCCTTGATTGTCTGCTCGACCGCTTTTTGGACAAGCTCGTGGTGGTCTTCGCGCCTTTCCATCGGAGGTGTTTCCGGCGGACATTCGGCGGCTTTGAGGATGGTGAGTTGGGATTCCGTGACGCTAGCTCCCTTTTCGTCCATCCATGCTAAAGCATCGTTTCCGTCGGCGGTTTTAAGGTATACAAGTACGCCCGGCGGATTAAGAGCGTCCGTATGCCGGGTTTTGGTGGAATAGACAACGGAAGGAAGCTCGGGGATTATTTTGTTCAATTCCGGGTCAGCGTCGGTGGCGTTTTTCCAGATTTGAAAAGCGTATGAAGCGAGGTCAACCTCGTTATCCGCGTCGCCGTCCAATATCCCGGATTTCTCGTTGTAGAGATCAACGATAGGCTGGTCGTTTCTATCGTCCTCAAAAAAGGATTCGTCCGTCCCCACGACTTCGGCGTTTTCTTTTAGGCGTTTTCGTACGCGCGACCGCAATTTTATTATCCTTTCCACGCCGTCCGCCGGAAGAAAAGAGTAGCAAAAGATATTTGCTGACTTTTGTCCTATCCTATCCACGCGCCCGGCGCGTTGTATAAGTCGGATAATCGCCCACGGCAGGTCAAAATTAACGATTATGGAGCAGTCTTGCAGGTTCTGACCTTCGCTAAGAACATCCGTGGCTATTAACACGCGAAGTTCGTCCTCAAGCTTTATTGAGTCTCGCTTATGGTTGCTGACGGGGCTAAAACGCCAGGCTAGGGCCGTGGGATTCTCGGAATCACCCGTTGCCCCGGCAATTTTTTCAATTCCGGCCGATTTAAGTTGCCGTTCGAGGTACCTCACGGTGTCGGCAAATTGGCTGAAGACGAGAACCTTGTCATTTGGATGGCTGGACGAGACGAGGTTCACCAAGGCTTGCAGTTTTGCATCCTTTTTAGAATCCCATGCGCCACATTTTTGAAGTATAAGTTGTATCGCGGCGGCATCGGCGGACAAATCTTCCGCGAGATTTTTTACGAATAGGGCAGGACGAAGCCATTTAAACCGCTTTTTATAGTTTGCGGAATATTCTGTATAAACCTCGGCGGCGCGTCGCTTGAAATCGTCAATTGATTGCAAGGAAATGGGGTTGCGAGTTGGCGGTTTACCGTTTTCCTCATCTTCATCGTCAAAAGGAAGCGTCACCGCCGTGTCATCCGCGTCTTCATCGTAAATGCGGCTATCTAAAAGCCCCAAATCCTGAGTTCCGATGGGAATGGGAAGGTCGTGTTCTATGGCGTGAAGGAAAATATAGTTCCTTAAAATATGTCTTTCCAGAGAGAGGATAAAGGAATGGCCGCAACTTTCGAGACGCTTAAAAAGGTTGGTGCGGCAAAACCCCATTAGTCGCTTGCCCGCACGGGAAAGGTCTTGAAGGATTTTCGCCTCCGGCTGGGTGGGCGGTTCGTGGGGCGTTTTGGCTTCATAATTGCCCATGCCATAACGCGGTAAGGTCAGTCCGTTAATCGCGTCAACAACGTCTTGAGCGTAAAGCCTGCCGTACTGGTCATTTCGGTCTTTCTCGTCAATGCGGAACTTTACGGTCTTCGGAGTCCTCAAAGGAAAATAGGATAGCGTTCCGTCCTCAAATGTCAGGTACTTTCTCCCCGTGCCCTCTTCGGTTTTGCTGTAATTGTCCTGGATGAAGCTTCTTGTTCTTCGCACCATGTAAAGCCGCATAAGCTCGCGCCAGTCGTCCGGGTATTCGCTTTTTTCAAAAGCCGCAAGCGACCGTACCGGGCACTGGTGCTTTTGCAGGAATTCCCTCTCTCCCATCACCTTTAATAACTGTTCGGGGCGAACACCTAAATCCTTGTCCTCCGGGACAAACAGACGTAATTGGTTCGAGAGATCGAGGTAGGTTTTGTTATATGGGGTTGCCGAAAGGAAAATGCACCTACATCCGTTCCTTTCGATATATTCTTTTATTGCCCCGTATCGTTTTCCTTCACGATTTCTTAAATTGTGGCTTTCGTCAAGTAGCAACAACCTGTAACGCCTGATTTCTGGCAATTCCTTCGTGGCCTGACTAATGGAGAGAATTCTGGCCCGAAGACGATATTGCTCCCTGTAGTCTTCCCACATGGCGACGAGGTTTTTCGGGCAAATAATGAGCGTTTCCAGGTCGAAATCGTCTTCAAATATCCTAGCTAGCGCGGTGGCCATAAGTGTCTTGCCAAGTCCAACCACGTCGCCTATAAGAACCCCGCCGCGCTTATTAAGGTGATGGGCGGCTATTTTCACTGCGGCGGTTTGGAATTCAAATAGCCTATTGCCGAAATCGCGCGGGATTCGGAATTCGGAAAGTCCGTATCGCGCTTCTTGCGAAAGGTGCCACGCGATTTTCAGGTAAATATGGTAGGGGGGAATGGGCGTTTCCCGCGCCCAGCTTTCCTCAATTATCTGGGCCAACTCTTCGGAAATATCCAAACACCATTTTTCCTGCCAACGGTTTTCAAACCAATCGGCCAGTTTTTTGGAAGCATCATTATCCAAAACATCAATATTAAGCTCACCTTGGTTGGAAAGGCCGCTAAAGGTGAGGTTACTGCTTCCCAAGTACCCTATAATTGGATTTACAGGGTCTTGGCGGTAAAGAAGGTAGAGCTTGGCATGCAAGGGATGACGAAGAAACAGTTTTACTATGACCTTCTTTGCCCTTATTTGTGCCGCAAGTTTGCGAAGACCCGCTTCATCCTCATTTGTAGGAACACCTACTGTTAATTGATTTCTGAATTCATCGGCCAGTTTTCTCTTAAGTCGTATTGCGGTCTGGTTGTCAACCCCTTCGTCCATTAAGAGATGGAAGGTGGCTCGTAATTCATCTTGAGGGAGGCGTTGCATCCCGACAAGGAGGCGACAACAATTTCCATCTACCCCGCTCCAGCGGTCAATGTATGAATCTAGGTGTCTCCAACCGCGCAAATTGAAATATCCCACACAAAAGTCAGACCGTTCGGAAACCTGCAATGTATCCTGCAAGGCTGGCAAGAGCTTTTGTTCGATATTGTCAAAAATTCGCGGCAATTTATACTTCTCCCCAATGCAAGGCCAATTGAACTTGTGGTGAGTATAATCCGACATTTCCCATATGACCCCTGCTTGGCCCCTTTGCCATAGGCGCGATGATATGCGCTCCGGTAAAAATAGTCAAATCACGCCATCCATCACGGTTCGACCGCCGCTTTTCAAGCCCAAGGCGTCTTTTTTCCAGCCGCGCAGAATGGGGTCACACCTTGACATTTGACATTCATGTATGTTTTTTGAAAGTTTGTCAAATGTCAAGGTCTGACCCCGGTACCCCTTAAAGGGGATAGGGCGGGAAATTACAGCATAAGAGTCAACGACCAATGGAGAATCTGCTTTAGGTTTGAAAACGGAAACGCCTTCGACGTGGATTTTACCGATTACCATTAACAATAAGGAGTCAGTTATGAGCAAAAGGGAGCGCGTGCCGGTTTTGCCGGGGGAGGTGCTGTTCTCTGAATTTATGGAGCCTTTCGGGCTTTCTCAAAATGCACTTGGAAGGGCCATTAAGGTGCCGCCAATCAGGATTCACGAAATCGTGCGCGGCAAGAGGGCATTGACCCCCGACACCGCCCTTAGGCTTTCCAAGTTCTTTTGCACAACGGCCGAATTCTGGCTCGGCTTGCAAACGGGATATGACCTGGGAGTTGCGAAAAATGGGTTGGGCGTAGTGTTGGACGACATCAAGCCCTTGCCGGGCGCGGTCGAGCGATTAAAGAAAGGCGTTCCGTCCGCCCATGCCAACGATGGAACAGATGTGGCGTCACACCGCCGGTTAAAATCTAAACAAGCGGCTTAACAAGCCTATTAAGTGAAAGTTAAGTAGAGGGGTCATAGAGGGGTCAGGCGCAAGTTATGGTGGTTTTTTGCGTTGGAAGGCGTCATCCGAGGGCTATGACCTCGTACTCCTCGTCGTTAGTCTCCTCGTTCATTGTGACGGTGAACTTGAAGTTTCGCTCGGTCTCCAGCTTCTCCAGATAGTCGTTGCCTTCCTCATATAAGGCGGAGGCGATTTTGGGCGAGACCTCTATCTGTATTCCGTGCGTTTTGGGGTTTTTCCGCACCACCCGCTCGATTTCGCGGAAAATCTCGTGGCATATCGTCTTTGGCGACTTTACGAACCCCTTCCCCTCGCAGTGCGGGCATGGCTGGCAAAGAACCTTCGTGAGGCTCTCCCTCGTCCGTTTGCGCGTCATCTCCACCAGCCCAAGTTCCGACACCCTTAATATGGTGGCGCGCGACCTGTCCGGTTTTATCGCCTGTTCCAACGCCTGGTAGACCTTCTCTTTGCTCTCCTCCTTTTCCATGTCTATGAAGTCGATGATGATTATTCCGCCGAGGTTTCGGAGGCGAAGCTGATAGACGATTTCCTTGACCGCCTCGAGGTTGGTCTTCAAAATCGTCTCCTCCTGGCTTTTTTTGCCGACGAATTTGCCGGTGTTCACGTCTATCGTGGTCAGCGCCTCCGTCTGGTCTATGACGATGTATCCGCCCGATTTGAGCCAAACCTTTCTGCCGAGGGCGCGCTCTATTTCCAAGTCGACGCCGTAGGACTCGAATATCGGCTCCGATCCCTTGTAAAGCTCGATGGGCGTTCTGGGATCGCCTATGTATGTGTTCATGAATTCTACGCAACGGTAGTAGTCCTCCTGCGAGTCTATGGTCACCTTCTCCACGTTTTTTCCGCACAGGTCGCGCAGGGACCGCAGGACGATGTCCAGGTCGCCGTGTATCATGGTCGGGGCCTTTACGCGCTCGTTCTTCGCCTGGATTTTGCCCCACATCCTGTCCAGAAAATCAACGTCCCGCTTAAGGTCTTCCGCCGAGGTGCCCTCCGCCGCGGTGCGTAGGATGAATCCCTGCGACGGTTTGCGAATGCCGTCAATGACGTTTTTCAGCCGTTCCCTTTCCGCCGGATCCTCGATTCTTCTGGATATGCCGACGTGGTTCACCAGCGGCATGAACACCAAGTATCGCCCCGGCAGGGTGATGAAGGAGCTGATTCTAGTTCCCTTTGTGCCGATGGGGTCTTTTATAACCTGCACCATTATGTCCTGCCGCTCCTGAAGGATTTCCTCGATGGGCGGGATTTCGCGTCCCTGCACCAGTCCTTCGTCGTCGAGGGTGTCGTCCTCGGAGTCGCCGTTGTCCGGCGATTTTCCAAACTCCGGCATGAAGCTGTATTCGCTGGGGCTTATGTCGCTTTTGTGCAAGAACCCGGATTTCTCAAGGCCGATGTCCACAAAGGCGACCTGCATGCCGGGAAGGACTTTCGTGACCTTCCCCCTGTAGATGTTTCCGGCTATTCTGCGCTCCTTGGTCCGCTCGATGAATATCTCGCTCACGCCACCCTGTTCCAGTACGGCAACGCGGGTTTCGTAGGACTCCACGTTAATAATAATCTCAGTGCCCAAATTGTCCCCTCTCTAATGTAGCCGGAATCGAATCTTAATTGACATCCTCGTTTGATGAGCGTAGATTATACTTATGTTTGGATTAGGTTTACCAGAATTATTGCTCATTTTCCTAATTGTGTTCATTCTGTTCGGCGCAAACAAGCTCCCACAGCTCGGCTCCGGGCTGGGCCAGGCGATTAGGAATTTTTCCGACGCCATGAAGGGAAGCAAGACCGAGAAGGACAAGACCGCAGAGGGTGAGCAAAAGCCGCCGAAGCACATAGGCTAGGACAACTCCCTCGATTAAAGAGGACTTTATGTTTGGCATAGGCGCGCCGGAGCTCGTTCTTATAGTAATCATCGCCATCATATTCATCGGCCCCAAAAAACTTCCAGAGGTCGCCCGTATGTTCGGAAGGGGCTACAGGGAGTTTCAAAGCGCCCTCGAAGGGGTGAAAAAAGATTTCCACGAGGCGGGAGAGATCGCCACCAAAGACGTGAAAGCGTCGGTGGAAGAGGTGAAGTCCTCGGTAAAAGACGCCGTGTCGGTTGACGACCCGCACATCCCCGCCGAGTTCAAGAAAGATTCGCAGAATAAATCGTGATTGCTTAGGCTTGTCATCCCCGCCCAAGCGGGGATTCATTAGGATCAAGCCCGGCATGACAGCAATGAAAAAATTTGCGGAATTGATTAAAAAATCACAAAGGATTAGAATTGCGTCAAGTTAATCTTGCTTTAATTGTTAAGGAGAAAAATCATGGCAGGTGCAGTCGAAAGTTTTACAGACGATAATTTTAACGCCGTCGTCGAGAAGTCCGGGACTTTGACGCTGGTGGATTTTTGGGCCGAATGGTGCGGCCCGTGCCGGATGCTCACCCCGATAGTGGAGCAGTTGGCAAACGAGAACACCGGCGTGTTGAAGGTCGGCAAGCTCAACGTGGACGAGAACTCAAAGACCGCCACCAAGTACGGCATAAGGAGCATCCCGACTCTGCTGTTCTTCAAAGACGGACAGATTAAGGGGCAGATTGTCGGCGTGCGCTCGAAATCCGAGATTCAAGCCCTAATAGACACGAACAAATAATTTCTAGAATTCAGGAGCCAGAAGTCAGAATCCAGAAGAAGGAATTTTCCATCATTCTGAATCCTGTCTTCTGACTTCTTTTCCCCTCACCACTTCCATGAGGCGAGTTCCTCCAGGAAGGAGTGGTTTGTCAGGTCGTATTGAATCGGTGTTATTGTAACCCAGCCATCCTCCACCGACATTATGTCCGTGCTTTTATCCGGGTCGTCCACCTGCATCTTTCCCCCCTGCCAGTAGTAGTCCATCCCGCGAAGGTCGGATCTTTTGTCGAATCCAACCTCGAAAATGCAGTTGCTCTGTCGGCAGACTTTTATCCCTTTTATCTTTCCCTCCGGAATTGACGGGACGTTTACGTTTAACAGCGTTCCTCGCGGGAGGCCGTTTTTAACAGTAACCTTGGCTATCTCCACGCCGTATTTCACCGCCGACGAGAAATCGGCGTTTTTCTCCCATGTGCAGAGCGAGACGGCGATAGACGGGATTCCCAATATGGTCCCCTCCGTGGCGGCGGACACGGTGCCGGAATAAATGACGTTGGTGGCGAGGTTTGCGCCGTGGTTGACGCCGGATACGAGGATGTCCGGCTTTTTATTGAGCAGGGCCTTAAGCGCGATTTTTACGCAGTCGGCCGGGGTGCCGTCAATGGCCCAGCCAAATTTTTTGCCGTGGTCGGTCACCTCGCGAACCCTTAGCGGGTTGGCGATGGTGATTGCGTGCCCGACGGCGCTTCTTTCCGTTTCCGGGGCGGCCACCCGGGCGTCGGCGAACGCCGAAAACCCCTTTTGTAGCGCCCGAAGGCCGGGGGCGTTTATTCCGTCGTCGTTGCTAATTAGTACGCGCATCGGGTCAGGAATGGTAAAAAGAGGAGTAAATCGCCCTGATTTTTTTCCTTAGGTCTGTCGGGCTGAAAGGTTTTGTGATGTATTCGGCGGCGCCGCATTTCAGCCCGGCCTCCACGTCCTCACTTTTTCCCTGCGCCGTAAGCAAATATATTGTTATGCCGGGATACGCGCTTTTTATCTCCTTGCATAGCGTAAGGCCGTCCTTGCCCGGCATATTGATGTCCAAAACCACAACCAGCGGGTTTTCAGCCCTTATAATATCCAACGCAAGGAGCGGATCCGTTTTAATTATGCATCTTACGCCGTCCTGCTCCATCATATGGTGTATGGCCTTGGTGACGTAAAACTCGTCGTCAATGGCAAGAACCGGTCTTTTTTCCATTTTCCCTCAAAATAGTCCCTTTTTTCCAAGAACTCGACGATTGTATAGCCTTTGCGAGTGAAAGTAAAACAAATCGATCCCCTCCCTCCTACCTAACTAACGACCTAAAATAAGGGAGGCCCCCCGCCCCCCAAAAAAAATCCAAACATAACACTTGACACGGGAGCCACTTTTTTCATATTATTCCGGTTTGCCCTTTGTGTCTGGCTGGCGTAGCTCAGCTGGTAGAGCAGCTGATTTGTAATCAGCTGGTCGGAGGTTCAAATCCTCTCGCCAGCTCCACTGATTTTGCGCGTTCGGGGGCCGTAGGGTTTGTGTTGTCTCGTTTGGCGCGGCGGTTTTTTTCGCCGGGCCGTGTCCCGTCTGGGGTAGTAAGAAGAGAGGATGATTTGAAGTCGGTATACTTGAATTTGGAGAGGTTCCCGAGTGGTCAAAGGGAACAGACTGTAAATCTGTCGGTGTATGCCTTCGAAGGTTCGAATCCTTCCCTCTCCACCACGATTGCGGGAATATTGGGCGTTTTGTTCGCGGCGACGCGAGTTGTTTCGGGTTTTTTTGTGAGAGCGAATGCGGAAAATGCGAAGGACCAACGGCATATGTCGGAATGCTGTAATGACGCGGGAATAGCTCAGTTGGTAGAGCATCAGCCTTCCAAGCTGAGGGCCGCGGGTTCGAATCCCGTTTCCCGCTCCATAATTTTGGGGAAAAGGATTGCGCGCCCGCGTAGCTCAGTGGCAGAGCGCTTCCTTGGTAAGGAAGAGGTCATGGGTCCGATTCCCATCGTGGGCTCCACTTTAACGGCGTCCGTAAACAGTTAAAAGAGGAACTGGAAAATGGCTAAAGAGAAGTTTGATCGAAGCAAGCCGCACGTAAACGTGGGGACCATAGGACACGTTGACCACGGCAAAACTACGCTGACGGCGGCGATAACGGAGGTGTTGTCGAAGAAGGGTTACGCGGAGTACGTGCCGTACGACCAGATAGACAAGGCCCCCGAGGAGCGCGCGCGCGGCATCACGATAGCGACGGCGCACGTGGAGTACAACACGGACAAGCGGCATTACGCGCACGTGGACTGCCCGGGCCACGCGGACTACGTATACATAGTTGTTTTCATGAACAAGGTTGACCAGGTTGACGACCCGGAGTTGCTGGACTTGGTTGAGCTTGAGATACGCGAGCTTTTGTCGAAGTACCAGTTCCCGGGCGACGTGATACCGATAGTGAAGGGGAGCGCCCTTCAGGCGTTGAACAACCCGGAGGATCCGGTCAAGACGAAGTGCATATGGGACTTGATGGCGGCGATAGACAGCTACATCCCGGAGCCGAAGCGCGACATAGACAAGCCGTTTTTGATGCCGGTCGAGGACGTGTTCTCGATAGCGGGTCGCGGCACGGTCGTGACGGGCAGGATAGACCGCGGGATAGTGAAGGTCGGCGAGGAGGTCGAGATAGTCGGCCTTAGGGACACCCAGAAGACGGTCGTGACCGGGGTCGAGATGTTCCGCAAGCTTTTGGACGAGGGTCGCGCGGGCGACAACGTGGGACTTCTGTTGCGCGGGACGAAGCGCGAGGAGGTCGAGCGCGGGCAGGTTGTGGTGAAGCCCGGTACGATAACCCCGCACAGGAAGTTCAAGGCGGAGGCGTACGTGTTGACGAAGGAAGAGGGCGGGAGGCACACCCCGTTCTTCAAGGGCTACAAGCCGCAGTTTTACTTCCGCACGACGGACGTGACCGGCTCCGTGACCTTGCCCGGCGGCGTCGAGATGGTTATGCCGGGCGACAACATATCTATGGACGTTGAGTTGATAACGCCGATAGCGATGGAAAAAGAAGTAAGGTTCGCGATACGCGAAGGCGGCAGGACCGTCGGCGCGGGCGTCGTGACGCAAATAATAGAGTA
>JACQEX010000037.1 GCA_016200345.1 Nitrospinota bacterium
CATCGTAAACTGGCCGGGGGCCGCTTCTCCCTTTGGCGGGCTTGGCCTTCGCAGAAAGAATCCGAATCGCATATTTGCGGTTATATTCGCAATTGGCGCAAAATTCAGCCAGTATCCGACTCTTCTCTTTCCGACCAGCCTTGCGATACCTTCACCGGATCGCCGCAAGGTATTCTTTCTTCGATACTTTCCCCATTTTCCACGCTCCTTTCGGTTACATTTAATATGAGGCAATGCGCCGGCGATTTCTTTGTTTTGCTATTTGGCGGGTTTCGGTGTAGAATTCGTCCCTTGTTTCGTAGTGAAACAAAAATATACGCGGCCCGTTGAGAAAAGCGCGGGCCAAAAAAGTTTTATTTGGAGATTTTGCAATGGCAATGGAATGTGAAGTTTGCGGTAAAAAACCGATGTACGGCAACAACATCAGCCACGCCCACAACGTGACGCACAGGCGCTTCAACCCGAACCTTCAGGTCGTAAGGGCCGTTGTGAACGGGGTAGTAAGGAAAATAAAGGCCTGCACCAGGTGCATCAGAAGCGGCAAGGTCGTAAAACCGGCCAAGCGCGTAATCCCCGTCGCAAAAACAGCGGCATAATTTTTTTTCTAATTGATTGCGGCCCATGCGAAGCCGCGAAGAACGCGAAAGACGGGGCTGTTCAAAAGCCCCGCTTCACTCATAACACAAAATTCAGAGATTCATTTTGAAGAATAACAATTGAAGTTTGGAGTTTTTCGCGCCTTCGCGTGAGATTTTCCTTATTTCTCGGCGGTCTGGCCTTCGTCGTGCGGAGCCTCGTGGAACCGAAACACCGTCTCGTTTTTCTTCGCCATGAAAAGTTTCTCGCGGGCGTATTTCTCCACCGTGTAATCCCCGCCCTGCATGGACTCTATCTTCCGCCTGAGGGCCGCGTTTTGCTCATCCAGCTTCTTCAACTCCTCCGTCTTGGCGCGTATCTTTTTGTCGGAGTCCAAAACCGCCCTTATGCCGTCGGTCTTGAAATAGGACGCAAGACCGACCAACAGCATAAACACGACGCTGAGCAAAAAGAGCGGCCTCGCCCTGCCGCCCCTTCCGCCGTAAAGAAGTTTTTTAAAAATAGTCGTTTCCCCCTACCACCTTGGGTTCGCTGATTTTCCCGGGAAGAGAGCCGTCTCGCCAAGCTCCTCCTCTATCCGCAGGAGCTGGTTGTATTTTGCGACCCTGTCCGTCCGGCACAAAGAGCCGGTCTTAATCTGCCCGGCGTTCATCGCGACCGCAAAGTCCGCTATCGTCGCGTCCTCGGTCTCGCCGGAGCGGTGCGAAATAACGGTGGTGTACCCGGCCCTTTGCGCCATCTGCACCGCCTCGATTGTCTCCGTGAGCGAGCCGATTTGGTTCACCTTCACGAGTATGGAGTTGGCGACGCCTTTTTGAATCCCCTCTTTCAAGATTTTGGGATTCGTCACAAAAATGTCGTCCCCCACTATCTGAATTTTTTTGCCAAGCGAGTCGGTAAGGGCCTTCCACCCCTTCCAGTCCTGCTCCGCAAGGCCGTCCTCTATGGATACGATGGGATACTGGCTTGTCCAGCTTTCCCAAATCTTTATCATCGCCTCGGTGGAGACCAGTTTCCCCTCCACGTTGTATTTTCCGTTTTCGTAAAACTCGCTCGCCGCCGGGTCGAGCGCGATGCAAACCTCTTTGCCGGCCTTGAATCCCGCCTTGCCGACCGCCTCGAGCAAAAGCTCCACCGCCTCGGAGTTGGACTTCAAATCCGGGGCGAAGCCCCCCTCGTCGCCGACGGCGGTGGAAAGGCCGCGTTTTTTTAACACCCCTTTGAGCGTGTGAAAAATCTCCGCGCCCATCCTAAGCGCCTCGGCGAATGACTGTGCGCCTACCGGCATAATCATGAACTCCTGGAAGTCCACGTTGTTGTCAGCGTGTGAGCCGCCGTTTAAGACGTTCATCATCGGAACGGGGAGAACCCGCGCGTTGGCGCCGCCGATGTACCGGTAAAGCGGAAGCCCCGCCGACACCGCCGAGGCCTTTGTGCAGGCAAGCGAAACGCCGAGTATGGCGTTCGCGCCGAGTTTGGACTTTGTCTGGGTGCCGTCGGCCTCCAGCATTATCGCGTCAATCAGCGGCTGTTCCGCCGCGTCGTAGCCCACGAGTTTGGGGGCTATGATTGTGTTGACGTTTTTAACCGCCTTTTGGGTTCCCTTGCCGCCATAGCGCTTGCCGCCGTCCCTTAGCTCCAAGGCCTCCCTCGTGCCGGTGGATGCGCCGCTTGGCACCGCCGCCCTGCCGAGCGAGCCGTCCTCCAGATAAACGTCCACCTCGACCGTGGGGTTGCCCCTTGAATCAAGTATCTCCCTGCCGATTATGGTAGTAATTTCACTCATGGCGTCCCCCAGAAAAACGATTATTCAAAACGTGATACCTTGCGCTGAATAGTATCAGATTATGCGGTTGTGGTACAATAGCGGGGTTCGGGGAAACAGGTGTTTTGAGGAGGTTTTTACCATGCGCGACGGTGTTGCGGAACTGTTCAGACTTTGCACGGAGATTCTGCGCGACGAGAAGCAGGCCTCCATGCGGCTGGACGACGTCGTCCACAAATACCGCGTGGTCTTCCAAAGCCTCGCGGGCCGCTCCAGAACCATGGAGGAAAAGCTGAAACATCTGATGTCCAACAGGGACGAGGTAAAAAAATCCCACGAGGCCGTCCTACTAAGCCTCCGCCTGACGCGCGCCAAAATAAAGCGTGTGGACGAAGATTTGGGCCGTCTCAAAAAAAATATGGACGCCGCGGTCGCGCAATACGACGAGATTCTAGGGGGTAAGTTCCCGCGCTCCGTGGTGGAGGAATCCAAGGCCGGCGCCGACATCAAGGCGAAAAAAGAGCTTTTTATATCCAGGCTTGGCGAGGTGTTCGGGACGATAGAGGGAAAAATCTCGACCATATCGGAACAGGTTGACAAAGTGAACAGGCTCAAAAACAGGCTTGCTAACAAGGCCAAGGGGCTGGCGGGAAAAGCGGCGATGGAAGAAACAAAGCTGAACCTTTACCAGGGAAACATCCGCGACACGTTGCTGGAAATAAACAACTCCGAGGCGAACATAAGGCGCCTGGCGGACGATTACAAAAAGCTTACGCTCCTCCTGCGAAGCGCGCCGGAGATTTCAAGCTGGGGGATGAAAGTGTTCAAGGAGACCGTGGAGGAGGAACTCGCCACCGGGACGCCAATGTTGGAGCTGGGGGCGCCTCAGCAACCGCCCGCAGGCGTCCACTAAAATGACGGCCGGACACGGGGTTGACCTGATTGAGGTCGCCAGAATAAAAAAAGCGTTGCAGAGGTTCGGAGAGAGGTTTCTAAACAGGGTTTTTGACCCGAAAGAGATTGCGTCTGCCCGCCAATTCAAAGACCCATCGCAATACCTAGCCTCGCGGTTCGCGGCTAAGGAGGCGTTTGCAAAGGCTGTCGGAACCGGGTTTGTCGGCTTTGCCCCCCGCGACGTCGCGGTTCTAAGGGAGGCCGGGACGCCGCCGAGGTTCGAGTTCTCACAACGTCTGTTGGAAAAATTCCCCGGACTAAACCCGGAAAAATTCATTCTCTCGATATCGCACGTCAAGGAGACCGCGCTGGCCTCCGTCATCCGCCTCGCCTAGCCCCTAACCGCCAAGAACGGAAAAAACCACGAAATACACGAAAAAACACGAAAGAGTTCGTTTTTACGCTTGAAAAAAACTACAATTTTCCCCTTTTCGTGCCCTTTTGTGTTTTTCGTGGTTTTTTCCGTTCCCCCTTGGCGACTTGGCGGTTCGCCTCATCCGCCGAGGATTTCGCGCATCGAGAGGCGGTGTTTAAGCAACAGCCGCGTAGTCTGCACCGTACCGAGCCTTCTTATTTTTCCCTGCGCCAGCCGCTTTTTGAACATGGACGGCAGGGCCAAAACGACGTCGCGATACGCCCTCAAATGGGCCTTTGCAATCTCCCAAAAACCCGCGCTCTCCACAAAACCGGACAGCTTGCCGCCGCTCAACAACAAAAATAATTGCACAAAATATCGCCAGACCGTCACGAATGGAACAAGCGGCAAAAGTAAAAGCGGGAAGTTTTTCACGGCCACCCAAAAATGGTTTCGCTCGACAAGGTATATTTTTCTGGCGGAAAACTTTCCGGCGGTCATGGAATAAAAGTGGCGCACAATCGCGCCCGGGGCCGCAACCGCATTCCACCCGGCAAGGCGCAGACGAAGCCCCAAGTCCGCGTCCTCGCAGTAGGCGAAGAAATCGTCGTCGAACAGGCCGACCTCGCGCAAGGCCGCGCCCCTAAAAAGGCAGGCGCAACCGCTTGCCATCAACACCTCCGAGGGCGCGGAAAGCTCCGGCGGTTTTTTGCCGTTTTGGCACTGCCTCGTCATGCCGTCGAACGCCACCCCAAGCCCGACCGAGTCCAAAATCTCTCCGTCGTTGTTGACTTTTCCCGAAAATTGGCCGATATTAGACGCAGGGCGGAGCGTTTCGGACGTGACTGACAGGGGCTTTGATTCTCCAATCCCTGATTGGGGAACCGAGGGTACATCTGTCGCCGCCCTTTTTTTATACATAGATTTTGCGGCGAGTTCTTTTCGCCCTGTCCGCAACTCTTCGACGTAATAAACCGTGCCATTGCATCGTTTCTGGTAAGTTATCGAATCGGCGCCAATCCTTGTTTTTCCGGCATATTCAATTGAATCTGGGTTTGCAATTATTTCAGGAATCATTAAAACGTCTTCTCGCGCGACAGGTATTTGTCCATGTGGTTCCTCGGTTGAAGCTTTCCCGTGTTTTTCAAAAATATGTCGCATTGAATAACTATCAATCGTATGATCGTATCCCTCAACGTCTAATCCGGTTTTTTGTTTAAGCATGACCGCCTCCTCATGGGAAACTTTCCATAAACTCATCGAACGCCGGACATTATCTCCGCTACTCAATACTTGATTTATGAATTCTTCAATACTTTTAACGATGTGAGTCCCGACTTTAATCACATTGTTGCCGTCCAGAATTATCGAGGCGACCTGCCCCGTCCGCCCGTCCGCCTCCATCGCCTTCACCATCGCCGATATCCATCCCTCAGAGGCGGTGGCGTCGTTGTTTATCAGGGCTATGTACTCCCCTTTTGCCTTTGAAATGCCGACGTTGTTTCCGCCGGCAAAACCGGCGTTTTCTTCGAGTCTAATGTACACTGCGTCCGGGAACTCGGTTTTTGCAAACGTCCGAACGTCGTCCGTGGAGCCGTTGTCCACAAGAATTATCTCGAGGTTAATATGGGTTTGCGATTTGAGGGAGAAAAGACAACCCCTCAACAGCGGAATGTTGTTTAAGGTGACTACTACTACGGAAACCAGCGGCTCGCCCATTTGGTAGCGAGGTTATCACGAAAACGGGCCGATTTTTAGATTTTCAATACCGGCCGCAAGCGGCCTTCGGGGCTGGCACGCGGCGTGCCAACCCTTTTAGCGTGCGAACGAATGTTCGAGCTGGTGCTGAAGATTCATGAACGCCTCGTCGGCAAGATGGCGGGCGATTTCTTCGTCCTTCTCCACCTTACGCGCCTCGTCGTAAAAAATCTTCCTGAGGTCGTACTGCGGCTGTTCCAGTAATTTTCTCATGCTCTCTTTAGTCATTTTAGTAACTCCTTTCTAAGTTGTTACAGACTATATATTCAACTATCGTGCCACAGTTAAAAACTGACGCCCAGAGATTGGTATCCTTATTTTTCAATATGTTACAAAACTGGCAAATGCTGGCGGTCATTATTTTGACGTAAGGTCGGTATTAACTGCCCGGTGGGATTTGATTACGGGGGGAAAGAACTGCCCTATTTCAGCGGCAAATAATTTGAGATAGGGGACAGTTCAGGTTCAATACCCGGGAATTGTTGCCTCAACCTTTGTGAATTCTCCTGGGAATGTCAAATTGCAAGATATGGCATTTTAGTGGCCTCTGCACCTATTGGCCCGGACCATGCTTGGATGGGAACACGATTTTGTTGTAGGGTCTAATGAGCAGGACAAATATTCGCCCGCCATAGCCCCCTACCGTCATTGTCATCATATTTGTAATAAGCATTTTGCTTATCAGTTCTTGGCAATAAATATGGTCTCCATTGAGATTTATTTTTCGCATAGACCAAAATATGGTCGTGGCTATCAGAAAACCACTTTGCATCATTAGCAGGGTGTTGAAAAACTCGCTTGACCGCTTAATTCACGGTTTATAATTCTGTAAACCATCAAAGGGGGTACAGAATGCGCGGTGCAAATGAAAATCAAGGTTTCATGTTCACTTACCTTTCTCCAGAACAACGGGTTCCGC
>JACQEX010000043.1 GCA_016200345.1 Nitrospinota bacterium
GGCCTTACGCAGACCGCCCCTTCCGGCAACACCGCAAACGCCAACGTCGCGATAGTCATGCCGAAGGGCGTGTCCGTCAAGTCTGCGGGAGCTGGTGTAAAATCGGTCACTGCAACCTCCATAAGCGTTTCAGTTACGGCCGCCGACATTGCCACGGTCATAACCGCCACGGTTCCTTTAAGCACTCTTTCCGTTTCGTTTGACGTCCCGTCCGGAAGCGCAAGAACATTTACCGTCACGGTTGTCACCTCCAGCGGCAGTTATACCGGTAGCCAGACGGTTGATCTCGCAGGCGGTGCCAGCGTGAACCTTTCAATATCGGTGACGACTTCAACCACGACCACGACTACCACGACCACGACCGCACCCTCGGCCCCTTCGGGTGTTTCAGTCGCGCTGGGAAATGCGAGGGCGACTTTAACTTGGACGGCCCCGCCCCCGCCCGTCACGGTGACAAGCTACAACGTCTATTATAAAACGTCGGCCGGAGTGACTATCGGAGGAGCCGGGGTGACGAAGTCCGCCGGCGCAACGAGCGGCGGTGCCATAACCGGCCTTACAAACGGCACCACCTATTACTTTGTCGTTACGGCGGTGAACTCGGGATCAGAAAGCGTGGTGTCCGCCGAAGTCAGCGCAAAGCCCGCCAACCTTCTCGGCGGCGGTGTGGAAAACGGCGGCGTGGCCATCAACAACTCGTCCACCGGAAGCACCATTATGGTTAGCACTCTTGCCGGCCTGGCACTTACCGCCGGAACGACGGACGCAACCGGCTCGGGGGCGAGGTTCGGCAGACCGTACGGAATAACGACGGACGGCACGAACCTCTACGTTGCCGACCAGACCAACAACACAATCCGCAAAGTTGTCATGTCCACGGGAGTTGTAACCACCATCGCCGGCTCCGGCGCCGCCGGCTCGGTGGACGGCGTCGGCACCGGGGCGAGTTTTAACGGCCCGACCGGCATAGCAACGGACGGCACAAACCTGTTTATAACGGATCGCACGGGCAACACAGTGCGCAAGGTCGTGTTGTCCACCGGCGTCGTAAGCACCGTGGCCGGTTCCGGCGCCACCGGCTCTGCGGACGGGACGGGAACGGCGGCGACCTTTAGCAGTCCCAACGGCATAGTTACGGACGGCAAGAAAGTGGTCATTTCCACGGGAGTGGTTACGACTCTGGCCGGGAGCGGTGTGGCCGGCTCGGCGGACGGGACGGGAACGGCGGCGAACTTTAAACTACCGGACGGCATAACGACGGACGGCACGAACCTGTTTATTGACGACAACAACAACTACACCATCCGGAAGGTGGTGATATCAACGGGCGTGACCACCACTTTGGCTGGCACCCCCCTTATCACCGGCTCTACGGACGGCTCGGGCTCGGCGGCGCTGTTTAACTTCCCCACCGGCATAACAACGGACGGCTCCAACCTTTATGTGGCGGACGGAAGTAACAAGACCGTCCGGAAGATTTTTCCGTTGTTGGGTGGCACCTTTCAGGGCGGCTCGTTGGGCTTGGGCGGCGTTGTTACCACGTTTGCCGGGGGCGCAGGCGTTTTTGGCACGACAGACGGCACGGGGACGGGGGCGCGGTTTAGCTTTCCTTACGGCCTGACGACGGACGGCACGAACCTTTACGTGGCCGACACCACCAACAACACCATAAGACAAGTGGTTATCGCCACGGGCGTGGTGACGACTCTTGCGGGGAGCGGGACCGCGCTCGGCACGACAGACGGCACGGGAACGGGGGCGCGGTTTTACCTTCCCAACGGCATCACGACGGACGGCACGAATGTTTATGTGGCCGACACCTATAATCACACCATCAGGAAAGTGGTTATCGCCACCGGCGTGGTGACGACTCTTGCAGGGAGCGGGACCGCGCTCGGCACTGCAGACGGCACGGGAACGGCGGCTCGGTTTAACCATCCCCAAGGCATCACGACGGACGGCACGAATGTTTATGTGGCCGACACCTATAATCAGACCATCAGGAAAGTGGTTATCGCCACGGGAGTGGTGACGACGCTTGCAGGGAGTGCCGCGATCGGCACGATAGACGGCACCGGGACTGGTGCGAGGTTTTACCTTCCTCGCGGCCTGACGACCGACGGCACGAACCTTTATGTGGTGGATTGCGCTAACCACACCATCCGGCAGATTGTCATTTCCACGGGCGTGGTTACGACTCTGGCCGGCGGCGCAGGCGTTACCGGCACGACAGACGGCACGGGGACGGCGGCTCGGTTTAACTATCCCGAAGGCATCACCACGGACGGCACGAACCTTTATGTGGCCGACACCACCAACAACACCATAAGACAAGTGGTTATCGCCACGGGAGTGGTGACGACTCTGGCCGGGGGCGCGGGGTTGACCGGCACGACAGACGGCACGGGAACGGCGGCGCGGTTTTACCTTCCCAGCGGCCTCACGTCGGACGGCACGAACCTCTATGTGGCAGACTCCTCAAACAACAACATCCGGAAAATCAAATGACCCCGGTGGGTACACATTTTAATGTGTACATTGGCGCGGAGCGACAATTTGTTATTGCAGTACAGGCTGAAGCCCGTACCTACCGTTTCAAACTGAGGCCCTACCGAACAATTCGGAAAATAAAATGACCCCGGTGGGTACGCATTTTAATGTGTACATTGGCGCGGAGCGACAATTTGTTATTGCAGTACAGGCTGAAGCCCGTACCTACCGTTTCAAATTTGACGGATGTTGCCGACAAGGGATGGTCCATCGCGCTCAACGCCTCGCCTGCTATCCGCATCCCCACTTCGGCGGCTTTATCGCCGGCCGCCGAGAGCTGGGCGCGAACGTCCTCCGGCACGCTCATCCCCGGCACCTCGTTGTGCAAAAACTCCGCCATTCTGAGCGAGGCGAGCGGCAGGATTCCAATCATAAGCGGAATTTTTATCTCCGGTATCATGTCCAGAAATTTCTCAAAAAGAACCGTGTCGAACACCGGCTGGGTGTAAATAAACTCGGCGCCGCTCTCCACTTTTTGGCGAAGACGGCCCACCTCCTCGGCAATGTTGATGGCGGCGGGATTTACGCCGACCCCGATGTGAATCGCGGTCGGCTCGCCGATGCGGTTTCCGGCCACGTCCAGCCCGTGGTTGAGGTTGCTGATTATTTTGACAAGGCCGATCGCGTCCACGTCGTAAACCGCCGTTGCGTCCGGATAGTTGCCCAGCTTCGGCGGGTCGCCCGTGACCGCCAGTATGTCGTGCAGACCCAGGGCGTGCGCCCCCAAGAGGTCGGACTGCATCCCCAAAATATTTCTGTCCCTGCACGTGTAGTGCAAAACCGGGTCCACGCCGCCGTTTCTTTTTATAAGTACCGCGAGGGACATCGGGCTCATCCTCGCGGAGGCCCTCGGCCCGTCCGGGATGTTGCACGCGTCCACGCCCGCGTCCTTCAATTTTTTCGTAATCTCCAAAACCTTGGCCGGGTCGCACCCCTTGGGCGGAAGTATCTCGACGCAGGTCGCAAACTTCCCCTCGGAAAGTTTTTTAGCAAGCGGCGACTTTAACTCCCTCGGCACCGGCTTTACCGCCTCCTCGGGCTTTTCCTGTTTTGTCTCTATCTGCACCCTGGACGGCGAAAGGGCGCGAACCGCGTGGTGGATGGCGCGAATGTGCGCCGGCGTGGTTCCGCAACAACCGCCGATGAGCCGCACACCGGCGCGTATCAGCCGCTTGGCGTAGGTCTCCAAATATTCCGGGGTGGACATATAAACCATCCTCCCCTCGTGCATCCGCGGGTACCCGGCGTTCGGCATGGCGGAAACCGGTTTTGCGGTGGATGACAAAAGCCTCGGAACTATTTCCAGCATCGGCGCGGGGCCGACGGAACAATTCATCCCGACCACGTCCACCGGCAGGGAGTCCATCGCCCGCGCCACTTTTTCAATCGGGTCGCCCATGGACGTCATTCCATCCTCGCCGAAGCTCATCTGCGCCACAATTGGAATCGTGGTCGAGACCTTTCGGGCTGAGGCGACGGCTATCTCCAGTTCGTCCAGGCTTGTGAACGTCTCCAAAATTAAAAGATTCACGCCCCCCTCGACGAGCGCGGAGATTTGTTCCTCGAAGGCGGCCGACGCGTCCTCGCGCCTGACGGCTCCAAGCGGGGCGATGCTTGCGCCAAGCGGCCCGACGGAGCCAGCCACGTACGCTCCGCCGCGCGCCTCGTACACCGCGTCCTTGGCGGCGGCGAGGCAAATTCCCCGCACCGACTTTTCAAGCCCATATCTGGCGAGGCGAAAACGGTTCGCCCCGAAGGAGTTCGTCTCGATCAAGTCGGCCCCGGCGGCGATGTATTCCCGGTGAACCTCGCGCACGAGCTCCGGGCGGGTGAGGCTCAACTGCTCCCACGAATGGGTTATGTACTCCCCCTTTGAGTAAAGGTACGTCCCCATGGCGCCGTCCGCCACAAGCACCCGTTCGTTAATCGCCTCTAGAAACCCCTTCATGCAGGAGGGCTCTGGTTCACGCGAAGGCTCGAAGACGCGAAAGAGGTATGGTTGTTGACAATTCGTTTTGTCCCTTCCTTGAAGGTGGAGGAGCCAAAATTAACCAATAAACCCAAGGGTAAATCAAGAAGTCGAAGATACGTAAGAACCTGCTTGCCATGTACCGGCGCAAGTGTTTCCACGGATTTAAGTTCAACTACAAGTTTTTCATTTACCAAAATATCCAACCGCAAACCTTCCTCGAAAAGCATTCCGTCGAAAGTAAACCCGACCGATTTTTGCCTCTCCCCCTTTAAATAACGCTTTTCCAAAGTCCGCGCCAATACGGCCTCATAAACGGATTCCAAAAGGCCGGGCCCCAGTTCCTTGTGGATATGAAACGCCGCATCCACGACTATGGCGGACAACTCTTCAACGTCCAAATTTTTCGCGTCCTTCGCGCCTTCGCGTGAGACCTTCAGATATTCCGAGTTCATTTTCCTTTGCCTTCAATCTCGGCCTTGAGGGAGGCGTAGCCGTCCTTGCCCATCATCGCGTACGCGAAGTTTTTGCCGAACTCCACGCCCGGCTGGTCAAACGGGTTGATGTTGTAAAGCCCGCCGGAAAACGCCGTCGCGTGCTCCAACATATATATAAGCTGTCCCACCGTATACTCGTTTATCTCCGGCACCTTAATCGTCATGTTGGGCCTTTGGTGCTTCGTAAGGGCGTACTTCGTCCCTTGTAGCTCCACGCTGATGAGCTCGTTCATGCTCGACCCGGCGAGGTAGGAGACGTCCGGCTTGTCCTTGAAAATTTCGGGTATGCCGACGGAGGCGCGAAATTTTTCCACCTCTATGAAAACGGCAATCTTGTCGGCCGGCCCCTCCACGTAAAGCTGTACCTGCGAGTGCTGGTCGGTGGCGCCCAGCGCCTTTATCGGGGTCTGTCCGCAGTGGATTTCTTTTCCGTCTCGCGTTTTTGCCTTTCCCAGACTCTCGCCCCACAACTGGGCGAACCAGTCCGCGATTCCGTAAAGGCGCGACGAGTACGGCATCATCACGACCATCGGCTTTTTCTTCGCCGTGTCGGCCAAATAATTTATGGCCGAGAAAAGATAGGCGGGATTGTCCGCTATCTCCGGGGCCTCGCAGAGCTTTGCCATTCGCGCGGAGCCCTCCATCAGCCGGTCTATGTTCAGGCCGGCGCAGGCAAGCGGCAGAAGCCCGACGGCGGAGAATACGGAAAAGCGCCCGCCGACGTTTGGCGGCACCTCGAACGAATCGAGCTTGTATTCGTCCACTATCTCGCGCAAAATCCCTTTTTTCGGGTCGGTGGTTACGACCACCTTTTTCTTCCATTTTCCCTTCAGTTTTTTGTTCAGCATGTCGAACACGACCATGAACTGGCTCATCGTCTCGGCGGTGGCGCCGGATTTTGAGATGACGTTGAAAAGCGTTTTTTTCGGATCCAGCACGGACAAAAGCTCGCCGAAATGCTCAGGGTCTATGTTGTCCGCCACAAAAAGGCGCGGATAGCCGTTTCGTTTGCGCTTTGTGAGAAGGTTGGCGAAGTTTTTATTGACGGCGTTGTTCACGGCGGTGGTTCCGAGCGCGGAGCCCCCGATGCCCAACACCACGAAATTTTCAAATTTCTCGCGCGTTTTTGCGGCGTATTTTTTTATTTTTGAGACGTCCTGGTCGTGCAGGGTAAAAAAGCCCATCTCCGACTTCGCCTTCAGCTCGGCGAGCCACTTGTGGGTGGCCGCCCCTTTTTCGCGAAGGGATTCGAAATCGCCCCGCGCCAAACCGTGCGTCGGGCCGACGGCCGATTCCATCACGTTGGAATAATCAATGGTAACGTCCTGCCTGTAGTCCTCGTTTTTCATCGCCAGCCTCCCATGAAAATTCAATCCAAACAGCAAACCGCCAAGGATATCGGGAATTTTACCCGCAAGCGGAGAGGACGTCTTGTTTCGTTATCCCCTCCAGCACGAACGCACGCCCTATTCTATCAATAACCACGAACCGCGTCTTCCCCGAAAGAAACTTCTTGTCGTGCGCCATCCCGGCCCATACTTTGGCTGGGGTAAGGCCGCGCGGAAGCGCCGTCGGCAGGCCGAACGAGGCGATAAGTTTTTCCAGCCGCTCCGCCGATTTTTTATCCAACAGTCCAAGCCTTGCCGAAAGTCTGCCGGCAACGACCATTCCAATCGCCACGGCCTCGCCGTGTTTTAATTTTTTGAAATTTAGAGCCGTCTCTATCCCGTGCGCGAAGGTGTGGCCGAAGTTTAAAAGCGCCCGCTCGCCGGCCTCCCTCTCGTCGTTCTCCACCACCCGCGCCTTAGTGGCGCACGAAATCTTCACCATCCGCTCAAGCGCGGCGACGTCCCCTTTAAGGATGTCTTTACGGAAGTTTTCGAGCCACTCGAAAAACTCCGCGTCTTTAATGGCCCCGTATTTTACGACCTCCGCAAGCCCGCAAAGGTACTCCCGTTTCGGCAACGTCTTTATGGCGTCCAAATCGCACACCACCAATTTTGGCTGGTAGAAGGCGCCGACCATGTTTTTCCCGCCTAAAAAATCAACCCCGGTCTTGCCGCCGACGGAGCTGTCCACCTGCGCCAAAAGCGTGGTCGGAACCTGTACAAAGTCTATGCCGCGCATAAAAGTGGCCGCGGCGAAACCGGCCATGTCCCCGACCACACCGCCGCCGAGGGCCAGAACTGCGTCGGATCTCTCAAAGCCCCCTTTTAAAAGTCCGGCGTATATTTTTTCCATGGTTCTAAGGCTCTTGTGTCGTTCTCCGTCGGGCACGCGGACGGGGATTGCATTAAAGCCGGAATTTTTTAGGGAGGCCGAGACGATTTTGGCAAAAAGTTTTTCCACAACCGGGTTCGTGACGACGGCGATTTTGGGGGCGTTTGTGACCGAACGAACAAACCTTCCGATACCATGCAAAAGACCTGAGCCGACGAGGATTTGGTACCCCCTCCCCTCCAGGCTGACGTTAAGCCGGGTAGTCAAAGAGTGGACTCCCCGACCCATCCTTCATTTTTTCTTTCCGGGCCAAATCTACGGTTGCACGTTGAACGAGGTGTAGGCCGAAGAACCGTCAACCGACGCCGTAACGGTTCCGGTTTTGCCAGCGGTCGTGTTGGGCGCGAAGGTTACCGTGACAACATCCGTTGTTCCCGGAGTCGTGGTCCCCGTCCCTGCGACTCCCGGAGCCACGACGTTCACCGACACTGAGGTGGTCGGATTGACTCCAGCTTTTGTGACGGTAACCGAGGCGGTAATGGAACTACCGGCTGAAATAGTACTGGGACAGACGGTCAAGGTAAACATATAGCCGTTTGCCGTCGTCGGCCCGGTGGGTCCGGACGTGTTGCAATTGCTCACCTGGGTCGGCGGCTGGCCGCACGCCGCTAGCAAGACCGCCAGAGAAAACAAAAACGTCTTCAACATACCGCGCTCCATTAAACCACTTCCTCCTGCAATGCCCTTATAGTACCTTGGGCGTAATAAAAATCAAAAGTTCCTCGTTGTTGCTTGAATTGGACCTGTTTTTGAACAAATTCCCGATAATCGGAATTTGCGACAAAAACGGCACCGACGCGTGATTTTCCGCGGTCGTCTCCGAGAACAATCCGCCGATGACCGTCGTCTCTCCGTCCTTTATGAGCACGACTGTCTTAGCGTGTTTGGTTAGAATTGGCGGAGGAGAATTAGGAAGCTGGTTTGCAAAATCCGGGGCGTCTTTGTTGGCCTCTATCTCCAACCTTATGAGGTTGTTGTCAGTCGCGTGCGGCGTGACCTTTAGGACAAGCGACGCGGTTTTAAACTGGGTCTGCGTGCCGGAGGCCGAGGTGGTTTGGTATGGAATTTCCCTTCCGCTTTCAATCAGCGCCTCGATGTTGTTCATGGTGGAAATTTTGGGCATCGAAAGAATTCTGCCCAGACCGTCGTTTTCGAGGGCCATCAACTGCATGTCCAAGACGGCGGTGCTGTCAACACTGCCGAACCTAAGGCCGAGCGCGCCGGTTGGCGTGCCGGTCGTGCCGAGGTTTACGATGCTGTTGGGAGCGGAGGACGCCGCGCCGGCTGAGATTCCGCTAAGCCCCACCGTGCCGGGGAGTCCCGTCGAGCCGGCCTTGGCGGTGTACGCGCCGCCCCAGTTGATGCCCAGTTGTTGCATGGACGTGTGCGTCACCTCCACTATTCTAGCCTCAATAAGAACCTGCACGGTCCGCTTGTCCAACACGGCTATCAACTGCTCCATCTCGGCCAGTTTTTCCTTCGTGTCCTGCACGATTAGCGTGTTGGTTCTTTCGTTAATGTCTATGCGGCCCCTGACCCCTTTTACCGACTCCAAATTTGCCTTCAACTTGCTGGACGACTCGAAGTTAACCTGGAAGACCTTCAAGTAAAGCGGCTCGGCCTTTCCCACCGTAGCCTGCGACGTTACGTCGTTCTCTTTTTCCTTTGCAATCTCCTCGGCGGTCGCCACGCGAATGACGTTGCCGGTTTTAACCATCGCCAGCTGGTTGTTCTTGAGCACTATTTCCAACGCCATGTCCCACGGCACGTCCACGAGCTTCATGGAGACCTTCCCCTGCACCTTTTCGGACGTGATTATGTTCATGCCGCCGACATCGGCCAGAATCCTCAGTATGTTGTGCACGTCGGCGGCTTGGAAATCAAGCGATATTTTGCGCCCCTCGAAGTCCTCCATGACCTTTTCCTTGTTGGTGGAGAGCATTTTGGATCTCTCGACCTTCTTCTCAATTTTTATCTCGGAGGCCGCAGATATTACCGCGTCCGGGCCGATGTCGAGCAGTATGTTGTTTTCTTTTGCAAACGCGTTGGAGGAGGAAAACTCCTTAAGATTCGCCACGACCTTCACGACGGGCGGCTCCACCGAGAACTGAAACACCGCGACGTTTTTTACGAGGGAGTCCTCGGTTTCGACGGTTAGGAGTTTTTCGTTGGCCTTCGTTATTCGCGCGTTCGGGATGTCCAGGGTTATGCGGTTCAATTCGCGCCTTCTAATCATCTCAAACTTCGGCTGTTCCCCCTTGAATGGAATCACCACGCGCGCCATGCCGGACGCCTCGCGCAGGTCAATGCCGGCAATCTCGACCTCCCCTTGGGCAAGCGAGACGCCGGAACCTGTATCGGCCCCCATCATCTCGCCCGCGGCGGGGGAAATAATCGCCACTATTTTGCTTTCCGAAATCCTAGAGACCGAATAAGACACGGAATCTTTGACCGCTATTTCAACCCTAGAGTCCCCCGTCTTGGGAAAATAGCGGGCCGTCACCAGCTTTGCGATTCCTTTTGAAAGGTTTATCGGCGCCGAAAAAGCCGCGGAGTCGGTCATTGGAAGGTCTATGACCACCCTCTTGGGATTTTCCAACTTAAATATGGTGTACTGAATTTTGCCGCTCGCCTCCAGGGTAAGCTCAAGCCCGCCCTTTTTTTCGACGGGGGAAAGGCTTGTTACAAACGCCCCTCCCTCTCGCACGACGCCCCTCGGTTCGCCCGAACGGTTGGGCGAGGCGCAAGACGCCGCAAACGCCCCAAGGAATAAAACGGAAAGCAACAACTTCTTTTTCATAAATTCCTTCTTATTCTACCTTTACTGCGGGTCTAAGCGTTAGAACTGTTTCACGGGTTTCGAACCCACCGCGCAAGTTCATAAATTTCTCCTCGACAACAATTTTTTCCTGCGTAATGTCGGTTATTTTGCCGCACCTTCTGCCTATGTGCATTCCCGGCCTGACCGTATAGCCGTTGCCGTTGCCGCCTTCCAGAAGGGCGTACGCGCCGTTGCTAAACACTATGCCGCCGATTTTAAAGGACGAAAGGTCGAATCCCTCCAGAAATTCGCGCTTCCGCCCAAGATCGCATTTTTTCGCGTCCTCTGCGGAAACCTCGCCTTCCTCAACTTTTCCCTCAAGAATCAGCGATTCAAACGGGTCCCGTTTTCCCGCGGGCGTGTAGACCACGTTCATGGCCGCCGCCTTTTGGGCCGCCGAAGCGGCAAGCCCGGCTTTCAAGGCGGCCTCCCTCTCTTTTCTCTGTCTCATCTTTTCCGGAACGCCCGTCCGGTCCGAGGGGGAGAACCGCGAAAGACGCCACTTGCCGTCGTCCTCCCTCACCCATTCCTCTTTTGTTATTATTGAGGTGACGAGTTTTTTGTCCTCCACCACCTTGCGCGTGTAGGTCAGCTCGGCCTTGGGGCCGGTCACGACCACTCCGTCCAAATCGGCCCTGTATCCGGGTCGCTTGACGGAAAGCTCCTCCGTCGCCGAGGTAAAATTAAGCCCGGCGTCGTTGAATTTTTTTGACACGAGGCCCGAAACTATCGCCTTGCTTCCCCCCGCCATTCCGGCGGAGAGTTCGTTGAACGCCTTGGCCACCTCGTCCTGCGGGCCGGCCGCGCCGAGATAAAAATAAAGGCCGGCCCCCGCCAAAACCGCCACGATGGCGCCCGCCAAAATAAGTTTTAATGTTTTAGTCATTGTTCGTCACTTCTTCGCCGCGTCGGGCTTTTTTTCTTCCTTTTTCTCTTCCTTCTTCTCAAGGTTCTGGTCAACCTTGGCCTCCAGGAAGCGGTATGTAACCGCCTTGCACGTGGCGGTTATGGGCGTTCCCTTGGCGGCCGTCACGACCTTGGTTTTTTTTGCGCCCCTTGCAATCGCAACGTTGGTGAAAGTCACAATTCGCGGCATCTTGGACACCTGGTCGAAAAAGGAGAGCATGCTGTGGAACGTTCCGCTGACAATCACGTCCACCGGCACCTCGGAGTAAAAATCCTTCTCCACCTCCGGAAGCGGCTTGAACACAACGAACTCCAAACCGGACTTAAGCCCCAAGGCGGAGACCTGCTCCAACAAATTTGGTATCTCCTTCGTCTCGGGCAACTGGCGCCTCAAATCGGACACCTGGGCGTCCAACGCGGCTATCTGCAAAATAAATTCCGGGAGTTTCGCCTCCAACTCCTCCTTGGCCTTTATCTCCTTTGCGACCTTTGCGTACTCATCTTGTATCTTCTGCGTGTCGTCCAGCGTGGACTGGATAAGGGTGAAAAACAGCGCCGCCACAAGGATCGCCGGAACCCCGGCCACAATCCCCCAGCGCGCCTTTACTGGCAGACCCAGCAACATCTGGTACGGCAATATCGAAAGGAACTTTTCCTTAAAATCTCCCATAGTCCCTACTTCGCCTGCGGCGCCGGCGCCGGCGCAGGTGCGCCCTGCTTCGCCTTGTCCGCCGTCTTTTTTTCGTCGAGCTTGGCCACCGCCTTAAGCGCGCTCGACAAAGTGAAACGCTTGATGTTTTCTTTTTGAACCACGTCGTTTTGTATTATCGAAAGCTCCACGTCCTTAAACTGGTCGTTCGCCTCCATGCTTCGCATCATCTCGGCGATGGCCGCGTTTGTAAAGCTGTTCCCCGAAAGGGTCAATGCGGATCCCTGCGCGGACAGCTCGGTAAGCCATATGTCGGGGGGCAAAACAAGGTTCAACGCGTCCAAATACGGCCCGGGGCCGGCCTTTCTCTCCTCAAGTTTTTTTATGGCTTCCAGAATCTGCTCCCGCCTTTTTTTCTTCGCCTCGAACTCGTCAATTTTTTTCTGCACGGAATCCAACTGCTCAAGCCTCGTCTTTCCCTTTGCGAGGGACTCCTCGGCCGAGGCCTTTGCGCTGAAGACCAAATTCGTCCAAAAACCAAGCGCGACCAGGGTGCCCGCAAGCGCCAGGACAAACGCAATGGCCTGCTTCTGAACAAGAGCCTTGTCCTTTGGAACCCTTACTACGAGGAGGTTGATCCTCATCCGAAGCCTCTGCGAATCCGTGGCGCCCGCCCGACTATCCATCGGCTACTTGTCCTCCGTCGTCCTAAGGGCCAAACCCAGGGAAACGACGGCCGACGGAGCCATCGCCTCCAAATATTGCGGGTCGAACCTTTTGTCGCTAAAGGTAATTTTGTCGAACGGATTAATCATCTCCGTGCTTATGCCAAGCTGGTCGCCGACGAGCCTGTCCATCCCGTCCATCATAGCCCCGCCGCCGGAGAGATAAATTTTTGAAATTTTAATGTCGGAATTTTTCTCGAACATGTCGAAGGTCTTCCTAAACTCTATGCATATCTCCTCCACGCCGCCCAACACGTTCTTGATGACCTCCTCCTTCGTGCGGCCATCCGGAATCTCGCCAAGCTTCATCTTCTCGGCCTCGCCGAAACCTATCGAAAGCCCTTTTTGAATCTCCTCCGAAATGACCGAGGCGCCCATCGGAAGGTCGCGCGCGAACGCGGTGGTCCCCCTTTCGAGAATGTTGATGTTCGTCATCGTGGCGCCGATGTTGACCAGCGCAATGGCGGAATCCAAGGCCGGGCCGTGGGAAAGCTCAAAAATGTTCTCCAACGCGAAAACGGAGAGATCCACAACCCTCACCTTCAGCCCCACCGACTTGAAAATGTCCAGAAAGGACTGGATTATCGTCTTTTGCACGGCGACTATTATGACGTCCATCTGCCTCTCGTCCGGGCCGGACGACGAAGGCTCCGCCATGGCGTCGCCCCCCACTATCTGGAAATCTAGGTTTACCTCGTCTATGTCAAAGGGAATGTACTGCTCGGCCTCCTCCCTTATCATCTCCTCCAACTCCTCCTCGGGCATCATCGGGACGGAGATTTTTTTTATGACGACGGACTGCCCGCTGACGCCTATGACGGCGTCCTTGCATTTTATTTTTTCGGACTTTATGAGGTTGCTAAGCGCGTCCGCAAGCGCCTTGGGGTTTTCTATCTCGCCGTCAACGACGGAGTCGGGCGGCAGGTTCACGCACCCGAAGCTTAAAAGCTCGTAACCCGCCCTATTTTTTTTAATTTGGGCGACCTTAAGGGAGTGGGTTCCAATGTCCACGGCCAACAGCGGCTTTTGGGATGAAAAGAACATATCTTGGACTCCTACTCTTCGTCGTCGGAAAAAACTGTCTTACGGTCCTCCAGGTTTAACCCCAGCGCCAGAAGTATCTTTCGCTTGGTGTCCAAACGACACGGGAAGCCCTTCTCTATTCTGTCTATCGTCTGCACGGAAAGACCGGTCTTGCGGGCCAGTTCCGCCTTGCTCATCATCTTTGTCTCACGTATTTTTCTTACGCGGTTGCTTGCATTAACCTGCTTCAAACCAAGCTCCTCCTACAAGAACATTCGGCAAATCAGTAACGACACTTAAATCCCTCTCCAAGGAATTCCGCATATTTATATCATTCTGTTATTTCAAAGTCAACGAAGTTAAACCAATTATGGCATAATTAGCATAAATTACCCGATTTCGCTGAAAAAGCGGTTTTTACACTGACCAAAGGCCCCAATACGCACTCTTGACCACTTGGAGAATATATCATTAAAAATCAAATTGTTACATGGTTAAAAGGTGACGGGCGTATCTCCGGCAGACCCGGCGCCAAAGTACGCTAAATCGCCAGCTTTAAGAAAGTTTACAGACGCCCAACCTCCCTCCTTATATAATGCGGGCAATCAATATTTGACAAATGGTTCGGGGTTTGGCACAATTGGCGACTTGCAAACGAATAAACATTTGCGTACTATTTACCTTTAAGGGGCTTGTCAATAAGTTGATTTTCCTTTTTTACCCATTATTTTGAAAGTTGGAATTATTACATGAACATTGCTGAACTGAAAAAAAAGACGGTCGCGGATTTAAACGCCATGGCCAAAGATTTAAAAATCGGCGACGTAAGCGGCCTGCGCAAGCAGGAGCTGATTTTTAAAATCCTCGAAACACAGACCAAATCGGAAGGCCAGCTTTTCGGCGAGGGGGTGCTTGAGATACTCCCCGACGGATTCGGCTTCCTCCGTTCGCCGCAGGCGAGTTACCTGCCGGGGCCGGACGACATGTACGTCTCCCCGTCGCAAATTAGAAAATTTGACCTTCGCACCGGCGACTCGGTCAGCGGAGAGATTCGGCCCCCGAAAGAGGGGGAGCGGTATTTCGCGCTCCTAAAGGTGGAAAACATCAACGGGGAGCCGCCGGATTTCGACAAGCCGAGGCCGTTTTTTGACAACCTGACGCCGCTCTACCCGGAAAGAAGGATTAAGCTGGAGACCGCGGACGGCAACCTTTCCACAAGGGTCATGGATCTGCTCACCCCGCTCGGCATGGGGCAACGCTCGCTTATAGTGGCCCCGCCGCGCACGGGAAAAACAATGCTTCTTCAGGCGATTGCGAACAGCGTCGCCAATAACCACCCCGAGATATTCCTCATCGTTCTTCTTATAGACGAACGCCCGGAGGAGGTAACCGACATGGAACGCTCCGTCAAAGGGGAGGTCATAAGCTCCACCTTCGACGAGCCGGCCCAGCGCCACGTGAACGTCGCCGAGATGGCGATAGAAAAGGCCAAGCGCCTGGTGGAGCACGGCAGGGACGTGGTGATATTGCTCGACTCCATCACGCGGCTTGCCCGCGCCTACAACTCGATTGTCCCCCCCAGCGGGAAGGTTCTTTCCGGCGGCGTGGACTCCCACGCGCTCCAAAGGCCGAAGCGGTTTTTTGGCGCGGCGCGAAACATCGAGGAGGGGGGAAGCCTCACAATAATCGCAACCGCGCTAATCGAGACCGGAAGCAGGATGGACGACGTCATATTCGAGGAGTTCAAGGGAACCGGCAACATGGAAATACACCTTGAGCGCCCGCTGGCCGACAGGCGAATTTTCCCGGCGATAGACATAACCCGCTCCGGGACGAGAAAAGAGGAGCTGTTGTTCACGCCCGAGGAGATAGCCCGCGTGTGGCTGTTGAGAAAAGTTTTACAGCCGATGGACCCGATAGAGGCCATGGAGCTACTTTTGGACAAAATGCGGCAGACGAAGAGCAACGCAAAGTTCCTCGCCGCAATGAACGCTTAATTATCAGGAGAGGAAATATGAAAAAAGAGATTCACCCGGACTACATGGACTCGAAGATTATCTGCGGTTGCGGACACGTGACGGAGACGATGGCCACCGTGAAGGAAATTCACGTTGACATCTGCTCGGCCTGCCATCCGTTCTACACCGGCACGCAAAAGCTGGTGGACACAGCGGGCAGGGTCGAGAAATTCCGCCGAAGAGCCGCAAAAGCCTCGAAGTAAAACCAATGAGGTCGGTAGGCGCGCCATTTATGGCGTGCCTTGCCGCGCAAGCGGCAATAATTTATTCGGCCTTGACGGGCCGAATAGCACGGCCCAAACGCCGTGCCCACCAAGGTAATGTCGGGACTTCATGTTTGACAAACTAGCCTCCGTAGAAAGACGGTACGAGGAGCTAAACGCGCTCCTGTGCAGTCCCGAAACGGCGGGCAACCAAGACCTGCTGAAAAAATACGGCAAAGAACAGGCCGACCTGGCCGACACAGTCGCGGCCTACCGCGAATACAACTCGTTAAAAAAGACCTTCGACGAAAACAGCGCCCTCGTCGCATCCGGCGAGGACGCGGAGCTTTCGGCGATGGCGAGGGAGGAGAACGCGGTTCTCTCCCAAAAACTGTCGGAAGTAGAGGCGAGGCTGAAGGAGCTGTTAATCCCCAAAGACCCGAACGACGTCAAAAGCATAATCATGGAAATCCGCGCCGGCACCGGCGGCGACGAGGCGGGGCTTTTCGCGGCGGAGCTTTTCGCCATGTACTCGCGCTTCGCCCTCAAAAAAGGGTTCAAGGTGGAATCCCTTAGCGTCAGCCAGTCGCAGGCGGGCGGGGTCAAGGAGGTCATCGCCTCCGTCGAGGGAAAAGGGGCATTTGGAATTTTTAAGTTCGAAAGCGGCGTGCACCGCGTCCAGCGCGTGCCAAAAACGGAGACGCAGGGGCGGATACACACCTCCACCGTCACGGTGGCTGTTCTGCCGGAGGCGGAGGAAAAAGAGGTGAAGATAAACACCGCCGACCTGAGGATAGACGTCTTCCGTTCCAGCGGCCCCGGCGGACAGAGCGTGAACACCACCGACTCCGCCGTTCGCATAACGCACATCCCCACCGGGATGGTGGTCTCCATGCAGGACGAAAAATCACAGCTAAAAAACAAGGCGAAGGCGATGAAGGTTCTTCTCTCGCGCCTTCAGGACTTCCAGATGCAACAGGACAGGGAGAAGGACTCGCAGGCTAGAAAATCGCAAATCGGCTCCGGCGACAGAAGCGAAAAAATTAGGACGTACAATTTCCCGCAGGGACGGCTCACCGACCACAGGATAAACCTAAGCCTTTATAACCTCGCGGAAATAATGGGCGGAGAGCTGGACGAGCTGACGGAAAATATGCGGCACCGTTCACAAGAAAAACTTCTCACGTCCGCCAAATGATATCAATACTAAACCGATACACGACCCTGCTGGCCGAGGGGGAGAACTCCCTCAGCGTATCCGGCGCACAAACGCCGGAGCTTGACGCGCAAATTCTGCTGGCGCAAGTTCTTGGCGTTGACCGAATGAGGATGATCGCTTTCCCGCCTGAGGAGGTTCCGCCGTTCGCCCCCGTAGAATACAGAAGACTGGTGAAAAGACGCGCCGAAGGGGAGCCGATTGCCTACATAACCGGACGGAAGGAGTTTCATAACTACGTCTTTAAAGTTGACAGGTCGGTGCTCATTCCAAGGCAGGAGACGGAGGAATTGGCGGAGGCGGCGCTAAAACGTTTTTCAAACTCAACCCCGTTGTCCGTGGCCGACGTCGGCACGGGGAGCGGTTGCATCGCCATAACGCTTGGGTTGGAACGCCCGTCCTGGCAAATTACGGCCGTTGACGTTTGCGAGGAGGCGTTGGTCGTCGCGCGGCAAAACGCCGCCGAACTGGGGGCAAAAAACACGGCGTTTTTCAAATCGGACGTTTTGTCCGGCGTGGAGGGCAAATTCGACCTGATTGTATCGAACCCCCCTTACATTGACCCGGCGCAAAGCACCACGTTACAGGTGGAAATTAAAAACTTCGAGCCGCATACCGCGTTGTTCGCCGGTTACAAAGGCCTAGAAATAATCCAAAAACTTGTCGCGCAGTCGGAACAACGTTTGAACGACGGGGGCGCCCTTTTTTGCGAGATTGGTTGGGACCAAAAAAACGAGGTCGCGGGGCTTTTTAACGACGCGTGGGAAGACGTCACATTTATAAAAGATATTTCTGGGCGCGACAGAATCGTTTTCGCCACGTTGCGAAAAAAACAAGGAATCCAATGGACAAAATAGTAATAGAGGGGGGAAGGCGGCTAGAAGGCGAGATAAAAATAGCGGGCGCGAAAAACGCCGCGCTCCCGGCCTTCGCGGCCACGCTTCTTTGCCCCGGCAAATTTGTTTTTTCCAACGTGCCGGACCTAAGGGACATGGACACGATGATTGCCCTGCTTAAGGTCATGGACGCGGTGGTCGAAAAACATGACGGCGGCGTTGTGACCGTAAACACGGAAAACATCGTCCATTGCGAGGCCCCGTACGATTTGGTCAGAACCATGCGCGCCTCATGCCTCGTGCTGGGGCCTTTGCTGGCGAGACTTGGAAAATCAAGATTGTCATTGCCGGGCGGATGCGCCATAGGCGAGCGCCCCATCAACCTCCACTTAAAGGGGTTTCAATCCCTCGGTGCGGAGATATCGCTGGAGGAGGGTTATGTAAACGCGGCGGCTCCGGACGGGCTTACGGGCCAGAGGGTATACTTTGACCTTGTTACGGTCACCGGAACTGAAAACCTGATGATGGCCGCGACCGGCGCAAAGGGAACCACCGTTCTTGAAAACGCCGCGCGCGAGCCGGAGGTGGTCTTTTTGGCCGACATGCTGAATAAAATGGGCGCCGACGTTCGCGGGGCCGGAACGGACAAAATAACCATCAACGGCGGAAAAGAGCTAAAGCCCGCAGAAATAGCAATAATCCCCGACAGGGTCGAGACCGGCACCTTCATGGCTGTTAGCGCGATAACCGGCGGATTTTTAAAAATTGTCGGTTGCCACCCCCCGCACGTGGAGGCGGTTACGCTGAAGTTCATCGAGATGGGGTGCAAGATTTCCGAAGGCCCCGACTGGCTGGAGGTGACCGGCCCCGCAAGACCGCGCCCGGCGGACGTGGAGACAAACCCCTACCCTTCCTTCCCCACGGACATGCAGGCGCAGGCGATGGCGGTGCTCGCGGTGGCGGACGGCGCGAGCGTGGTGACCGAGTCCATTTTTGAGAACCGATACATGCACGTGGCCGAGATGCGAAGGATGGGCGCAAACATACTGATAAAAGGAAAAAACGCCTTCATACACGGCGTGCCTTCGCTCTCCGGCGCGCAGGTTATGGCGACCGACCTAAGGGCGAGCGCGTCGTTAATCGTCGCCGGCCTCGCGGCAAAGGGGAAAACGCACGTGCGACGGGTTTACCACCTCGACAGGGGTTACGAGCGGATAGAGGAAAAACTTCGCAAGGTGGGCGCAAAAATCACCCGCCAGCCGGACAAAGACAAAAAATAATATGAAAAAATCTGCTCGAAGCACACCATCAGCGACCATAGACGAATATATCGCCCGCTTTTCCCCTGCCGTCCGCAAAAAACTGAACGACATTAGAGGGGCTGTTAAGAAAACCGCCCCGGGCGCCGAGGAGGCGATGCGATACGGGATACCGACGTTCCGGCTTGGGGGCAGAAACCTCGTTCATTTTGCGGCTTTCAAAAACCACATTGGGTTCTACCCGACATCGTCGGGAATCCGGGCGTTTAAAAAGGAGCTCGCGGGATACAAGTGTTCGAAAGGCGCCGCGCAGTTCCCAATAAACGACCCTTTGCCACTTTCCGTCATTCGCGCCATCGTAAAGTTCCGGGTCGCGGAGGAGCTTGCCAGGGCTGGCGGTTCGCCGCAGAGGGGGGCATCCGTTACAAAAACTAAGGGCAAACCTGCCACCTGTTCTCGCGGTCATAAGTTCCTAAAAACAGTCGGTCATACGGTATGCCCGCAATGCTGGCCGGGACACTACCGCAAAAAGTAAAACGCCGCCAAGCGGACGCTGTTTCTATTGTGGTATAATCCGCCATTATGGGTTTTAGGGGGGAATTAAGACCATGGCGGTAATTGAAGAGAGAAAGTCCAGTTTTAAGAAAACAATACAGGACGACACCAAACGGGAGAAGCTCGCCGACCTTCTGCGCAAGGACGGCAGAATAACCGGCAGACAGTTGAAAGAGGCCGAGGAGCTTCAAAAGAAAAAGGGCGGCTGGATTGGCACCGTCCTCATAAAACTCGGCTACGTGACCGAAGACGCGATACTAAACTTCGTAACGCGCACCCTTTTAATCCCGTCCGTGGAGATTTCCCGCGAGACCATAACCCCCGAGACCGTCAAACTGGTGGAATACCAAACCGCCAAGTCCCATATGCTTATGCCGCTGAACGTCGAGGCCGGGGTCCTGAACGTCGCCATGGTGGATCCCACCAACATGGACGGCGTGGAGCGAGGCCGGGGTCCTGAACGTCGCCATGGTGGATCCCACCAACATGGACGGCGTGGAGGAAGTGGCCGGCAAAACCAAACTCGCCGTAAAAATCAAGGTCGCGCGCATAAAAGACATCGCGGACGCTTACAAAAAATACTACGCCATATCCGAAGAAGAGTATAAATCGGTGCTCCCGCAGGAGGAGACGGCAGAGGAGAAGGCCGACACCGCCAAACAGTCCGAAAAGCCCGAGGCGACTTTCGACATGGGCGAGATCATCTCCAGCGTCGAGGAAGAGCTGGAGATAACCCCCGCCGACGCCGGGGAGGACGAGGAGGGAATGGTTCAGGCCGGAGACGCGGCCCTGATAAGGCTCGTGAACGGACTTCTTGTAAAGGCGGTAAACCAAGGCGTCTCCGACATACACATAGAGCCGTACGAAAAAAGGATGCGCGTCCGATATAGGAAGGACGGCACTTTGTCCGAGGTGATGACCCTCCCCCTGCAAATGAAAAACGCGCTCGTATCCAGAATAAAAATCATGTCCAGCCTCAACATCGCGGAAAAAAGGGTTCCGCAGGACGGACGCATAAAAATTAAGCTCTCCAAGGTTCGGTACGTGGATTTCCGCGTCTCCATACTTCCGACGTTGTTCGGCGAGTCGGTGGTCATGCGTCTTTTGGATCCCGGAAAACTGCAGGTTGACCTGACGAAGCTCGGATTTTCCCTGGACGCGCTCGGGAAATTCAACCGCGCAATCGAGGCCCCGCAGGGGCTTGTACTGGTCACGGGGCCGACCGGCTCCGGCAAAACCAACACTCTTTATTCCGCCATAAACGCCCTTAACACCGAGGACGTAAAGATACTGACCGCAGAGGACCCGGTCGAGTTCAACTTCGAGGGAATAAACCAGGTGCTTGTTCGCAACGAGGTGGGGCTGACCTTCGCCGCCGCGCTAAAATCATTCCTTCGGCAGGATCCCGAAATTATTCTGGTCGGCGAAATCCGCGACATGGAGACGGCGGAAATAGCCATAAAGGCCTCCATCACGGGCCACTTGGTGTTCAGCACCCTGCACACCAACGACTGCCCCAGCACGGTGGCGCGCATAATAGACATAGGGATACCGCCATACATGGTCTCCAGCTCGCTGATACTAATCGTGGCCCAGCGTCTACTGCGCAGAATTTGCACCAAATGCAAACAACAGGTGGAGAACATCCCGCACAAGGCCCTTCTGGAGGCCGGATACAACAAGGAGGAAATCCCCTCCGTAAAAATATACAAGGGGGCCGGTTGCCCCGCGTGCAACGCCGGATACAAGGGGCGCGTCGGCAATTTCGAACTGATGGAGTGCACGGAGGCGGTCAAACAGGCGATTGCGGCGAGCGTGCCGGAGGACGTCCTGAGAAAAATCGCCATCAAGGAGGGGATGATTACGCTTCGGAGGGACGGCCTGAACAAAATGCTGGAGGGCATGACCACGATGGACGAGGTTTTGGGAAACACAGTCCTCGCCAAAGAGGCGCTCCCGGCGTACCTTTTGAACCCGGACGAGCTTATTTTCGAGGACGGCGACCTTGTCATCCGCGAGGGAAACACGGACAAAAACTTCTACCAACTCCTGCAGGGCGGGCTTGTGATTATGAAATCCGGCAAGGTCGTCGGCGAAATCACACAGCCGGGGGACTACTTCGGCGAGATGTCCGCGCTCATGAACCAGCCGCGAACCGCGACCGTGCGGTCAAAGGGTAAAAGCGTCGTCAAGGTTTTCCCCGGCGACAAACTGCGCGAGACCATAGAGAACCAGCCGGAAATCGCCTTTACGATAATCAAGGCGCTAATGACGAGAATGGACGAGGCCGACAAACGGCTGGTGCGCATCAGCGAGAAGTTAAAAGAGTAGGCTCCGTGTTCGGCGGAATGAAAACGACACTTATTCTGGCCCGACGTCCCCCACGCGGCCAGTTTGCCCCCCGGTTCCAGAGGTGAACGACATCCGCGCCCTCGTTTACGAAAAAAATCTGCATCGCGCCGCCGAGCTTCGTAGAATAACGGAGGAGGCCGGCTTTGTCACGCGAACGGTCTTTTACCCGTCGGAGGCGGAGGCGGTTCTGCGAAAGGAACGCTTCGACGTGCTCATCGTGGGATGGGACGCGCTTCCGCTGTCCGCCCCGCTTGAAAAAATCGCAAAAATCATCGTAAGCGTCCCGCACATCCTGCGCGACGACGCCGAGGCCACGGCGCTAAGATACGGCCTTTCGTCGAACATCGTCGAATATCCGTTCAAGGCGCGTGAAATCGTCGAGGCCATTGGAAAAACCGCGCCCGTTCGGGCGCCGGGGGCCGCCACTTCAAGGCGGGACGTCCCGTCAATCATTGGCGCCTCGCCGGAAATCACCGAGGTCAAGGAGCTTTTGCTAAAGGCCGCCGGAACCGCCAGCACGGTGCTTATTTTGGGCGAAACCGGAACCGGGAAAGAACTCGTCGCCCGCGCATTGCACGACCTCGGCCCGCGCAAAGACCGGCCGTTCGTCGCGCTTAACTGCGCCGCCACGCCGGAGACGCTTTTGGAGACCGAGTTTTTCGGCCACGAAAAGGGGGCGTTCACCGGCGCCGTGGGAAAAAGGGCGGGGAAATTCGAGCTGGCGGACGACGGCACGATTTTTCTCGACGAGATAGGCGAAATCTCCCCCTCGCTTCAGGCGAAGCTTTTGCGGGTGCTGGAATCAAGGAATTTCTACAGGGTCGGCGGCGAGAGATCGGTCGCGATGAACGCGCGAATCGTCTGCGCCACAAACCGCAACATTTTCCAGATGGCCCAAAGCGGGGCGTTTCGCCCGGACCTCCTTTACAGGATTAACGTCGTTCCGGTGAACCTCCCGGCGCTGAGGGAGAGGATGGGCGACCTCCCGCCGCTTGCGGAACATTTTTTAAAAAAATATTCCTCCATATTCGACAAAACGAACGTCGCCTCCTTTTCGGACGAGGCGATGGAGGAAATGTCCCTGTATCCCTGGCCGGGCAACATACGCCAGTTGGAGCACGTCGTGGAGAGGGCGATAATACAGTGCGAGGGGGACGTAATCACAAACGTCCGGCTGGAAACGCCGGAGGAGAAGAACGCCCCTATTCCGCCCAGCGTGGCGGAAATGGCCGGCCTGGATTATTCCGCGATGAAGGACAAGGTGATGGACTTTTACGAGCGCGAGTACATATCGGCCCTTTTGGCAAAGACCCAGGGCTCGCTTCAAACGGCGTGCGAGATGAGCAAGATGGACAGAAAAACGCTCTACAGAAAAATTAAGACGTACGGGCTGGACAAAAAAGACTTCAAGTCCAAAAACCGGTAGCGTCGAAATGTCTAAACTTTTTGTCCCGGCCATACACCTGCCGCACGGAGCCGAGCTGTTCCGCACGCTGGGGCACAGGCGGTCGCAATACAAAAAAATTCTCAAGGCGCTCTCCGAAAGAACCCTGCTTGAGTGCTCGCCGGACGACCACGTTGTCCTTTCGTCGGAGCCGCAGGCGGAGTTTCTTGAATTTTTGCTCGACCTCGGACTTGGCACAAAAAACATAATAGTCCCGCCTTCCGTCGAATCCAACCTCGGGCAGGATGTTTTGGGCGACCCCGTCGCGATGGAAAAAATATCGTCCTTAAGGCCGGAAGAAATAAGGTTCTACATACATCTGGAGGAGGAGATGGAAATCGCCCGCGCGGCCGGACTCCCCGGCGCCGTGACGAACCACTCGCTCACAAGGATGTTCAACACGACGTATTTTCTCATCCGGCTTGAGGAGGACATGGATTTGGAGGCGATTCCACGCGAACAGGCGCGGTCGTCGCGGCTGGAGTCGGTCTTGAACCGGATGACCGAGGGGGGGCAAAAAGTCTTCGCGCGGGGAAACGAAAGTTGCGGGGGGAGCCAGGTTTTTATTCTAAACGACGCGGACGACGTTTCGGCAATGGCCCGCAAAGTGTCGCGTAACAAGTCCATAACACGCTATTTCGCCTCCAAATTCATCGAGGGGACCGAAAGCTGGAATTTTCAATTTTTTCTGGACGGAGCAGGCGGGTTTTCCTTTTGGGGGGCGAGCAGGCAACTCCTAAGGGACGGCGGAGTACACGAGGGGAACGTAGGCGGCGAGACGCCTCCCCCGGCGGGATTACGGCTTTCCGAAAAACTTGCCGGACGCCTTTCCGAAACGGGGGGAAAGGGTTTTTTCGGCGCGGACGTTCTTATGGACGGCGACAAGGCGTATCCGGCGGAGTTAAACATGAGGGAGAACACCTCCACCCCGGTTTTGGCCGTGCAGAGAAAAATCGGCCCCGCCTATTTTAAGACCGTAAAAATTTTCGTTCCGCGCGGATACACCTTTCGGGGGTTCGTGGAAAACATCGGGGCCGAAAAACTTTTAAGCGCGAAAACCAAAAGTGGGCTCCTGCCGTTTAACTTTGCGTCGTCCGACATGACCGGATATTTGGACGTGGCGATTTTCGGCGATTCCTTGGAAGAAGTGGAAGCGGAATCCCCCACCCTTTCTTTCTGAATCTCGGATAATTTCTCCAATTTCTTGCGAAATGGCACCGTCCGTCGCATAAGGAAAATGTTGGACGCGACTACCTGTGCACTTCCGCATTCGCTCCAGCGCAAAAAACGCAAAAGGCGCCAAAAATGTCAATAAAGCCAAAAACGCAAAAGCCCTCCGCACGGATACGGGGTATAAATAGTGGAATGATAAATAACAGAATTCAGAATAAAAGAAGATGGAAAGAGTACATGGCGGAGGCCAGGTACCTACCGGGAACGGGAGCGGGGTTGGTGTACACCATAAAGGGTGTGGCTACCGGGAAAAAAGCAAAAAAAATAAAAAAATTGGACAAATCGGACAAATTGGACATTCTCGACAAAACAATTTGTGTACACCCTAAAGAGTGCACACACCGGTGAAAAGGGGGAAAGGCATGGACATGTCGGTCAAATCGGTCAAACTGGCGGCGGTCTGCGGAGAAGGCGGTTTGATTTTGCGTTTGAAAGAGATGTTTGTGCTATACTGCGAGGTGGTTTTTGAGTGGTTTTTTGGAATTTGCAAAACCGCAAAAACCGGGGGCGGAGTTAAGAGTGGAAAACGTCGAACGACCTACATATCGGTCGTTTGCTCCAGCGGGGGTTTTAGTCAGGAATGGATTTCGACAAGTCCATATTGGACGAATTCATAACGGAGGTCAAGGAGCATCTCTCAACCGTAGAGGACGACCTTCTAAACCTTGAAAAAGGGGCCGGCGACTCCGCGTTTGCCGACACCGTCAACAAGGTATTTCGAGCCGTCCACACCGTAAAGGGAACGGCCGGCTTCCTCGGCTTAAAAACCATGGCCGAGGTGGCCCATCTGGCCGAAACAATCCTCTCCATGCTCCGTGCCGGGGAGTTGAAGCCGGACGCCACGCTGACCGACGCGCTGTTGGGCGCGGTGGACACAATCCGGGGAATGCTTGGGGACGTCGAACACAGCAACGAGCAAGACGTTTCCGCCACCATGGCCAGATTAAAGGCGGTTCTTGACGCAAAGGGCGCCCTTCCGGCCCAGGCTCCTCCGACCATGGAAGAAATTCTGGCCGAGGCCAAACTCGCGGCTGACGCAAAACTCGCCGAAGAGGAAAAACCGGCACCGGAGGCTCCTGCGGCCCCGACCACCATCGTAGCGGCGGCCGTCAAACATGACGCTCCACCCCCGCCGCCAAAACCCGACGGCCCGTCTGACAGAAGAAGCGTGGAGCGCGGAGGCGGAGAATCCGTGAGGATAAAGGTCGGGGTGCTAAACAAGCTTATGCAACTTGCCGGCGAGTTGGTGCTCGTGAGGAACCAGCAACTTCTGGCGAAGGAGAAATCCGACCAACAACTGCGCGGGCACATTCAACGCCTTAATTTGGTGACCACGGAGTTGCAGGAAACGATCATGGCCACCAGGATGCAACCGATAGGCAACATCCTCGGCAAATTCCCCAGGGTCGTACGGGACTTGGGGAAAAAACTTGAGAAAAACGTGGAGCTTGAGATAACCGGAAACGAAGTGGAGTTGGACAACACCATTCTAGAGGCTTTGAACGACCCGCTTACCCACCTTGTAAGAAACTGTTGCGACCACGGCATTGAAGCGCCCGAAAAGAGGGCGGAGTCCGGAAAACCGGAGATGGGCAAGATATTGCTACGGGCCTACCACGGGAACGGCCAGGTGAACATAGAAATAACGGACGACGGCAAGGGGATAGACCCGAAATTTATCCGGCGGAAGGTTCTTGAAAAAGGGCTGAAGACCGAGGCGGATCTTTCCGCGTTGAACGACGACCAGATAACCTCGCTCATACTCCTGCCCGGTTTTTCCACCGCCGAGAAACTAAGCGACGTCTCGGGGCGCGGGGTTGGAATGGACGTGGTTAAAACAAGCATAGAAAAACTGGGCGGCACGCTAGACATCGAGTCCCGCGCCGGCGTTGGAACGACGATACGCATGAGGATGCCGCTGACGCTTGCAATAATCCCGAGCCTAATAGTCACCATCGGGGACTTTCGATACGCGATTCCGCAGACCAACGTGGAGGAACTTGCCTGCCTGTACGACGACGACGTTAGGAACAAGATAGAGTCCGCCGGGGCGCGGGAGGTCTACCGCCTTAGGGACCAGCTCCTGCCGATGGTCCGCCTTGAGGAGGTGCTAAAGAGGAAGGACAAGTTTACCGAGACGACCAACTCGGAGATAATGGAAAACCACAGGCAGATTCAGGAAAAAAAATACACCGAGACGCTGAACAAGCAAATCGCCGGGGGGAACGCGGACGTCAAACTGACCCAGTCCCTAAATTTCGTGGTCCTGCGGGTCAACACGGTGAGCTTCGGCCTTATCGTGGACCGCGTAATCGGCACCGAGGAGATTGTCGTAAAGCCGATGCACCCGGCCCTTAAAAATCTTTATTGCTACGCCGGCGTGACGGTTATGGGCGACGGCAACGTGGCCCTTATTTTGGACGCGCAGGGCGTGGCAAAACACGCCGGGATAGACATTGACGAAAAAATAGAAACCGCGGTCAAGGATCAGACCACGATGGGCGACTACCAGACGGTTCTGCTTTTCAAGAGCGGCGAGGCCGAGCAGTTTGCGGTGGCCCTGCCGATGGTGAAACGAATAGAGACGATCTCGCCGGTCCGCGTCGAAAAAATCGGCGGGAAGGAATACATAACCATAGACGGCGTCTCCACGCTCGTCATAAGGATTGAAAATCACCTAAAGGTCTCCCCCTGCGTCAACAAGGACGAAATGTACCTTTTACTGCCGAAACACTATAAAAACCCGTACGGCGTTTTGATGTCGAGCCTCATTGACACCACCGAGACGTCCATAGAGCTGAACACCGACACGTACAAGGAGGACGGAATCCTCGGAACCTCGATAATAAGGGACAAGATGACCCTGTTTCCGGATTTAAACACCTTGGTGGAGATGGCCGAGCCGGCGTGGTTCGTCGGCGAAAAAGTCATTGCGGTCTCGAAGGCGCGCATACTTCTGGTGGAGGACTCGCCGTTCTACCGGCAGTTGGTCAAGAAGTATTTGGAGACGCGAGGTTACGACGTGTCCACCGCCGAAAACGGGCAGGACGCGCTGGAAAAACTTAAACATATCGAAACGGACGTATTAATATCGGATTTGCAGATGCCTGTGATGGACGGCCTGCAACTTATAAAACACGTCAGAAACAACCAGAGATGGAAAAATCTTCCGACAGTGGCGCTTACCGGGCTAAACAGCGAGACAAGCCGTTTGAAGGCGGAGGAGGCGGGGTTCGACAGATACGCGCTTAAGGCGGACAAGGAAAGACTGCTGGAGACGGTGGCGGAACTCGTCGCGTCCCGCGAGGCGGCGGCGTGACGGCGGGGGGCAAATGACGGACGAGGCGAGAAAAAACGCCTTTTCACTGGGGGACAACAAGGTGCAGTACTGCACCTTCTGGATCTCGAACCGCCTTTTTGGCGTGGACATCCTTGACGTGAAGGAAATATTCCCCGAGGTGGTCGTCACCCCTGTGTTCCACGCGCCGAAAGAGGTGCGCGGGTACGTGAACATTCGCGGACAGATATACCTTATTTTGGATTTGCGCCTGATTCTTTCGCAGGACGAAAAACCGGTGGACGACGACAGTTGCCTTGTTCTCTTCAAAAACTCCATCGGCGAGCCGTTCGGCGTGCTTGTGGATAAAATAGGCGACGTCGTCCTGGCCGGGTTCGACCAGTTGGAAAAGAGAAAAAACCACCTCCCCGAGGGGGACGGCAAGGAGGACTTCATAGAGTGCATATGCAAAATGGACAAGGCGCTTTTGACGGTGTTGAACGCCGTTAAAATATTACAGTACATTTATTCCGCCAAGGAGGAGGGTTGATGGCAGGGGTGACGGCAATAAAAAAACACGACGGCGAAGACATGGCGCCCCAGGAAATTGGGACGGGCGGCATACGGCTGGTGGTAAAACTTCCCGTTTTATTTTTAGTGGTTGGACTGGTTCCGTTCCTCATAACCGGCGTGGTTTTGCTTAACAAGGCAAAAAACGCGCTGACCGAGCAGGCGTTCAGCCAGTTGGAGTCGGTGCGTGAAATTAAAAGGACCCAGGTTGAGGCGTATTTCTCGCAAGTCAACAAGGACGCAAACGAACTGTCCGAGTTGGCCGCCTCCTTCGAGGCCGAGTCCCGCTCGCCTCGCGTGGACTTTTCCGACAAACGCAACCAGGAATCATTCGTTAAGAAATACGGCGCATACCTGAAAAAATTCAGGGAACTAAACGGCTACGGCAACATTCTGGCCGTTGCTCCGGACGGAAACATTTTATATTCGGCGGCTGGTGGAAGCGACGACCACGGAAACCTTTTTTCCGGCAGTCTGGCGAACACCTCTCTCGGCAGGCTGGCCAAATCCGTGCTCGTCACAAAAAAATACGACATCGCGGATTTTGCGCCTTACCCGCAGACAAACAGCGAGCCAACATTATTTGCCGCGGCGCCGGTGATGAGGGACGGAAGCGTGTGGATGATCGTCGCCCTGCGGGTTAACCCGGACGCGCTTGACCAAATATTGCAATTCAGGGGCGGAATGGGAACCACCGGCGAATCCTACATGGTGGGGCCGGACAAGCTTATGCGCTCCGATTCGTTTATAGAAAACGTCAGCCACACCGTTTCGGTGTCGTTCGCAAATCCCACGAAAGGAAGCGTTGACACCGAGGCGGCTAAGGACGCGCTGGCGGGCAACTTCAAAAGCATAAAAACCACCGATTATAACGGCAGAAAGGTGCTTTCGTCATATACGCCCATCCAAGTCGGCTCCTTCACGTGGGCGTTGCTGGTCGAGATGGAGGAGGGGGACGAAGCGCTTGCCGCCATTTACGAGATTAAGAAGAACTTTTTTATAATCGGTCTTCTGGGCTTGGCGGCGATTATTTGGCTGGCAATTTCAATTAGCCGGGCCATCACCAGACCGATAGTGGAGACCGTGTCCGTAATAAAGGAGATTGCGGCCGGGGACTTCACGAAAACGGTGCATGTAAAAACCAAGGACGAGATAGGCGTTCTGGGCGACACGGTAAACAACATGATTTCCGAACTTAGGGCCATGATGTTCAACATTAAAAACCAGTCCAAATCGCTTGGGATGTCCTCCGAGGTTTTGTTCTCGGCGTCCGACATGCTTGCCTCGGCCTCCAAGGACATGGCCGTGCAGGCCTCCGGCGTCGCCAGCGCCACCGAGCAGATGTCCATAAACATCAACTCGATGGCGGCGGGCGTCGAGGAGGCGAGCATGAACGCCGCCAAAGTGTCCAGCACCGCCAAACAGATGTCCAGCAACATGCAGGGAATAGCGGACGCCATCGGGGGCATATCCATCAACATATCCGAGGTGGCCAAAAACACGGACGAGACGCTTGCCGTGGCCAACAAGGCGATGGAGATGTCCAAAACCGCGATGGACACCATGGAACTGCTCGGCAAGGCCGCCAATGAAATCGGCAAGGTAACGGAGATGATAAAACGAATCGCCGAGCAGACAAACCTGCTGGCGCTAAACGCCACCATAGAGGCCGCGTCCGCCGGGGACGCCGGAAAGGGGTTTGCCGTGGTCGCAAACGAAATTAAGGAGCTTGCAAACCAAAGCGCGAGGGCGGCGGAGGACATAGCCGCAAAAATCGGCGGGGTGCAGGGAAACACCACCAACGCCGTGAACGTCATAACCGAGGTCTCGAACATCATCGACCAAATAAACACCTCGGTCGCGCACATAACCAAGAGCGTGAACCTCCAGACGGTGGCGGTGACGGACATATCGAAACACGTCGCCGACGCGACCAACGGGGCGAACAACATAGCCGGCTCCATCGCCGAGGTTGCCAACGGGGCCAGCGACATGTCTCGAAACGCGGGCGAGGCGGCCCGCGGCGCGAACGACGTCTCCTCCAACATCCACGGGATAAGCAGGGCCGTGGCGGACAACGACTCCAACAGCCAGGACATAAGCGCGGCGGCCAAGGAATTTTCGAACATTGCCTCGGCGTTGGACGGGATGGTGTCCAAATTTAAGGTCGAGGAAGACCCGGAGCAGAAGGCCTAATAGAACAGCATGGGCTGTTTAAAAGTGGGGTTGCGCCGCAAATTTTCAACGAATGATATAATCCCCCGATGCGCAGAAAATTAAAAATCCTTGTCGTGGACGACTCGGCCTTGTACAGGAAGGCCATAAAGAAAATCCTCCAAGAAGACCCGAACATCCAAGTTGTGGGGACGGCCGCCGACGGCGCAAAGGCCATAACCTTCATTAAATGCGCGCAGGAATTGCCGGATTTGGTGACGCTGGATCTTGAGATGCCCGGCATGAACGGAATAGACACATTAAAGGCCATCAAGGAACTGAGCAAAACGAACGGTACAAACATAGGCGTGCTTATGGTCAGCTCGCGCACCCGCCACGGGGCGGAAACAACAATCGAGGCGCTGGAGGCTGGCGCGTTCGACTTTGTGCTCAAACCGTCCGGCGGCGACAACCAAGAGCAAAGCATGGCAATGCTTCGGACAAGCCTTATGGTGAAGGTGCGGTACTACGACATCGTTACCCACCACTCGGCGGGAAGACACAAAAAGCTCGTCGTTCCCAAGCCCGCCGAGCCGCCCGTCCCGGCGAAAGCCCTGAAGGAGGCCGTTAGGGGGATTGTAATCGGCGTGTCCACCGGCGGGCCGCAATGCCTCTCCCAGTTTCTGCCGTCGCTTTGCGAGGCCGTAAGCCTGCCAATCCTGATAGTCCAGCACATGCCGCCAATGTTCACCGAAACGCTTGCAAAAAGCCTGAACGTTAAATGTAGCCACGAGGTGCGCGAGGCGGCCGAGGGGGACGTGGTCGCCCCGAACAAGGTTTTTATCGCGCCCGGGGGCAGGCACATGATTGTCAAAAAAAACGGCGGCGGCCCCGTGCTAATCGGCCTAAACGACCAGGCCGCGGAAAACGGGTGCAAACCGTCGGCCGACGTGCTGTTTCGATCCGCGGCGGAAGTCTTTAACGGAAGCGTTGTTTCGATTATCCTGACCGGCATGGGAAGCGACGGCTCCGGCACGATGGGACTCTTGAAAAACGCGGGCGCGCACGTGATAGCGCAGGACGAGGCCACAAGCGTTGTGTGGGGAATGCCAAAAAGCGCGGTTTCGACCGGTTTTGTGGACGAGATTCTGCCTTTGATGGAAATCCCGGCGGCAGTAAAACGAGAGATAGACAAAAGGAACGTGCAATGGAACTAAGCAATAAGGAGTTTACGGAGCTTTGCAAGCACATCTATAAGCTTTGCGGCCTTAACATCAAGGACAAGAAACACTACCTTGTGTTGCAGAGACTGGAACCGCTTGCCGTAAGCGAGGGAAACGGCTCCTTCAAGGGCTTGATTGAAAAATTATCCTCCAACGCCGGCCCGCAGTTAAAGGATTTGGTTATAGAGGCGATAACCACAAACGAGACCTCGTTTTTTCGGGACGAACATCCCTTCGAGGCCTTTCGGGAAATTGTGCTCCCGCAACTAGCCGAGATGGCAAAACATCGAAAACATCCCGGCCACCACAGAAAGGGCTCCAAAATAAATATTTGGTCGGCCGCCTCCTCCACCGGGCAGGAGCCGTACTCCATAGCCATGCTGATACACGAGTTTCTTGGCTCAAAGGGAAAGGGGCTTTCCGCCGAGGACTTCGAGATAATCGCCACGGACATCTCGCCGAAGGTGCTGTCAAAGGCGATTGCCGGCTCTTACACCGACTCGGAAATAAAGAGGGGCCTCTCGGTGGAAAGACGGGACAGATTTTTTAGGAAAGAGGGACATCATTGGGTGATAAACGACTCTCTGAGAACCATGATTGACTTTAAAAGAATCAACCTTGCGGAGCAGTTCACACGGCTTGGCGGGGTGGACGTTATTTTTTGCCGCAACGTCCTAATTTATTTTGACGAGGAGACAAAGGGGAGGATTCTCTCCCAGTTCAGCCAGATGCTTTCCGAATCCGGATTTCTTTTTTTGGGGGCGTGTGAAAACGTCGGAACCCTGCCGAAAAAATTTAAAAAAGTGGCTTACAAGGAATCCGTAGTGCACCAGATTGTAGGGTGAGGCGGATAAAAAAGAGGCCGGCGCGCTTCTTTAAAAAAACCGCGCCGGCCGACTTGATGGTTATATGTTGATTCCCACTTTCCTGATGATCTGCTTCGCGCTGATTTTAACCACGGCCATCTCGGCCAGGTTGTCCATCAACGTCTTTAGCACTGCCATCGGGTCGCCGGCTATTGCGGAGACCTTCATGCCGCCGTCCAAAGTCACGCCGGATTTCTGAAAAATGGCCCTAATCCGGTCTTTTTCCAAACTGAGTTTTTGGGCCGTATCAAGAATTTCCTCTATTATCGCCTTTGGATTCATCGTCAACCTCCCAACTTGACGCCGTGTTTCGCGGCCAGCGAGTCAATCTCCCCACCAACTTGGAGAGCGTGCGCGGCCTCGAGGTACGCCGGAATCAACTCTTTTTTAATCAAGCAACCGTGCTGGGGGGCTATGAGGTTCACCCCGTAGGCGGCGTTGATCTGCTCCAGGCGCTTTAGCGCGTATTCAAGCGCGCGCTTGGAGCCGAGGTACTGCCCCAGGAAGGACGTGAGTTGAAGCGGATAGTCCGGCCCGGCGTAAAGATCCGTCATTCCGGTAAACCCGCCGAACGCGTCGGAGGAAAATACGATTTTGTGCTTTGTGTCGTATGTGACCATCGAGCCGACGAAATGACAGTACGGGGTCATGGCGAAAACAAACTTTCGGTTGTCGCCAAAAACCAACGTGTCGTCGTCGTCGAGCGGATGCAGTTTCGACTTGAAGTTATAGTGTTGTATCAACACCTTCGCCTCAAGCGGCGCATGAACCGTCACGTCCGGGGCGCAATGCACCTCGACCAACGGAATCGCCGCGCAAAGGTCAGGGTCCTGGTGTTGGACAATTATGTGCTTTATCTTCTTGAGGTCGCCCTTGAGGGCCTTTTTGACCTTCTCGAGCACAACGTTGAAGAATTCCGGTTTCGCGGAGCCCGGGTCTATCAGCGCGGCCTCGTTGCCGTCCACTATGACGTAGGGGATGTTATTAAAGCTGTTTGGCGCGTCCTGGACACCAAGATGGAACACCCCGGGTGCCACCTCGATTGGATCGCTTGCATTATATGTTTCTGCCACCACTTCCTCCTTCTCCTAAGTTAAACAACCGAAAACCAATCCTCTCGCCGCGCGCCCTTCAAATTTCAACTTGAGAAGCCGCGACACTATGACACCAACGCCGGGAACCAATGACCGACCTGCGGCCAACCCCTTCTCCCTACGCAACAGGGGTGATTTTAGCCCTTTTCGATAAATAAGTCAAAAAAAATAAATTGACCCGGGAGGTGTATTTCATGTACATTTACCGGATTATGAAAAGGACATATCAACCAAGTAAGATAAAAAGGAAAAGGACTCACGGCTTTTTAACCAGGATGAAATCCAAGGATGGTCGGGCGGTGCTAAGAAGGCGCAGGGCCAAAGGCCGCGCGCGTCTTACCGTCTAACCAGTTTGAGCCAAAAATCCAACCGTATCCGCCTTTCTGGGGCCGACGCCTTTAACGGGGCGTTTGCCGGAAGAAAAATCGCGACGGCGGATTTGGTCTTCTACTTCAGGCCCAACGGCTCCGTTGAGGGGCGCGTCGGGTTGGTCGTCGGCAGAAAGGCGTACGCCGGGGCGGTGACGCGCAACCTCCTTAAACGTAGGTTAAGGGCGCTGTACCGCCACAGCGTTGCGGCAATGCGCGGGTTCGACGTGGTCATAGTGGCCAGGCGCGGACGCAAAGAACCTGGTTTTGCGGCGCTGGAGGGCCAGGTGAGGAAGCTGGCGGTCGCATTGGAAGGAAAATGAGAAAAATTTTAATATTCGCCATCCGGGCGTATCAAATGGCGATTAGCCCGTACCTGCCGCCTTCGTGCAGGTTCCACCCCACCTGCTCCGAATACGGGCGGGAGGCGGTGCAAAAATACGGCGCGGTTCGGGGCGCGTGGCTTTCCGCAAAGCGGCTCGCCAAATGCCACCCGTTTCACCCCGGCGGTTTGGATCCCCTCCACTAAGCCATGGAAAGAAAAACTTTATACGCCATACTGCTCTCAATCGCAGTCGTCATACTTTGGGACGTTTGGTACTACTACCGTTATAAGGACGTCCTGGAGGCCAACCGCTCCAAGATGGCCCATAAAAGGGTCGAGCAACAGACCAACGGCAACAATCGCCAGCCTTTAAAAGAGAACGCGCCGGCATCGCCCGCTTCGGCCCCGGCGCCGACCCCCGCGTTGGCTGTCGAATCCAAACCTTTGGATCTGGCAACCACGGCTCCGCCGGCGCAAGGCAGGACGATAACGGTGGACACGGGGGTGTCGAACGTCTCCATCTCCACCACCGGCGGAATAGTTGAGTCCATAAAACTTTTTAGATATAAGGACGCCGACGGCGGCCCGATAGAAATAGTTGACGCAAAATCCCAGTTTCGCCCCCTTTCGCTGGAATTCGCCACGCCGGAGGCGAGCAATAAGATAAACTCGGCGGTGTTCTCCTCCGCCGCGCCCGATAAAATCACCCTCACCGCCGGAAACAAGGACGTCTCGGTTCCGCTGACCATGGCGTTGCCAAACGGGGTGGTCATCACAAAAACGCTTGTATTCCACCATTTGTCGTACCTCGTAGATTTGCAAATCGGCGTGAGCGGCCCCGGCGTCGAGGGGACGACCTTTGGCGTTTCGTGGAACGGAATCGCGGGCGAGGAGGGGAAATCGTACTCCTATGTCGGCCCGGTTGTGCTGGTGGACGACAAGCGGCTAGCTGACTCGCCCAAGGAAAAGGAGCCGCAAACCCACGAAGGAAACGTTTTGTGGGGCGGCGTGACCAACAAGTACTATTGCGCCGCATTCCTCCCGACTGCCGTCAAGTCTAAATTCACCGCGCGCAAGACTGGCGAAAAGGACGTCGTAACGCTCCAACTCCCGGCTGGCTCCGCGAACGGCCTGGCGTTTTACGCCGGCCCCAAGGATCACGGGGAGCTGAACAAAACGGGGCGCGAACTGATACGAATGATAAACTACGGCTGGTTCGACATACTCGCCAATCCGCTTTTTATACTGCTGACGTGGTTCAACTCAATCATAGGCAACTTTGGATTTTCCATCATTTTGCTCACCGTCCTGGTAAAACTCCTTTTCTGGCCGCTTTCGCAGGCCAGCTTCAAGTCGGTGGAAAAAATGAAAAAGGTCCAGCCGGAAATGAAGATGCTCCAGGAAAGGTACAAAAACGACCGCACGAAAATGAACGAGGAGCTTATCGCCCTTTATAAAAAATACAACATCAACCCGATGGCGGGATGCCTCCCCATAATTTTGCAAATTCCGGTGTTCGTGGCCCTTTACAAGGTTTTGCTGGAGTCAATTGACCTCAAGGGGGCGAACTTCGTTTTGTGGATACACGACCTCTCGACAAAAGACCCCTATTACGTGACGCCGGTACTGATGGGCCTTTCCATGCTGGCGCAACAAAAGATGTCGCCATCGAGCACCGACCCGTTGCAACGCAAACTGATGCTGGCGATGCCGCTGGTTTTCACAGTCATGTTCATAAATTTTCCATCGGGACTTGTAATATACTGGCTTGTCAATAACCTGTTGTCCATACTTCAACAGTACCTTTTGATAATGCAACAAAAGGAGGCGTGATAAATGAACTGGAGAATGGCCCAAGGCGCGACGTTTGAAGAGGCGGTCGCCTCGCTGTTAAAGTCATTGGGCGCGGACGAATCCGAGGTTGAAATAGAAAACCTCGGGGAATCCCGCAAGCTTTTCGGCCTCGGCGGCCCCGTGATAAAAGTGCGCGGAAGGCTCAAGGAGGACGCCGTCAGGGGCGAGCCGCGAGAAAAAACCGAGAGGGTCAGGACTGAGCCGAAAAACACGACGCCCATGACGGAATCGGAAATTGAAGAAATCGCGGAAAAAGCGTCGCTCTTCCTTCAAAGCATCATCGAGAACATGAACCTCCCCAAGTACAAGATAACCATCACGGTTGAAAAAACCGAGGTCACGCTTGTGATTAACGACCACGACGAACCATTCGCCGTGGGTCGAAACGGCGAGGTTCTGGAGGCCATCCAGACGTTGCTGGGCATATACATCGGAAGACTGCACGAGGGTCGCGCGAGAATTACCGTGGACGCCGGCAACTACCGCGAAAATCGCCTTGAGAGCCTTAAAACAATCGCCGAGAAGGCCGCGGCGGAGGCATTGGCGAAAGGGAAGAAAGTTTATTTGGGCCCGATGAAATCATCCGACCGAAAGGTGGTTCACGCCGCCCTGCAAGAAAACGCGGATGTGCAGACAAAAAGCCAGGGCGAGGGAGACCGTAGGCAGGTGGTAGTATACCCCGCCAAATCGAACAAGTAACGCCCCTCCCGCAGTTGAGACTGCCCGCCATCGAAAACGGGCCGCATATACTCCCCCCGTACCCCCGCATTAGTTATCTTTATATTTTTTTTATGCGGAATGACCGTCATTTTACACATTATTTATTATCCAATTGCTACATTTACGTCGTGCGGGAAACACTAACACTTTAAAGTGCGAACAATTTCGAAAGGGGTAATAATATGGGAGTCGGGTACGTCGTTCTTTCGGCCGTTGTTTTAATATATCTAATCTACGTCATGTTCAGGCCGGAGAGGTTTTAGGGAGACAGGCAATGAACAAATTTGATTTCCTACAGATACTCATCCCTCTGGCGGCCCTAATCGCCCTCACGCCATTGCTCGGCTCCTACATGGCAAAAGTATTCCAAGGGGAGAACCACCTTCTAAAAAAGCCCCTCGGCTTTTTGGAAAGGCTCGCGTACCGACTGTGCTTTGTTGACGAAAAAGAGGAGATGGGATGGAAAAACTACGCGGTCGCGCTCGTAATATTTAACCTTTTCGGTTTTTTGGCCCTCTTCGCCCTTCAAATGCTCCAAGGGCATTTGCCGCTAAACCCGCAGAAACTGCCGAATGTCTCATGGGACTCCTCCTTCAACACCGCCGTAAGCTATATGACCAACACCAACTGGCAGGGGTATTCCGGCGAGACCACCATGAGCTACCTCACTCAAATGCTCGGCCTGTGCGTGCAGAATTTTCTCAGCGCGGCCACCGGAATCGCGGTTTTTCTCGCGTTGGTCCGCGGAATCATCCGCAAGAGCTCGGCCACAATCGGCAACTTTTGGGTTGATGTGGTTCGCTCCTTCGTCTACGTCCTACTCCCTCTGTCGTTTTTCTTCGCCCTCGTTCTTGTGTGGCAGGGGTCAATCCAAAACTTTTCGCCATACGTTACCGCCACCGGCGTCGAGGGAACCAGGCAGGTTCTTCCGATGGGGCCGGCCGCGTCGCAAATAGCCATTAAACAACTCGGCACGAACGGCGGTGGCTTTTTCAACGCCAATAGCGCGCACCCGTTCGAGAATCCAACGCCGTTGACCAACCTGCTTGAACTGGTGGCAATTTTGCTCATCCCATCGGCCCTTGTCTGGACGTACGGGATAATGCTTGGAAAACGAAGGCAGGGGGCGGTTATTTTATCGGCCATGTTCGCCCTGTTAATCATGGGGCTTGCCGGGTCGCTATGGGCGCAATACAGACCAAACGCCTCCTTGGGCGAGCCGGAGGTAATGGAGGGGATAGACACTCGCACCGGGGTCGCCAACTGCGTGATATGGTCGGTCTTCACCACCGCCGCGTCCAACGGCTCGGTCAACTGCATGCACGAGTCGCTCTCCCCGATATCCGGCGGGGTGCCCCTCGTAAACCTGATGGTCGGAGAGGTAATTTTCGGCGGCGCGGGCGTGGGGCTTGCCGGAATGCTGGTGTTCATGCTCATCACGGTTTTTCTTTCCGGGCTGATGGTCGGGCGCACGCCGGAATACATCGGAAAAAAAATCGAGGCCCGCGAGGTGCAGATGAGCATGATAACGGTCCTCGCCCCCAGCGCGGTGATTTTAATAGGCTCGGCGGTCTCGCTTTTTCATCCGGCCGGTCTTGCGGGGATTTCCGCCAAGGGACCGCACGGGTTCACCGAGGTTGTTTACGCCTTCACCTCCGCCGCGCAGAACAACGGAAGCGCGTTCGCCGGGCTAAACGCCAACACCCCCTATTACAACGTGGTTCTTGGCTTGGTCATGCTGGTTGGAAGGTTTTTAACCATCGTCCCCGTTCTCGCAATCGCGGGAAGCCTTGCGCAAAAGAAATGCGTGGCCTCCTCGGAAAGCGGATTTCGGACTGATTCGCCGCTTTTTTTCATCCTTCTTGTGGCGACAATACTTGTTGTGGGGGTGCTGACGCACTTCCCCTCGCTGGCGCTCGGCCCCGTTGTCGAGCATTACCTGATAAACGCCGGCTGGGTAAATTAAAAAGGAGACGCAGATGAAAGAGCAAAAACTGTTTTCAAAAAAACTTTTGGTCGGCGCGATTGGAGACTCGTTTAAAAAGCTTAACCCGCGCACCCAGGCGGCAAACCCGGTGATTTTCGTCGCCCTCATATGCGCCGCGATAACCACGGCCATCGTTATTTTAAGCGCGGCGAAGGGGGTCTCCGCCTTTGAGATTCAAATCGCCCTTTGGCTCTGGCTCACCGTTCTTTTCGCCAATTTCTCCGAGGCCCTTGCCGAAGGGCGCGGAAAGGCGCAGGCGGACGCGCTTCGAAAGATGAAGACGGCGGTGAAGGCCCGCCTTGTCAGGGACGGAAAGGAAATCCTCACGGTGGCGAGCGATTTAAAACTTGCCGACTGCGTCGTCTGCGAGGCGGGCGACATAATACCCGGCGACGGCGAGGTGATAGAGGGAATCGCCACGGTTGACGAGTCGGCCATCACCGGGGAATCCGCGCCGGTGGTCAGGGAAAGCGGAGGCGACCGAAGCGCGGTGACCGGCGGAACCCGCGTGATAAGCGACAAAATAATCGTCCGAATAACCGCCGAGACGGGGCAAAGCTTCCTTGACCGAATGATACAACTCGTCGAGGGCGCGAAGCGGCGAAAAACCCCGAACGAAATCGCGCTTACAATTCTTCTGTCGGCGATGACCGCCCTGTTCCTTCTTGTGGTAGTGACGCTAAAACCATACGCGGACTACTCGGCGTCCGTCGCCAAAACCGACTTGTCCGGAGTCATCACCATTCCGGTGCTTATTTCCCTTTTGGTATGCCTTATTCCGACCACCATCGGCGGCCTTTTGAGCGCGATTGGAATAAGCGGAATGGACCGCCTTATTAGAAAAAACGTAATAGCAAAAAGCGGAAGGGCGGTGGAGGCCGCCGGGGACGTGGACGTTCTGTTGCTGGACAAAACCGGCACCATAACGCTGGGAAACAGAATGGCGCACGATTTTTTGCCCGCCCACGGATTTTCCGACAGACAGCTGGCCGAGACGGCACAACTGGCCTCCTTGAGCGACGAAACGCCGGAGGGACGATCAATCGTCATATTGGCAAAGGAGAAATTTAATCTCCGTGCCGAAAACGTGACCAAGCTGGACGCGGTCTTTATCCCATTTTCTGCGCACACCCGGATGAGCGGGGCGGACCAAAAGGGCGCTTCCGGAACCCGAACAATTCGCAAGGGGGCGTTCGACGCCGTTAAAAGACACGTGGAAACGTTGGGCGGGACGGTGCCGGCGCAAATAACCGGGGTGGTGGAGACAATCGCCAGAAGCGGCGGCACGCCGCTGGTCGTCAGCGAGAACGAAAATGTAATCGGCGTCGCCCACCTTAAGGACATCGTGAAGGGGGGCATCAAGGAAAGATTCGCCGAAATGCGAAAGATGGGAATAAGAACCGTGATGATAACCGGCGACAACCAGCTAACGGCGGCGGCAATCGCCGCCGAGGCGGGCGTGGACGACTTTTTGGCCGAGGCGACCCCGGAGACAAAACTAAGGCGGATTAGAGAAGAGCAGGCCAAAGGTTACATGGTGGCGATGGCGGGCGACGGAACCAACGACGCACCGGCGTTGGCGCAGGCGGACGTGGGCGTGGCGATGAACGCGGGAACCCAGGCCGCGCGCGAGGCGGGCAACATGGTGGACTTGGACAGCAACCCGACCAAACTCATTGAAATTGTGGAGACCGGCAAACAGTTGCTTATGACGCGCGGCGCGCTCACCACGTTCAGCGTCGCCAACGACGTCGCAAAATATTTCGCCATAATTCCCGCCATGTTCGCGGGCCTTTACGCGGCGTCCGGCGGGGTCGGCCCGCTGGCCCGCCTGAACGTGATGGGGTTGCACTCCCCCCAATCCGCCATATTAAGCGCGGTTATTTTCAACGCGCTCATAATCATCGCGCTGGTGCCGCTTGCCCTTAAAGGGGTTAAGTACCGCCCTTTGGGCGCGATGACGCTTTTGCGAAACAACCTGCTGGTGTACGGCCTCGGCGGACTGGCCGCCCCGTTTGCCGGCATAAAAATAATTGATATTTTAATCGTAGGAATGGGGTTGATATGAAGACGTCCGTCCGGGCTTTGGCAACGCTGTTGTTTTTTACGCTACTTACGGGCCTCGTCTACACCGGAGCCGTGACGGGGGTGTCCGCCGTCGCCTTTAACAGACAGGCAAACGGCTCGCTTGTTGTTTCCGGCGGCAGGGTGGTCGGTTCCGAGTTAATCGCCCAAAATTTTAAGGGCCCCGGCTATTTCTGGCCCCGTCCCTCGGCGGCGGATTTCAACCCCCTCCCTTCCGGCGGGTCGAATTACGCCCCCTCCAGCGCCGAATTGCTGGGCAAAATAAAGGAGAGAAAAAAACTTGGAATGACGCGGGATTTATTGTTCGCCTCCGCAAGCGGTCTGGATCCGCACATAAGCCCCGAGGCGGCATTCGACCAAATTGAGCGAATAGCCTCCGCGCGCGGACTCCGCGACAACCAATTGTCCGCAGTTCGTGCTTTAATATTGAGGCATGTGGAGGAAAGACAGTACGGAATGCTGGGCGAGGGACGTGTGAACGTATTGCGGCTTAACCTTGCGCTTGACGAGGAAACACGAATTGCAAAGTGACGAACGGCCAAATCCGGACGAGATACTAAAAAACGTCCAACGGGAGGAAAAAAGGGCCTCGAGGGGAAAACTGCGGATTTTTTTCGGGATGTGCGCCGGAGTCGGAAAGACGTACGCCATGCTGGAGGCCGCCCGAAACATGGCCGCCGCCGGCGTGGACGTGGCCGTGGGCGTGGTGGAAACCCACGGTCGAAAAGAGACGGAGCTGATGCTCGCCGGGCTCCGGGCAATCCCGCAAAAAAAGATGGATTACAAAAACTCCGTTTTTTTGGAACTGGACATAGAGAGAATCCTGGTTGAGAGGCCCCCGCTTGTGCTTGTGGACGAACTCGCGCACACCAACGCCCCCGGCTCCCGCCACGCAAAACGATACCAAGACGTCGAGGAGATATTGGATTCCGGCATAGACGTATATTCCACCATGAACGTGCAACATTTGGACAGCAGGGCCGACCCGGTGAGAAAAATCACGGGAATCAACGTTCGTGAAACGGTGCCGGACACCATATTGGAACTCGCCGACCAGATCGAGTTGATAGACCTGCCCCCGAGGGACCTGTTGAAGCGGTTGAAAGAGGGGAAGGTTTATCTTGGGGAAAAGGCGGAACTGGCCGCCGCAAATTTCTTCAAGGAAGAGAACCTCATGGCGCTCCGCGAGATGGCCTTGCGCTTCACCGCGGAAAAGGTGGACGACGAGCTCCGGGGCCAGATGACGGTGAAACGAATATTGGGGCCGTGGAACACCAACGAAAGGCTTTTGGTCGCCGTAAGCCAAAGCCCCCACTCCCCGTCCCTCATCAGGAGGGCAAGACGCATGGCCTTTAGGCTGGGCGCGCCGTGGGTCGCCCTTTACGTGGACTCCGGGCTGGTGTTGAGCGAAACTGACCAGAAGCGACTGCATGAAAATCTGGAACTCGCAAAGGAATTGGGAGCCGAGTTGGTTACGACGCGCGACACCGACGTGGCCGGCGCGGTCAACCGGGTCTGCCTTGAAAAAAACGTCACCCAAATCGTCATGGGAAGGCCGGAACGCCGGTTTTTTATGGACATAATCTCGCGCGGCACCATACTCGAACAGCTGATAAGAGACACCAGCGAAATTGACATTCACGTAATAAGACGATCCGGAAAAAAACGGTTTCGGGGCCGGCGTTTCCGCGTGCCCGCCGTCAAGGCCCGCCCCAAGGACTACGCCTTGGTCGGCGGCGTAATTTCCGCCGCCTCCTTATTGTCCCTGTTCTTCCAGCCTTTAATAGGGTATCGCGCCGTGGGCTACGTTTTCATGGCGACCGTTCTACTGCTTTCTATGACGACGACGATAGGCCCGATTTTTTTTGCGGCCACCCTTGGCGCCCTGATATGGGATTTCTTTTTCGTGCCCCCTCTCTACACTTTTATGGTCTCCTCCCCCGAGGACCTGATGATGATATCCGCCTATTTTCTAGTCGCGGTCGTGGCGGGGGCGCTGACCACCCGCATAAAGAGGCAGGACGCGGATCTTCGACAAAGGGAACACCACGCAAATGTGCTGTACGAGTTGGGCAGAAGTTTTTCCGAGGCAAAGGACGTGGATAAAATCGTGTCCGCCGCCGTGGGGTGCGTGGAGACGCTCTTTGCGGTAAAGGCGGCGATGTTGATGGTCACGCCCGAGGGACAGCTTTCGCGAACTCCAACCGCCGGAGGCGCCGTGGACATAGTGGAAAAAGAATACGCCGTTGCGTTTTGGAGTTTTTCAAACAACAAGAAGGCCGGATGGAACACCGACACGCTACAGTCAGCCAAATGCAAGGCTCTTCCGCTCCTCGGCAAGGTGCATCCCGTCGGCGTCCTTCTTCTTTACCCGCAATCCTCCGCGCCGTTTCCGCTCGAGGAGGAAAACCTTATAGACACCATCGCCTCCCAACTTGCCGTCGCGTTGGAGAGGGAGTTGCTCGACGCGCGCGCAAAGGCCGCGCAACTGCTCGAGGAGTCGGAAAGGCTTCACCAGACCCTGCTTAACTCGGTCTCTCACGAACTGCGCACTCCCATCACCAGCATCATCGGACACGCCTCCGCCCTTCAGGACCCGGGCGTGGGGGACAACCCGATGATACGCCTCACCGTGTCGGAGGAGCTTATAGATTCCGCCGAAAGATTGAACCGGATTGTCGGGAACCTGCTTGACATGTCCCGGCTGAGCGGCGGCATTCTCAAGCTCAAAAAGGAGGTTTTCGACGTCAACGACCTAGTGTCGGCCACGCTGGAGACACTACAGCGTCCGTTGCGTTTTCATAAATTAACCCTTGGATTGAACGCAGGCGAATTGTATTGCGAGGGGGACTATCGCTTTCTGGAGCACGCCATAGCCAACGTCATATTAAACGCCGCCTATTATTCGCCGACCGAAACCACGGTGGATATTTCAACCGGCGTCGAGGGCGGGTATGCGTTCGTCCGCGTGAAGGACGAGGGAAAAGGAATACCGGAGGAGTCATTGGACAAGATATTTGAAAAATTCTACCGGATACCGGGCACGCCGCCGGGGGGAACCGGGCTGGGCTTGTCCATCGTAAAGAACATTGTGGAGGCCCACAATGGAACCGTCGCCATTAACAACAGGTTCGACCGAAGCGGCGCCATTTTTTCAATAATGCTTCCGTTGGCCGCAAACGTTCGACAAATGGCCGGCTGACGCGATGACCCAAAAAGTGCTGGTAATAGACGACGAGCCGTCCATACGCAAGTTGTTGCGGACTAGCCTGGAGCTAAACGGATACAAGGTCGCCGAGGCAGGCTCCGCCGGGGAGGGTTAGCGCCGTAACTGGCGACAGGCCCGACGTCGTAATTTTGGATCTCGGACTGCCGGACATGGGGGGAATAGAGTGGTTGCAACAATTTAGAGAATGGTCGAAACTGCCGGTCGTGGTCCTTACCGTCAACGACTCGGACGAGGAAAAAGTCGCCGCTCTTGATTTCGGCGCGGATGATTACGTCACAAAGCCGTTCAGCGTCCCGGAATTAATGGCCCGCCTTAGAACCGCCATGCGCCACACGATGTCGCCGGAGGAAAGCCCTGTTTTCAAGAACGGCGGACTGGAAATTGACTACTCTGCAAGAACCGTGACGGTTGCAGGGAAAAAGATAAAATTAACCTCGACGGAATATGACCTTCTAAGGGTTCTTGCGCGAAACATCGGGAGGGTCGTGACGCACGGGATGCTCCTAAAAGAGGTGTGGGGCCCTCATTCGGTCGAACACACGCAATACCTAAGGGTTTACATGGGTAAAATCCGGAAAAAATTACGTTTTGACGGTGACAAGCGGGAAT
>JACQEX010000054.1 GCA_016200345.1 Nitrospinota bacterium
CCCTAATCAGCGCGCCAAAAATCGCCGCCTGCTTCCCGGTCTTCGTTAAAAATTCCGGGTGCCATTGCACTCCCATCAAAAAAGATCCGCTCCTCCGCTCAATGCTTTCCACCACGCCGTCTGGCGACACGGCGGATGCGGAAAGCCCGCGACCGATTTTTTTAATGGCCTGATGGTGAGTCGAATTAACCATTACCTCGCCCGACTTTGTAATTTTCCTCAGAAGGCTTCCGTCGGATATTTTTACTAGGTGCGTCGCCTTTGTGTGCGGCTCTCTTTGCGAGTGCGGCCTACAGCCTTTCAACTGGGACGGGATGTCCTGGTACAGCGTTCCGCCAAGGCAGACGTTAATCAACTGCGCCCCGCCGCAAACGCCAAGCACCGGCGTCCCCTTTTTTATCGCGCCTTTCAACAGGAGCAATTCGCTCTTTGTCCGGGCGTGGTTAGCGGGGCCGCATTTGGGAATCCGCCTCTCGCCGTAAAGCGCGGGGTCCACGTCGAAATCACCGCCGGAAATGACGAGCCCGTCCAGCCGAAGCAAAAGACCCCGCGCCTGCGCCGAGACTTTTACGAACGGAACGATGACGGGCTGGCCCCCGGCCATTTCAACCGCGTTCGCCAATGCCGATTTTAAAAAGTATCTCTCTTCCAACGCCCCCCTGCTGTTTGTAAGGGTCAGTGAGTCGGCGGTTATCCCTATCAATGGCTTGGTCATGCCCCCGCTCCCTAAGAAGAGTGCCTGGCCAAGTATTCGATTATCGCGCCGGAGTCCTCGTCGGAGACCGGCTTTTTTTCCATCAAATGCATGTTCTTTCTCATCCTTGCGACGACGTCTTTCCACTCGCCTCCCTTGTGAAACGAAAAGTCGGGAAGGAGGTGGCACTGGGAGCAGACGCGCACGAACAGTTTCGCCCCTGCCGATTCCGGCTCGGGGACGGAATTGGAGTCAATGTGCTTCAACGGGTGGCTTGTGAGATATTCCACAATCTTGGCGCGCTGGGACGTGGTCGGTTGTTTCATTAGAAGCAACATCCCCATGGAATTGTAAAGTTTGTCTATCCTTTTAAACATCGCCACGGATATTTCCTTCCACTCTTCCACGGTGTGCATTTTAGGGTTGAAGAGGCCGTGGCATCTTGTGCAAAACTCCCTATAAAGCGCCGCCCCCTCCGAGTTTGGATTCGGAAGCGACTCGGGTTTTACGGACGGCGGGTAAATGTGGTTCATCGCCTCCATGATGCTCCTTAGGGGAGAATTTTTCGGCAGTTTGGATAGGTCTATCTTTTGGGGCGGCGTTTTGGGGGCCGGCTCCTCTTTTACGGCGTAGTAAAAAATCGCAATCCCCGCGATAATTCCGGCCGCCACAATTAATTTACTTTTCACCGCGGCTATTCTAGCCCTCTTTGCCTCCAGAACAAAGTGGGAAACCAACAAAGTAAATGGTAATGTAAATGTGCATTCGAAGTCAGAGCGCGCATCACCGCCTCTTGATAAAGGTCGCCGAAAAAAGCCCCCCCATTTTCAGCCGTGGCAACCCTGTTGTGAATTTTTGCGTCTCGGTGTAGCATTAGTGGATATTGGCATATGTGCGTTCGTTCGGAGGCATCTAAGAGACTTCGCAAAATGAGTGCTTCCAGCGCGTGCAAACGAATTTCATCACGGCGTTTTGGTCTTAACTAAAAAATAGGGAATTTAAAAACATGAACATTATCGAATGGAACGACAGATACCTGGTGGGGGATAGAGGGGTTGACGACCAACACAAGGAGCTTTTTAGGATTATAAACGAGGGCACGCAAAATTGCGGGACATTCTTGAATTCTTGCAAAACTACGTGGTGAACCATTTTTCTTACGAGGAAAAACTACAAAAGAGGCTTGTCGCCAAAGGATACGGCGACCACCCGGCTCACGTCCAACTGCACAAGGATTTCACGAAGGATTTCCTCAGCCTAAAGGACGATTTTGAAAAAGGCGGCGTGACGACCGCATGGGCCGTGAAATACCAGCGCGTCGTGGCCCAGTGGCTACCCCAACACATATCCCGGGTTGACCAAAAGATGTCCCTGTTCTTGGACGGCAAGGACGCCAAAGAGGTGGCCATCTCCCCCTTTCACGGCGGCTCCCAAGCACAAGTCGCAACGTCCTCCAACGGAAGCATTACAGCCGGCTCCCGCTGGCTCCTGACGCTGAAATTCCAGGCGTTCACACTGGCGGCCCTGGCCATCTTTGGCTTTGCGGGAATCCATTTTCTTGCCCACCAACTGACCATCTCGATACTGACCAAGGAAAAAACATTGGTTGAGGTGATGGCAAAGAAGGCGGGCAATAATTTGGAGGGGCTCGTCCAGAGCCTGCCTCCCGACGCCTTCGACAAAAAGAAGGCCGGCGTGGTGGCCGACGTGGCTATATCCCAGGCGCGAACGGAGGATGGCGGAGACATCCACGAGGCAACGCAGGCGGACGTCGAAAATTTGCTCAATCGCGCCCTCATCTTAACGATTGTGATTTTGTTGGCCATTATTTACGTCGGCTTTTATTGGATGGTGGCAAAGCCGAACGCGGTGATGCTGGCGCACCTTAAGGAGCTTGCCGACGGCAACGGCGACCTGACCAGGACGGTGCCGGAGCTTGGCACCCTTGCGAAACTTGGGAAGGACGAGATTTCGCTCATGGCCGCCACCACAAACAGGTTTATTGAAAAAACCAGGGATTCCATCGCCAACGCGCAGGCGGCCTTCGCCAAATCGGACGAGACGATACAAACCATCAAAGAGCGGGTGCTGAACAGCGAAAGCACGACCGCGAAGCAGGCGTCCTCCGTCGAGGCCCTGGCGGCATCCATGGAGGAGCTCTCCGCCACTTCGCACAGCATTAGAAACCTGGCGCAGACCAACAGCGCCGAAAACCAAAAGGTCAGCGAGGCCACGCGGCTCGGGTTCGACGCCTGCATCCACGCCCGCGAGGCGGCCCAAAAATCCAGCCAAAAGGTCGAGGACATCGTGGAGGCGCTCACCACAATCAAATCGATAGCC
>JACQEX010000055.1 GCA_016200345.1 Nitrospinota bacterium
CCGCCGAAGATTTGGGGGCCGGGAACTTCGCCCGAAGGGCGGAGGTCGAAACCGACGACGAGGTGGGGGAGCTTGCCAAACTTTTTAACTCGATGGCCGAGCGCCTCGGCTCAAACTTCGCCAAGACAGAGTCGCAAAACTTGGAACTGGCGACCAACAACGTCGCGCTGGAAAAAACCGCGCGCGAGCGCATGGCCCTGCTCGAGGAAAGCGAGAGCCGGTTCAGACACCTCTCGGACGCCACGTTCGAGGGGATTGTCATCCACCACAACGGAACCATCACGGACTGCAACGAAACCTGTCTGGCTTTAACCGGGTACTCCCGCAAGGAGCTTATAGGGAAAAACCTTCTCGAGCTCTTGGTGGCCCCGGAGTCTAGAAACATCGTAATCGAAAAAATTCAGACCTTAACGTGGACATAACCGAGGCGGCCGACGGCGAGGAGGCGATGGAAAAAATACGGGAGAACAAACCGCAGTTGGTGCTTACCGACCTAAACATGCCGCGAATGAACGGCATAGAGCTGATAACAAAACTGAAAAACTCGGTGGACAACCACGACATCCCGATTATCGGGGCGACAAAGTACGACGAGTTCTCGCAGGAGGGGCTGGACATCCGAACCCGCCTGCTAAGGCTCGGTGCGGACGATTTTATAAACATGCCATATTCCAGAAACGATTTGCCGGCTAGAGTAAACAGCCTTATCGGTATATAATCGTCGGCAGGTAAAGTGTCGCCGCGACGTCGCGGCGGCTTCCGTTTTTCAGGGATTTTTAGGGGGAGAAACTATGCTGGGTACAGAGTCAGACGCAAAGGAACATTTTTGTCCGCTAACATTCTCGCTTGCGAGTAGCCATCAGCACGGCGAGGGTATTTTTGAGTGCAAGGCCTCCGGGTGCATGGGTTGGAACTGGTTCGACCCGAAGAGCAAAGGGAAGGAGCGCAGGGGTTTTTGCGGCATGGCGGGCCGGCCCCTGGCGGCCGAGACCTGAAGCCGGATTATTCCGACAAGTTTTATTTTCGCTAGTCAGACGGGGGGGTACCCCCCCGATTCCACCGCCTAATTTGATTGTGCCACGCGGTCTCCGTAGTATAATCGCCCGTGTGAAAAAGCTTAAGCTGTTAGTCGCGGAAGACAAAAAGAACTACCGGGAAATTTACGAGGCGGTGCTCGCCAACTCCCCGACATTTGACGTAAAAATTGTCGGCGACGGCAAGATGGCCGTGGAGGAATACGTCAAATGGTCGCCTGACGTCGTCGTGTTGGACATTATGATGCCGGTTATGTCCGGGTACCTCGCGTTAAAAGAGATTCGCCAGATAGAGCTTAACGCCAAGCGAAAGACCACGATAATAATGGCCTCCTCCATGAGTGAAAAAGACGACATTGAGGACTGCATCAAGGCGGGAATTCAGGGCTACATTTTGAAACCGTTCGACCCTGACGAGTTTTGCGACAAAGTGGTGGAATACCACGCAAAAAAACACGCCTAAAAGTTTTTAGCCCCCTCAAGGCTCAACAAATATTCCTTTATCCCCGCCCCGCCGGAATACCCGCCCAGGCCGCCGTTTTTTGGAACCACCCTATGACACGGCACCACGATGGGAACCGGGTTTCTCCCGTTCGCCTGCCCTACAGCGCGAGCCGAGCCGGAATCGCCCATCCGCATCGCCTGTTCGGAATAACTCATGGTTTTCCCGAACGGAATTTTGGACAACGCCCTCCACGCCATTTTTTGAAAGGCGGTTCCCGACAAATCCAGCGGGACGGCGAATTTTTTCCTTCTCCCGGCAAAATATTCCTTTAATTGCGACTCTATCCTCGAAAGAACACGGCTGTCTCCCGGCGAGGCGTCGCGCAGAATTTCCCACCCCTCCCCCTCCATTAAAACGGCGCAAAGCCCTTTTTCGGAGGCGACCAGCACCAACTCCCCGACCGGGCTTTTTATTTTTTTAAAAACCATGCAGATGGAGTCCGAACACGACGCCGGCCGCGAAAAGACAGTAAACCCCAAAGAGGTGCCATCGGTCGTGTTCCAGCCAGCTGGAAAGCCATTTTAGGGCCACAAGTCCGGCGAGAAAACTTAGGGCCATGCCGACCAGCCCCGGATAAAAAAGGCCGGCAAGCGCGCCCGCGTCCAGCGTCGCGGAATGCCGCGCCCTCAACAACCTCAAAAGCTCCCTAAGAACCACGGGCGGGGTAAGCACCACGGCCAGCGCAAAACTAAACGACTCGACCCTAAGCCGGGAAACGCCAAGCAGTAATCCCGTGGAGATTGTGGCGCCGGAGCGCGAAAAGCCCCTAAACGGAAGGCAAACCCCCTGCACGGCCCCGATTGCAATCCCGGACTTAAACGAAATTGCGTCCGCCATTTTTTCCTTCCGCCGGGACGCCAGCCCGGAAAAAATAATCAAAACCCCCACGACGGCAAGCGAAGCGGAGACAAGCGCGAGATTGCCGAAAATCAGCTCTATCTCCGCGTGTTCCATTCCGCCCAGAAATATTTTTTCTATCAAAAATTTTAGCGCAAGGCCAAAAACTCCCGTCACCGCCGTGGCCGCCGCCACGACCTTAAGCGACTCGGTAAAAACCTGTTTGGACTCGAAAAAGTCCCTCGTCCAAACGCGCCGAAAATAAAAAATCACCGCGAACATCGTCCCGGTGTGGAGCATGACCAAAAGGAACGTGGTCTCCGGGCTGGTCGGATCCAGCCCCATGAGCTTTTCCGCAACAACCACGTGAGCGGAGCTGGACACCGGCAACAGCTCGCAAAGCCCCTGTATGACCGCAAGGACGCATATTTTTATGAAACTCATTTTGACAGCCTATTTACGATAATTTCTGCGGCGCGTTTTGCGGCCCCTTTTTCGCCGAGTTTTTCGCGCGCCCTCCCAATCTCTTTTCTCGCCTCGGCAAGACGCCCGGGGTTTGAAAGCAAATCCAGCGCGTATTCGCCCACCTTTTCGGCTGTGAAATTCGCCTGTAAAAACTCGCGCGCCACCTCCCTGCCCATTATCAGGTTTGGAAGCGCGGCGAATTTTAGGTGCACAAAAGGGCGCGCCGCCCAGTACGAAAGCCACCGCGTCTTGTACGCGACCACCAGCGGAACGCCGAACAGCGCCGCCTCCAACGCCGTGGTGCCGGATTTTGCGATGAGAAGGTCGGCAACCGCCATAACGGGGTGCGAGCCGTCCGTCGTAATTTTTATGAAGTCCCTGCCGCCGACGACGGACCTTATAAACTCCAAATCCGCGTGCTGAACGACAGGCATGACAAACCCGACGTTCGGCTTTTTGGCTCGTATTATGTCGGTGACTTTTACGAGCGTCGCCAGCATGTCCCTTATCTCGCCGGCCCTGCTCCCCGGCATAAGCCCCACCAGCGTGTCGCAACCGGCGGACAAAAAACCTTTTTTTGTCGCGGACGGGTCGGACGGAAAACTTATCTCATCCACCATCGGGTGCCCCACGAATGTGGCCTTGCCGCCCCGGCTTTCGTAAAACTCCGGCTCGAAAGGAAGAACCGAAAGGGCCGCGTCCACGTATTTTTTCATCGCCCGCATCCTGTACTTGCGCCACACCCAAATCTGCGGCAGGACGTAGTAGAAAACCGGAATGCCGCACTCCTTGGCCGTACGCGCCATCCTAAAATTAAAACCCGCGTAGTCTATTAAAATCACCGCGTCGAAGGCGCGAGACCGTATTTTTTCCTTAAGCTCATCCATGGCGCCGAGCAAAAAGCCGAGCCTCCCAAGCATCTGCGAAAGCCCGATGACCGCCATCTCCTTGCAATGGCGAAAAACTTCCAGCCCCTCGGCCTTCATTCTATCGCCGCCTATCCCGGCGAAAGTCGCGTCCGGTCGCAGGGCGCGAATCTCCCTCATAAGCCGGGCGCCGTAAATTTCGCCGGAAAATTCCCCGGCCACGATTAGAAACCGCTTCATCCCACCAAGTCCAACATCCGGGTGCGGAATCGAACCTTTAGCGTCTCCTCCGCGAATTTTTTGACTTTTTCCACGTCCACGTCGGGCGGATAGGCGACCGCCGAGGCGACCGTGTCCGGCAAGACGTCCCGCGACCTTGTTATAAAATCGCACACCGCCTTGAACGCATTCGCCGGGTCGGCGGGAAGGCAGATTTTATTGTATGTCTCGGCGTTGTCCGCGTTGAGCGACACGGAGGCGACGTCCACCAGCCCCTTCAGCTCCGGCACGATGTCCCTCCCGTTTATCAGGCTCCCCTGGCCGTTTGTGTTCAGGCGAACCTTCAGCCCCTTTTGTTTCATCGCCGAGGCCACTTCTTTCACCACGTCCAGCCTTATAGTCGGCTCGCCAAAACCGCAAAGCACTATTTCGTCCGGCCTGCTGTCGCCGACGGCCGATATGATTTCTCTCGCCTCCGGATCCCTAGCAAGGCCCAGATAGTGCCCCTGCACCACCGGGTTTTCCTCGCGCGGACAAAAGACGCAACGATTGTTGCACGCCCTGCTTACGTTCACGTAAAGCGAGTTGCGAATCCAATAAACAATCTCCCCCTTCTCCGGGCGTTTGTCCAAAAAAAGTTTCTCGAAGTTCATCCGCGTGATGCGAACCGTGTCCTCGTACGTCAGGCCGCGCGTCTGCGCCAGCGTTTTTGCCGTCTCCACCAAGTTTCGCGGGTCGTTCCTTTTTCCGCGAACCGACTGCGGCGAAAGATAGGGGCAGTCGGTCTCCATCAGCAGATACTCGGAGCGAACCGCCTTTGCCGCGAGCCGGAGTTTTTCCGCCTTCGGGTACGTAGCGTTCCCCGCGAACGAGACGTGCCAGCCAAGACGCTGTCCCTCCAGAGCCTCGTCCGGCCCCTCGGAAAAACAATGCAGGACTCCGCCGCTCTTCGCCTCGTCCCTTAGAATCGGCAGTATGTCGGCCCACGCCTCCCGGCAATGGATAATCACCGGCTTGTTTAATTCCGCGGCCAGCCCAAGATGGAGGCGAAGCCATTTTTTTTGCGTCTCGGCGCCGGCCCTGTTTCTGTAATAATCAAGCCCGGTTTCGCCTATGGCGACCACTTTTTCGTCTTTGGCAAGCTCGGCGAGTTTTTTGAAGTCGGCCTCGGTCGCCTTTCCCGTGTCGTTCGGGTGGATTCCGACGGAGGCGTACATATTGGGATATTTGCGGGCTATTTCTATCCCCTTAAGGGAGGAGGCGACGTCGTACGCCGCGTTTAAAACAAGCATTCCGCCCAGCGCCCCGGCCACCTCGTCCAGATCGTTTGCGAAATCTGGATTGTTTAGGTGCGCGTGAGAATCGGCCAAATTAGAAAACGTTTCCATTTCACCGCCACGATTGTCGGTTAAAAGTAATTCCGGCAAAGCGAGGCGGTTTGTCGTCCTTTTTCCCGTTCACGAGCGGGGAATCCCGGTAATCGTGGACTCCCTCCCCTGCCCCGTCGAAACGATGCTTATATGCGCCCCGGCCTGCTCCTGCAGGAATCCGATGTACCTTTTTGCCTTGTCCGGCAGTTTGGAGAACTCCGTTATCCCGGCGGTCTTCGTGTTCCACCCGTCGAACTCCTTGTAGACCGGCGTCGCCCGTTCCAGAATAGAGACGTCGTCCCTTATCCTCTCCACCGTTTTGCCGTCCACCTTGTACGCCGTGCAGACGCACAGTTTGTCCAGCACGTCCAGCACGTCGAGCTTCGTCAGCGCTATTTCGTCAATGCCGTTTATTTCCACCGCGTATCGCGCAACCGGCCCGTCGAACCATCCGCACCTTCTCGGCCTTCCGGTGGTTGCGCCAAACTCGTTTCCTTCCTCCTGTATCTTCGCGCCAACTCCGTCCAAAAGCTCGGTCGGAAACGGCCCCTCGCCCACCCTCGTGGTGTACGCCTTCGCGACGCCGATGACCTTGTCAATCTTGCCGGGCGGGATTCCAAGCCCGACGCACGCGCCGCCCGAAACGGTGTACGACGACGTGACGTACGGATAGGTGCCGTGGTCGAGGTCCAGCATCGTCCCCTGCGCCCCCTCGCACAGAATATTTTTCCCGTCGCGCATTCCGTCGGCCAGCACCGAGCGCGTGTCCCCCACGAACGGGAGAAGACGCGGGATGAACGATTTTATTTCCTTCAAAAGCGTCGCGGGATCCAGCTTGTCCTGCGAATAGAAGTCCGAGAGAAGCGAGTTTTTTACGGCGAGAAGAGAGTTGGCCGCCGACTCCAGTTTTTTCTCGTCGGATAGGAAAAACATCGGAATGCCGACCCGCGCCGTTTTGTCGGCGTACGACGGGCCTATCCCCTTGCCGGTGGTGCCGATTTTCCTCTGCCCCCCGCGCGCCTCGTGCGCCTTGTCGAGCGACTTGTGCACCGGAAGGATGCAGTGAGCGCGAGGCGATATCAAGAGCCTGCCGCCGATTTTAATCCCGCCTTTTTCCAGCTGGTCCATCTCGGCGAAAAGCGACTGCGGATCCACCACCACGCCGGAGCCGATGACGCAGACCTTCCCCTCGCGCAATATCCCGGATGGGATTAGATGGAGGACAAACTTCATGCCGTTTACGACCACCGTGTGGCCGGCGTTCGCGCCCCCTTGGTAGCGGGCGATTATCTCGTGGTGCTCGCTGAGGATGTCCACGATTTTCCCCTTCCCCTCGTCGCCCCACTGCATTCCTACAATTATGTTGACCGGCATTTTACCTCTCTCCTACTTTGTGAAACCGACGCCGGAATTTTCGCGCATGACGGCGGATATTATCATGTCCACGTCAAACGCGAACCCGACGGCGGGTACGTCCCTTCCAAACCTTGCCACGAGGCTGTCGTAGCGTCCGCCGGCCCCCAGGGCCAGCATGGAGCCGAAAAACAGCTCCATTATCACGCCGGTGTAATAACCCCAGCCGCGAATCTCGCCAAAATCCAAAACCAGTTTTTCCGGCAATCCGGCCGGCTTTACCTTCTCCAAAAAACCCTTCAAGTTTTTTATCCCGGCCTCCGCGCCCGCGTGCCCGGCGCAAATCTTCTCCGCCTCGCCCAAGACGGACAGGTCGCCAAAAAGTCCGGCAAGGCCGGTTATCTTTTCGGAAATGTTTTTGGGCGCACCGCTTTTTTTTAGCTCCTCGGCAATCGCCGACTTGTCTTTTTTGGACACGGCGGACTTTATTTTTTCGAGCGCGGACGGCTCCATGCCTTTCAATAGCGAGCCTAAAATTCCCGCGTGCCCTATTGAGAACGAGTAGGATTTCAACCCGACGGCTGAAATCACCGCCATGACTGATGCGACTATCTCGGCGTCCGCCGAGGTCTCGCCGTCGCCGATAATCTCCATCCCCGCCTGGTTGAGCACGTACTGCTCCCCCTTCCCCTTTCTCGCCCTGCGAAAAACCGGGCCGTTGTAGCAAAGCCTTAATGGAAGCGGCATTTTGTTCAGATGCGTGGCGGCGGAACGCGCCACCTGCGAGGTGATGTCCGGCCTTAGGGCTATCGCCATGCCCGAGTCCTCCTCGGCGAAGCGCATTATCCTTCCCCCATCGTCCCCCATGCCGACGACGGCGGAGTCGTAATACTCCAAAAGCGGCGTTACAATCTCCTGAAACCCGCGTGATTTAAGGCAGGAGTGAATCTCCTGCTCGATCCGGCGTTTTTGCTCCGCCTCCTCGAACAGGAACGTCCGCGTTCCCTGGGGGATTGCGGTGATGTGGAGTTTCAAAGCTTAATCGCCCAGGCTTTTAGCATGTTCGGAATTTTCACAACCCCTTCGACGACGGATTTGTCCAACTCCGAGTCCACGTTCACTATGCTTATGGCGTCCTTCAGCGGGGCCGAGCGTCCGAGGTGGAACTGGCCGATGTTGATTCCCTTTTGCCCCAGATAGGTGCCGAGGGCGCCGATTACTCCCGGCTTGTCCACGTTGGTGAACATCAGCATGTTCCCCTCCGGCACCGCCTCGATGTGTATGCCGTTTATGCTGGTTATTCTGGCGTCCTCCTTGCCGAAGATGGTGCCGGAGATCGTGTTCTCCCCCTCGTCCGTCTTGACGTTGATGGTGAGCAGTCCGGCGTAGTTGATGGCCTTTTTGCTGACCGAGGTTTTTACGTCTATCCCGCGCTCCTTCGCCACGAACGGCGCGTTGACGAAGTTCACGTCGTCCCCCGCGAAGTGGGACAAAAATCCCTTAAGGGCGGACGTGGCAAGCGGCTTCATGTCCACCTCCGCAAGTTCGCCGCTGGTGGCTACCTCTATCTCCCGAACCCCCTTGCCGCCGACGTGGGAGACGAATTTCCCGAGCTTCTCGGCGAGCGAGAGGTACGGCTTGATTTTCTTCAAGACCTCCGGGTCTACGTCCGGCACGTTCACGGCGTTCATAATCACGCCGTCCTCGAAAAACGCCACGACCTGGTGCGCGATGGCTATCGCCACGTTCTCCTGCGCCTCGTTGGTGCTGGCGCCGAGGTGCGGCGTGCAAATCACCTGCGAAAGTTGCAAAAGCGGGTTGTCCGCAGAAGGCGGCTCCTGCTCGAACACGTCCAGCGCGGCCCCGCCCACCTTGCCGCTCTTTATCGCCTCCGCAAGGTCGTCCTCCTTTATTATCCCGCCGCGCGCACAGTTGACTATGCGCACGCCGGATTTCATCATCGCAAACTGCTTGGCCGATATCATGTGCTTTGTCTCTTCCGTCAGCGGCGAGTGGACGGATATAAAATCGGCCCTTTTGTACAACTCGTCCAAACTGACGAGCTCGACTCCGATTTCCGCCGCCTTCTCCGCAGAGATGAACGGGTCGAACGCTATGCAGTGCATCTGAAAGCCCTGCGCGCGCTTTACGACCACGGAGCCTACGCGCCCGATGCCGACCACGCCGAGAGTTTTTCCCAACAGCTCCACGCCTATCAGCTTTCTGTCCCACTTGCCGGCCTTTGTGGAGGCGGTCCCCTGCGGAATATTGCGGGCCAGCGAACAGATGAGCGCGAAGGTGTGCTCGCCTGTGGTGACGGTGTTACCGCCGGGGGTGTTTTCCACCGCTATGCCCCGCTTGCTGGCGACCGCTATGTCCACGTTGTCCACGCCCGCGCCGGCCCTGCCGACCACCTTCAGGTTTTTCGCCGCCGATATCACGTCGGCGGTCACCTTGGTTGCGGAGCGGATTATAAGCCCCTCGTAGTCGCCCACGATTTTTATAAGCTCTTCCTTCTTCAAGCCTATCTTAACGTCCACTTCTAGGACGGGGCTTTTGCGAAGGATCTCTATCCCGTTTTCCGAAACGTCGTCGCTCACCAGTACTTTGTGTTTGACGCCCATGTCACTTCACCTCGAAGCGGTCGCGCAGAATCTCCTGCGCGGCGCCAACGCCGGCCCCGAACTTTACCGGGTGGCCGAACTTGTCCAACGCCATCTCGATGGACGACATCGCTATCACCATGTCGAACTCGCCAAAGTAGCCGAGGTGGGCGATTCGTATAATCTTCCCCTCCCACGAGTCCTGGCCCCCGGCGAAGGTGACGCCGAAGTCGTCGCGAAGAACTTTCACGAATTTTTTCCCGTTCACAGCCTCGGGGAGGAAAACACCGGTCATCGCCTCGGAGAGGTGCTTGGTTACCGGCTTAAGGCCGAGGGCTGACGTGCCGGCCCGAACCGCCTTGCCAAGCGCCACGTGCCGCGCAAAAACCGCGGGGTAGGTCTCCTCCTCCATCATCAATAGCGCCTCGCGCAGTCCGTATATAAGGGAGACCGCCGGGGTGAACGCCGTCGTTTTGTCCTTGAGGTTTTTTCGCTCCCTCTTGAGGTTGAAGTAAAAGTTGGTGTTTTTGACCTTGTCCGCCCGCGCCCACGCCCTGTCGTTAAGCGCGATGAACGCAAGGCCGGGGGGAAGCATCATAGCCTTCTGCGAGCCGCAGATGAGGATGTCCACGCCCCAGTCGTCCATCGGTATGTCGAACACGCCGACGCCGGTTATGCCGTCCACTATAAACAGAACGTCGCGGGACTTTGTTATCTCCGCTATCTCCTTTATGGGGTGCTTGACGGTGGTGCTGGACTCCGTCGCCTGTATCAAAACGCACTTTATCTCCGGGTCGGCGTCCAGCGCGGCCTTCACGTCCGCCGGGTTGGCGCACTCGCCCCAGGTTATGTTCATCCAAGTGACCTTAAGGTCGAACGCCTCGGCAATCTTGCCCCAGCGCTCGCCGAATTTTCCGGCGTTCACCACCAAAACCTTCTCCCCTTTGGCGAAGCAGTTGGCGACGGCGGACTCCATCGCGCCCGTGCCGGAGGAGGAGAGGATAATGATGTCGTTCTTCGTGTGGAACAGCGTCTTCAGCTTTTCCGCCGCCTCGGCGAAGATCTTGCTAAACTGCGGCGTCCGGTGGTGTATGACCGGCTGGGCCATGGCAAGCAGGACTCTTTCCGGCACCGGCGTCGGCCCGGGAGAGAGCAGGTAACTCTTTTTCATCGGCACTCCTTAAAATGTGTTTTCCGTTTCTAGTTCTCGGTCGCGTGCAACGCACCTGTTTACCATATTCTGACAAAGGAATAAAGCCCGGCGTTCGTCCCAATCTGGATTCCAGCCCACGCTGGAATGACAACATAAAAACCCCGGTCTTGCCCGACGATATTTCCCAACTAAAAACCCGGCCTTATTACTCCAGTTTCAAATCGCTCAAATCAATGTCCAGTCCTTCGTCCTCTTTTTTCTTCTCTTGCGCCTTGGGCTTTTTTTCGCCCGGCGAAAGATCAAACTTAATGTCGTCAAAATTTAGGTCCAGCCCGTCCAGATTCAACGCCTCGGAGTCGGTAAGCCCCTTTCTCGCCGGGGGCGGCGTTGGTTCCAAGGGCGGATTCTCGGATATCTCCAGATCCAAGGAGTCCTTCTCCGGCGTCACTGGAACGATGTTGTCCGCGTCGCCGATTCCTTCGCCGACGTCAATATCAAGATGCGATTCTTCGTCCGCTACCACCGGCGCGTTCGGCAAATCAATAGCCGGCTCCACGCTTCCGACGTCAACGGCGGACAGCCCGGCGGACGGCTTTTGGGGCGTCTCGTCCGGGATTGCCTCCACGTCGCCAATTCCATCCTCAACGACCGCCGGCAGGGTTGACTCCGGCGTTTCGCGCTCGAAATCGCCAAGTGTCAACTCCCCTCCACCAGCCGGAGTTTCGTCTGGAACAGACAAATGAGCCGCATTCCCCTCTTCTTGAAAATCAGACAAATCAACGTCATGCGGATTTTTTGGCTCGTCCGAATCGACGACCGGTTCGGTATCAACCCCTTCCACAACGACGTCGGGCACGGCCTTTAATTTTTCGGCCTCTTCTTCCGCCTTTTTTTTCCTTAAATAGGCGATTATGCCGAGGCTTTTAAAGCGTGGCATGTCGAGGCCCAGCTCTTTTTTTACCGGGGTTAGGTCGGCCCCGCACTTGGAACAGGCGTCCATGTATTCAAAACTCGAATAACTACATTTTGGGCATCTCATATGGCGTTCAATCTACCATATTTTCATCCCGAACGGGGCCGGATAAAGGCATCTTCGCCGACCCCTTGAAACGCCAAAATTACGGCCTTGACCAATACCGCGTAACGTCATATATTATGGGAGTGCTGAAGTCATTTGCCGACAAGGAAACTCGGAGGCTCTTTGAAAGGGACAGGTCGAAAATCCCGCCTAATATTCAACGTAAAGCCACCGAGCTTCTGTTGTTGCTGAACTCGGCTATTTCTCTGGCGGATATTTCCACCATGCCAGGGAACAGGCTAGAAAAATTGACGGGCGACAGGCGCGGTTTTTACAGCATAAGAATCAACGACCAATGGAGAATTTGTTTCCGCTGGGAAGGCGTTGACGCGCATGACGTGGAGATAACCGACTATCATTGATTTCTATTTTATTTACGAAGGAGTGCAAATGGAGAAGAAAAGAGCGCCGGTTCCCCCCGGCGAAGTACTTATGAATTTGTACATGGAGCCGTTAGGCATTTCGCAAAACTCGCTGGCCCGCGCCATGAAGGTGCCGCCGCGCAGGATAAACGAAATCGTGCTGGGGAAACGGGCGATAACCGCGGACACCGCAATCCGACTGGGCAAGGTGTTTGAAACCTCCGCAGAAATGTGGATGAATCTGCAGAACCATTACGAGATGGAACTGGCTAGGGACAAAGCCGGCACGATTATTCGAACCCTCAAGCCGATTGTTGTGCCCGCTTAAAAGAAGGCGAGATTCGGTTAATTCGGTTCGCCCTGCGCGTTGGGGGGCGGCGGAATGAACACCTGCCTCGGTTTTGCGCCGTCCCCATGCGTTACCTTGAGGCCCCGCTTTTGGCTGGGCAGGCAAGAAGCGGAGCCATACAAAAACGGTAAAGGACGCGAAGGTTCGGCTCGTCGGCCTCCCCGCCCTAATTGATTTTCTAAAGGCTTGATGCAAGCCACTCTGAGGAACAATTAACGTTTGAATCGTCGGCGCAACGCTGGCTGTCAAGAATGCGACCGTTGATTGAGCGTATAGCCATTAGGAGGTGGGCCTTGCAATACAACAGGTCATACACACATAAATGCAAGGCCCC